>NZ_JBIWEY010000001.1:0-517896 GCF_044762775.1 Lysinibacillus sp. NPDC096418
CAAAAATCTTATTAAATTTAAAGTATAAAGAAATCGGGGTTCATTTGGGTTAAGGTGCTGTAAATTTACAGCACCCCAACATTTGATTTAGAACCAGTTTTTCTATTCTTAAACACTGTTCATCCTTGAATATTCAAAGAAACATTATGTGAACAATAACGATTATTCTTTTCTTGTATCGTAATTTACAGTAAAGTAAAGTAGCTGTTTTCTCATTATTTCGTGTATACTGATTGAAAACAACCTAAAAGAAGGAGTATTTTAATGCAGCGTGAACAACTTATAGTACTCATCTCTGATAAACTTAAATTAATTCGTACCGAAAAAGACTTTACGCAAGACCAAATGAGTGACTTACTAGGCCTCTCCAAAAAAACACTTGTTCAAATTGAAAAAGGTCGAATTCAGGCAGGATGGACTACAACCGTTGCAGTCTGTGCCCTATTCCGTGAAAGTTCTATTTTGCAGCATGAGCTTGGTGGAGATCCTCTGGAAGTCGTTGATTTAATTGCGAATAATGGTACATTACAGCCAAAAGAAAAAACAATGGGTGGATACATATGGTGGAAGAATATCTCAGAGCATGAAGGCTATCGTCTACAGCAAAATGCTATTAGTAATCACTATCGCATTTTAGATACGAACAACTACCGTCTTCTCTCTAGTTTTGAAGAAGAAATAATTAATGATGCTTGGGCAAAAATCCAACAGAAACAATAAAAAGGTGATGTCTAATAAGTCCCTTAAAACAGAACGATTTGCTTTCTATCTGGTAAAAATCCGCTTCACTTTCCGCGGATTTTTACCTGTATATCAAAAAAGCTACTCTCAGCATACTATTTTACTTTTAGGACAACCCCTCTCACATCATCACAAAAAGACATACAATCACATTATAGACGTACACTCTTCCAAATTTTCGAATTAAAGACACCTCTATTGCCGCTAAATAATAAAGATATTTAAAATCGTATCACTGTACGCTTCATAATCCTGTTGAAACGATTACTGCAAATCTCCCCCCTTTCTAACTTTATAGACGAATGAATGAAGAAAAAAAATTACCTCAACATAAAATAGATGAAAAAAGTCGAAATTTGCAAGAATATTCTTTATACTTAACAATAACCGCTCATGTACTGGAAAGGATGCTATTTTATGACACGGATACTTGCCATTAGTGATATTCATGGGGAACTAGGACTTTTTCAACAACTATTAGTGAAAGTAAATTATAATGCGGCACAAGACCAATTATTTCTACTTGGTGATTATATAGATCGGGGCCCTGCTTCAAGTGGGGTTTTAAATTTAGTAGCGGAGTTAAAAGCAAATGGTGCACGCGTGTTAATGGGCAACCACGAGGCCATTATGCTTGCAGCCTGCCGTTTAGGAGATCCTAAACCTTGGCTACATTGGATTACTGTATGTGGCGGAGATAAAACCCTTGCAAGCTATGGATATCAAGCAGAAGACTTCAACGAAGCTATCATGACCAATACTTTACCAACATTTATTCGTTCTTTACCGAAGCTCGAAGAACATTTAAAACTTATCGAATCATTTGAAACATTTATTGAATTAGATGATGCTATTTTTGTCCATGGTGGGGTTGTACCAGGAAAGGCGCCAATTGATACGGAGAGCGATGAGCTTTTATGGATTCGAGAAGAATTTCATGCAGGCTATCAAGGAGAGAAAACAGTAATCTTTGGTCATACTCCGACCTATAAACTGTACCACGACCCAACCAATTTTAGCGTGTACGTAGGAAAAAATAATATTATCGGCATTGATGGTGGTGCTGTATTTGGCGGTCAGCTTCATGCACTTGAATGGCCAAGTCGCACCATCACCTCTGTCACAAGCAAGAAGCCAACAAGCGCAAAATAAATGCTTGTTGGCTTTTATATATTTAATATAATTTAAAAATAACTCCTACTAGAGAATAGACAATAACTGTTGTAAATAATATCGTCATATGTAGTAAGGAGAATACGAACATTTTCGTTGCCCATTTCACTTGATCTTTATTACTATGATAGCCATAAATACTCATGATAAGCCATGCCACACTCAATATCAATGCTACTAGCATAATCCCAATACTTAGCGAACCAAATAAAAAGCTCGATAAAATAAGTAAAATTAAATAAAAATTCGTTTGGTAGTACGTACGGCGCATCCCTTTAACAACAGGAAGCATCGGTACACTTGCCGCTTCGTAATCAGCATGTTTTCGGATAGCTATTGCATAAAAGTGCGGCATTTGCCATATAACCATCACCAAGTAGAGACCGATTAACGCTGGATGTGTCACGTCTGAAGAAACTGCCGCCCAGCCGATCAGTGGTGGTACAGCACCAGAAAAACTACCAACTTCTGTATTATAGATCGTGCGACGCTTTGTCCACATTGTATATGGCACAACGTATAAAAAGACCCCTAGGAAACCAAATAATGCAGCAAGTGGTGAAGCAAGTGCCAGCACACCTATACCAGAAACTAGCATCGCAATCGCTAAATACAGTGTTGCTTTTGCAGTCATTTCTCCTGTAACAGTTGGTCGGTTTTGCGTACGGGGCATAATAGCATCTATATCACGGTCGTACACATTATTAAAGGCTCCTGCTGCTCCAATAACAAGTGCTGAACCAATCGTCGCAAATAGGATTGCAGGAATATTCTCCATCAGCGACATTTGATTTTTATACATCCCTAGCGCCAAACCTGCCCACATTGGAATTAAATTGGATTTAATTATCCCTGTTTTGACTGTCTGTGCTAAAATAGTTGAGCGAGAATGCTTCACTGTATTAACATTTCCAGCTTGCGAATTACGCTCTGTTTTCAGATTTTGTTCCATTCAATTTAATTCCTTTTCTCTATAAATTTCTAGACACTTTCTTCAAGATAGAAAGCGACAATTTTTGCAAAATACATATCAGATTGGCTCATGTCTATAACTTGGAGTTGATTTCCGTTTTGGCTTATCGCTTTCAAGGGGCATCCGAGTCCAGCTTCGGGCCAACATGATGTTGGTCACAAAGGCGATGTCACAGGACTTGAAGTTTTTAGTCTTCGTTCCCCCATAGGCGCGTTCAAGGATTTCATCTTGGACGCTAATCCCCTAGGAAATCTCTGCTTTGCGACGAAAGGGAAGCGACATGAGCACTCGCCCAGCCTTCACTCCAATCAACACGCATTTTAAAATCAATTAGTAGTTTAATCAAATGTCATTCGCGACTTTTGGAGATGAGCCATCAAATTACCATTCTACCTCTTTTTAAATAGATATGTCTCTAAGTTCACATAAAATACATGATTTCGTACGAGCAAAGCGACATAACTCTCTCTCTATGATACCATCGTCCGACATGATTTTGAACATTATTGCCTCAATACTTGCTTATCACTATTCAAGAAAAACATTCTGTTCTATACTAATGTGGATGTTCTTTATAGATGAAGGAGTGTAAAGCACGTGAAATACGGTTTTATCGGCCTCGGTAATATGGCCACAGCAATTATAAAAGGTATGTGTAATAGTGGAGATTTCCAATCTTCTGCTATTTATGGATATAATCGTACTCCCGAAAAAACGACAAATTTAGCTACTACCTATGGGATTGAAGCTAGTAATTCCATTGAAGAATTAATGGCTCACTGTGACATAGTTATACTAAGCGTGAAGCCTCAAATGCTATCAGATGTTTTACCCGAGGTAAAAAAACATTTACAAGATAACCATATTATTGTCTCGATAGCGGCAGGGAAAACTATTTCTTATTTCCAAGAAAACTTGTCTGATGCAACACCAATTATTCGCGTAATGCCTAATATTAATGCGATTGTTGGTGCTTCAACAAGTTGTTATATGGCTAGCGAACAAGTATCAAAAACACAAATCCAACTCGTCACGTCATTGTTTGAGACAGTCGGTACCATTACGGAGGTTCCTGAGCATTTATTCTCAATTTTCACAACAATCGGCGGTGCTTCCCCAGCGTTTACGTATATGTACATCGATGCGTTAGCACGTGCGGCTGTACGTGAAGGTATGCCAAAAACTATGGCATTAGATATTGCTGCCAATGCCGTACTTGGTAGTGCTAAGATGATCTTACAATCGCAAGAACACCCTTGGGCACTTGTCGACCAAGTATGCTCACCGGGCGGCACTACCATTCAAGGCGTATCTTCCCTTCAAAGTAATCATTTCGAAACAACTATACACGATGCAGTGGCAGCCGTGACAAATAAAGATCGCAGCTTAGCAAAATAAATGTAAGCCGACTTCAAACATTCTGAAGTCGGCTTTGCTTTTTCTACTAATTTCAAGTCTATACAAATTTCCACCAGCATATCAAAATACTGATAGCATACTATCTTTATTTTTGCCCTACTTTTCAATTTTTTATTATTGAACTGTCTCTTGTAATTCTTGGGCTAAAAATGCGATAAGATCACGCATATTATCAGGTGTTACACCATGTCCATCAGGATATTGCTTGAATACAACATTTGCTCCAAAACGTTCAAATGTTTCCTTACTTTCAATACCCCACTGAGATGGAATGACATAATCATAATCACCATGTGAGATAAAGATTTGTAAATGATCGACTGGACGAATAGCATATTCTTCTGTAACAAATTTGGGTGTGTACCCACTAAGAGCCACTACTCCGCGGATTAAATTCCCCATAGAAAACGCCAGTGACTGCGCTAAAATAGCCCCTTGACTAAAGCCAAGTACATATACTTTATTTGGATCAATTTGATATTCGCTAATTGCTTCTAACATAAAACGTTGAAGAGCAACTAACACTTTGTCGAAGATGGCACGGTCTGGCTTCCCGATTTCTTGAATCGTGAAAAATGCATATCCTGGTTTTTGTGTTATTGGTCCTCGTAAACTAAAAATATGACACTGTTCTTTAAAATCCTGGACGAGTTGAGGGAGATCATCCTCATTACTTCCCATACCGTGGAGTAAAAAGATTGCTGGGTATTTTTTATTAGGATCCATATTAGACGGTTGCGTATGTTTAAATGTAAACGGTGTATTCATGAACATAATTCCTTTCAAGTGAAATTACTACCATCTTATCATATTCGACATTTATCCTGTACAAATGTTGTATTATTTTTGCTCTTCTATATAAGATCCCTCGATATCACACAAAAACTCCCATTGTTTAACAAGGGAGTCTCTGAAATACTATATTAACTTTGTTTTATTAATAATACCATCTGTATGGTATGCAATATAGCCTTTCACGATGCGAATTGTTTCCTTTGGATCTGCTTCAAATAACACCTTTGACTGCTCAGGTGTTGACACAAGTACCGTCAATAAATCCATACGCATTGAATGTCCTGCAGAGCTATAGGCATAATCATACACAATATCTTCTTCTGTTATATGTTCAGTTTCATATTGTTTATGAAAAAGTGCTGTTGCTTCATCCATTTGCTGTGCGACTTGCTGACGCACACGCATTTGATGCATCAGTAACTCTTCTTCTAGCTTTGCTGGCTTTAACCATTCTTTTTGCTCTAGCATTTGTATAAATTCTCGTTCCCAAACTTGCTCATTTTCAGAGAAATATAGCATATTCATCATTAACATATCCCAAAATACGATTTGTGAAGTTGATGATTCACGCTGCATCGCAATCGTTTCTTTAAAATGCTGTTCCACTTTGGATATATTCATATTTCGTACTAAGTGATTGCATGCTTTTTCAATCAATTTATTTGCCACATCTTGTGCCATCATAAAAACCCGTCCTTTATATCAACAAATCATTTCGTCACTATCATACCATGATTGTCGTCGATCTTCATTTATCTAAAATGAAAATCATCCTTAGACAGATAAAGGCAACGATTAGCCTCGGTGATGTGGTTGTTGAAACAATACAGACACGCCAGACTCAATCGCTGCACTACCAACAGCTTTTGCAACAACGCCTGCAACACGTTCATCCATAGATTTTGGAATAATAAATTCTTCACATAAATCCTCTTCCGAAACTAAAGACGCAATTGCTTCTACAGCTGCTAATTTCATCGCTTCGTTAATATCAGTTGCACGCACATCTAATGCACCGCGGAAAATACCTGGGAATGCTAACATATTATTTACTTGGTTTGGATAATCTGAACGACCCGTCCCCATCACACGAACTCCCCACGCACGTGCATTATCATAAGTAATCTCTGGATTTGGATTTGCTAATGCGAAAACAATTGGATTGTCATTCATCGAATCGATATGCGCTTTTGTAAGTAAATCCGCTACCGATACGCCAATAAAGACATCACTTCCTGCAATTGCATCATCCAATGAGCCTTTAAGCTTTTCTGGGTTAGAAATTTTAGCGATTTGCTCTTTAATACTGTTCATACCCTCTTCACGACCATCATAGATGATTCCCTTAGTATCACACATAACAACATTTTTATAGCCCATTTGCAGTAGTAAACGTAGAATTGCAATACCTGCTGCGCCTGCACCATTAATGACCAACTTCATATCTTTTGGTTGCTTCTCGACAATTTTCACAGCATTCAACAAACCTGCCCCTACAACGATGGCGGTACCGTGTTGATCGTCATGAAACACAGGTATATTACATTCTTGACGAAGGCGGTCTTCAATTTCAAAACAACGAGGTGCAGAAATATCCTCTAGATTAATGCCTCCAAAAGTTGGTGCAATTGCCTTCACTGTACGGACAATTTCATCCACATCCTTAGTGGCTAAGCAAATTGGAAATGCATCAACATCCGCAAAACGTTTTAATAAAATTGCTTTTCCTTCCATTACGGGTAAAGCGGCTTCTGGCCCAATATCACCTAAACCTAATACCGCAGTTCCGTCCGTTACAATCGCAATTAAATTCCCTTTAATCGTATAATCGTAAACAGCCTGTGGATTGTTTTCAATTTCAATACATGGCTGCGCAACACCTGGAGAATACG
Source organism: Lysinibacillus sp. NPDC096418 (assembly GCF_044762775.1). Lineage (NCBI taxonomy): Bacteria > Bacillati > Bacillota > Bacilli > Caryophanales > Bacillaceae > Lysinibacillus > Lysinibacillus sp. NPDC096418. The sequence goes on from NZ_JBIWEY010000001.1 coordinate 6,994, forward strand.
CTAAACTAAGGTCATATGTATCTTGAACTGGCACTTTCGCCACAATTTTCATTTTTCCTTGTGCTTGGCTATGCATTTCTAACGCTTTTTGCATAATATTCATCAATTAAACCCCTATCCTCGAACTGAGTTTCAATTTTGCACAATATTATTATTACAAAACTATTCAGTTAATTCTGTTTATTATATTTTGAAAATTATATTACTTCATCTAAGTAAAGTCAATGCTATAAAGAGGGGTAATTTTAAAATTTCTAGCCATTGATATTTTTGGAGTTTTAAAAACAAAGAAAAATGTATTTATTATATTACTATCCAAGTATAGAGAAATCATGCTCATTCTTTGTCACTCAAACGATCTTTTTTAATTTCAAAATTGAATATCCCCGTTTCAACTTCGAAACGAGGATATCCATAAACATTTACTATGTTAGTATGTGTATTGATTAAAAAACTATTAGGTTGCTTGATTCCTATTCGATATACGAGTAAACTTTTTACTTTTCAAGTATAGTAAGCTGATTTAAAATCCCTTTAGCATTAGATTGGATCTCCTGAAAATTCCCCTGCAATATTATCGGCCTGATTGGTTTACTAAATAAGTAGCCTTGAACCATTTCGCAATTACTCGCCTTTAAATAAGCAAGCTGTTCCACTTCTTCTATTCCTTCTGCTACTACTTTTAATTGTAAATGCTTCGCCATTGAAATGATCATGGCCACTAGTGCCTCATCTGTAGAATTAGATTGAATTTTTTGCACAAATGATCTATCTATCTTTAAACAATCAATTGAAAAATCCTTTAAATATGATAAAGATGAATAGCCTGTACCAAAGTCGTCAACCGCAATTGTGATGCCTAGTTCTTTTAAATTACGTAAGACGGCAGTCATATGATCGATGTTGATGGTCATACTTTCTGTTATTTCTAATTGTAAATACTGTGGTTCGAGCTTTGTATTCGTCAGCACTTCCTGTACCATTTCCACTAAATCTTGTTGGAATAATTGACCTAAAGATAAGTTGACAGCTACTTTCAGCGGCGGTAAGCCCTCCTGATCCCACTGTTTTACCTGATGACAAGCCGTTTTCAATATCCATTGTCCAATTGGAATAATTAACCCTGACTCTTCTGCAATTGGGATAAATGTCCCCGGTGAAATCCAACCTTTTTCAGGATGCTGCCAACGTACCAGAGCCTCTACAGCAATAATTTCTCCTGTTTTCAAATCTATTTGTGGTTGATATTCTAAAAAAAGTTCATCATTATCTAGTGCACTATGTAAATCATTTTCTAAAATAAGTTTTTCAGTCATTCCATTGGACATACTTGGATCATAATGCATAATTCGTGCAGGGATTTTACTAGCGTCATTCATTGCATTTTTTGCATGCATCAGCAACTCTTCCTCTGTACTAGCATCTGTTGGATAAAAAGCTATCCCAATATTTAAATTCCCATTAAGTGAAAAGTGCTGTATACGGAAAGGCTCCGTCATAGCTTCTTGCAATTGTTTTCCTAGTTGCTTCAGATACTGAGGATTTTTCACTTCATCAATATAAACAATAAAGTAATCTTCTCTTGAAATACTAAGTATATATTTTTCCGGTAATTCACGTTGTAATCGTTTAGCGGCCATAGCTAACATTTGATCTGCATATGTTTTACCAAGCGATGCCTTAATTGTCGTCAAACGATCGATTTCTATGGCTAAAATAGCTTTTTTTGATTGATCTATGTATATTTTCTTTTTTAACGCTTCCATTATATAACGCTCATTTGGTAAATTCGTTATATCATCGTGATATGCCATAAATTGCATTTCTTCTTGCGATTTTTTCAAATGCTTCTGTGTCTCTATTAACTGCTGAAATGGCTTTTCGATAGAAGAATAGTAGATAGCTCTAAAAAAAATATAAAATGCAGATAGCTGAAAAATATGTCCAGTGAAATTTTTAATATCGTATACATCATTATATGTTGTATATAGGATATCGCTCACGATCAAGTAGATTGAGCCACCTACTAGTAAAAATATTCTTCTAGGTGCGACTTTAAAATGACTCATTAAAAATAAAAGTAACACGACTTGAATAAAAACAGCAGCATACTGAAGACTATTTTTCAATAATGTAGGTCCACTACCCTCATTAATAAGATTAGGTAGAAGTTGAGAATAGACTAAAATAATACATGCAATTGTCACACACAATGAACAACTATAAATAATCCATCTGTAAGAATTATTTATCTTCTTTTCCTTAAAACTTAAAATTATTAGTAGACCTATAGCTAAGAACAATCTTGACATCATAAAAAACCAAGTAGCAGCATAAGGAGTACTTTCAGTAATAAAAAACGGCATACCTTTATAAGAAAGCGAATGCGCTATTTCAAGTAAACCAATCGTTAAAAATAAAGCACCGAGATAGAGTCGAGTACTCGATAAAAGATAGGGAGAAATCAACCAAGATTGTATGGCAATGGTTAAGGAGACAACAATAATGAAAATCTCAATCAGCAGATGAATTGTCACATAGTTATCCTCTCCAAAGATTCCGTAAAATTCATCACTCCAAAAAACAATAATTGCGAGTAAAATGATAGAAAAGAATAGGAATTGAAGTCCTTGTTTGTATAATGAAATGTCTTCCCCGAATTTACGCATCAATAAATACCTCCCATTCTATCTAATATACTATTACGGACAAAACTTCATATAACGCTTCAAAATACATTCCAAATAATTTCTACCTCTAGATTACCATGAAATACAAATAATGTAATCACTACAAATAAACTATTGTGAAATTATAAATTCATTTGTAATATTTATTAATTACCTCACGAAGACTATGTTAAACTACATTTTTGGTTATTAATAAAATTAAAAAGGACCTCACAGTAGGGGGTCCTTTTTAGTAATTATTACATTAATAAAAATTAGAACGATAAAGAGCCTTCATAAAGATAAAAACCAGCATCACACTAACTTTTATTCAAATACATAACTATCCATATTATCAAGTGTACTTTGAATCGCATCTTTTAACGATCGTTGGTGCTCTCCACAAAGGGTAATTGCTTCTTCTAACGTTATTGCCGCATTAGCGATGAATGGTGCCATTTGTAAATCCTTCGCTAATTGTATGAGCACAAGTGCCTTATTCCATTTCCAACGCGCATTCGTAGGATCCAATTGTATCGCTTGCTCTAAATAGCCCAATGCATCAAACGGCATCCACCCAAAGCGATGCATCGTTTGCCCAGTTATTCCCCAGTACAATGCTTTATTTGGACTCTCTTTTACAGCTTGTTTGAAGCAGTGCACACTTTCATTATAGTGGTGTGCAAATAAGAATAACTCTCCTTGCGTAAAGAAAGACTGAGCCTTCTTGTCTACTGTGCCCAATTTGGCTATCTCCTCTAGTTCCTTCACACGTCTCGTAAATTCCGCTTCATCCTTTATAGCACGTATTTCTGCCACTAAATCAGATGACGAATAACTCTCATCAGCACGTTCTTCCTCCTGGCTAACAACTATCGATGCTGGCTTTGGATAGGTAGCAAAATCGTATTCTTTTAATAAAGCAATATATTTATCAGCTAATTCCTTTTCTTGTCCACTGGAAACTTGCTTGGCAGCTTCATAACACTTCATCAGCTCGCCATTGTAAAAATAATCATCCATTGTCATACGTCTTTCCCCCATTATTCACAACATATTTTTCGTATGTATAGTATACACTACGAAAACTCTTCACGATAAAATGCTCTGATAAATTAGAAAAATCCCTTACAACTTACTTGTAAGGGATCATTTTTCTTTTATTTTAATACTTCCGCATCAAAAAATGCGCGTAAATCTTCTTCTTCTAAAGCACCTACAAAACGATTGACTTCTTCTCCATTTTCAAAGCGAATAAATGTCGGGGTTGCTTCAATTTCGTACTTATCCCATAATTCGTCATAAAATTCAAGAGTGTTTAGTTGTGCAATGTCGATACCAAGCTCATCAGCGATTGGCATTAACTTCGGTGTAAATGCTTGGCAGTGTATGCAAGTTGGACTGAAGAAGTATGCATTCACATCTTCACCTGCTGCAATTTTTTTCTCAAGTTCATCTGGTAACATAATGTTTTGGTAATTTTCATCATCTAATTGGTCAATCGTTTCTTGCTGCAGGTCTTTATCGCCATATGCATTGTTTTCACTTGATAACTTTTTGTTATTTGATACATTTGTTAGGAAAATCACTGTTGCAAATAACACAACTATAATCAACCCGATAATTAGTAGCTTTTTCACTAGATTGTATTCCTCCCTTATTAACACTAAAACATCCTATATTTAGTGTATTCGCGATTGATTATAAAGTTTTTTCAAATCATAGTAAACTAATTAGTCTTTTCACCATTAACTTTTACAATATTTCATCATAAATCATTTCATTTTTGGAATCCTACTTACTATAAAAACAATATGAATGTGAAGTGATTGCTTGCATGAAATCCTCTATCCAACATATTTTTCAAATTTATAAAACAGATATTAAGAACATCGCAACAAATTGGGTAACAGCGGTCATCATTGGCGGTTTGATCTTTTTACCCTCTCTTTATGCCTGGTTTAATATTTACGCCTCAATGGATCCATATGCCAACACAGCCAATATGAAAATTGCCATTGTCAATGAAGATACGGGAGCAACCGTCAAAGGAAATGAATTAAATGTAGGGAATGAAATTATTACGAATTTAGCTGAAAACGAAAATTTTTCTTGGCATTTTATTTCGAAAGCAAAAGCGCTAGATCAACTTAAAGACGGTGACTATTTCGCTGCTATTATCGTACCAAAAGATTTTTCAGAGAATTTGACGTCCATTATGACTGATACACCTACAAAAGCTCAGATTGACTATTATGTAAATGAAAAAATTAACCCGATTGCCCCCAAAATCACAAGTAAGGGTGCCGGTGTTATAACAGATCAAATTTCAAGTGAATTTGTATCGACAGTAAATGGTACGATTTTCGATATTTTTAATACAGTTGGTATCGAAATCGAGAAAAATATTCCCGATATCAATAAATTCGAGAATTATATCTTTACTATTGAACAACATTTACCCGAAATTGAATCAACACTCACGCAGTCGACAAAAGATGCACAAGAAGCCATAAAACTGGTCAATGGCGCTTTGTCGCAAATTCCTGAAGTGCAAAAAGTCACAAACAATGGGCTTAACTCTATAGATAATGGCTTAACGCTAATTACTAAAGTAGAGACAATGCTGCAAAATTTATCGCCCATAGTCAAAGAAAATTCAGCGACGATACAAACTATAAAAAACCAGTTTAATCAACTACTTGAAAAAATTCAAAATACAAATGCTAATGATACTAACATCAGTCAAATTCAAAAACAACTAAAAGAAGCACAGCAACTTGTAAATGATAGCATTCAATCTATGGAGACTTTGAATAAACTAGCCAACACTGAAGCTGCAGCACGCAAACAACTAGAAAATGATATACAAAATACAATCACACAACTACAACAAAACAATTCTGCAGAATCGACACAACTTGATCATAATAAGTTAATTCAACAACTTCAATCCGTTCAAAAACAATTACAAGCGAATTCAAATTTAGAAGATTATCCTGCCAAATCACTTACTGAGCTCAATCAATTAAAATCATTATTAACAGAACTGTCCAATAATGTACAACAGCTAGATAAATCAAATGGTACCAGCGAAACCATAAAAAATGACATTGCCCACCTACAACAAGTTGTACAGAATATTACAAACCATTTAGATCAATTTTTCAACAACTATGTCAATCAATTAGAACCCAAAATAAACTCAACCTTAGCTGGGGCAAAAAACACACTAACAAGTGCCTCCTCACTGTTAACAAAAGTGCAAAATGCCATCCCACAAGCGACACAACTTTTAACAAATACGCAAGGAACTTTGTCGTCTGCATCGAACTTACTAAATCAGGTTCAACCCAATCTTCCAACACTTCATAAGAAAATTGTTGAACTAGCACAGAAGCTGCGTGCTTTAAACAGTGAGGCAGATATTACTGAAATCGTCCAGTTACTAAAAAATGATGTCAATGCTGAACGTGAATTCTTTGAAGAACCCATCAAATTAGAAGAACATAGAGTGTTTCCTATCGCTAATTACGGCACAAGCATGACACCCTTTTACACCGTGCTAGCAATTTGGGTTGGCTGTTTATTGCTGATTTCACTTCTTGCGGTAGATATGCATCATGGAAAGACATTTAGCATAAGAGAAGTATATTTTGGACGCTTGCTAACATTTGCAACACTTTCCTTATTACAAACAATCATTATTGCTATAGGTGACATTTTATTGTTAGATGGCTCTATTAGTGCTCCTATTTACTTTGTACTATTTGCACTCTTAATTAGCTTTGTATTTGTCACCTTTGTCTACACCCTTGTGTCCGTATTTGGAAATGTCGGGAAGGCTATGGCAATCGTAATGCTCGTGCTACAAATTGCAGGTTCAGGTGGAACATACCCTGTTGAGCTTTTGCCAAAGTTCTTTCAATTCATAAATCCATTTTTACCATTTACCTATGCGATTGAAATGATGAGAGAAGCTGTTGGAGGTATAATCTGGAATAAAGTATTTGTGGATGTAGGTGTACTGTTATTTGTGTGGCTCTTCTTTATTCTATTTGGTTACTTCTTCAAGAAACTACTAAGTGAGAAAATGGAAATATTAATGAGGAAATCAAGAGAATCAAATATATTCCACTAAATGTTCTTAACCTTCTACCAGCATCCATTCGAACCATGGTATAATGTGGGCATTGTATACTTGTAGGAGGTATTACCCTTGAAAAAATTAGCATCTATTTTTGCTGTATCCTTATTAATTTTAAGTGCTTGTGGCGCAGAAAAAAATAAGGATGAGCATGTAGAAGAACCTGAAAAACAAGAAGCTTCACACGCAGGTCATGACCATGCTGTTGGTGATATTCAAGAAGAAACAGCTAGCGCAGATGTCTTGCCATCTTTCTTAGATGGTCAAAATGAAAACATTCGATTAGTCTATCAAATCGCTGGACATAGTACTGAAATTTTAGAATGGATTCCTTGCTATTGCGGCTGTGGTGAATCTGCTGGTCATAAAAGCAACTTAAATTGCTTCATACAAGAAAAACGTGAAGACGGATCAATTGTTTGGGATGACCACGGTACACGTTGTCTTGCTTGCCTTGAAATCGCCCTACAATCAGCGCAAATGCATAAAGACGGCAAGAGCCTAAAAGAAATTCGTAATGCTATTGATGAAGCATACAAAGAGGGATATGCAGAACCAACACCTACAAAAATGCCTGCATGAAAAAAGAGTCGCTTCAGCGACTCTCAGACTGTAGACAAAGTCGATTTTTTCGACTTTGTCTATTATTTTTAAATTAGACGGCTATAAGCACAATTCTTTTTAGATTTTCTAAACCCTTTATTTTCAAGGATTCAGAAAAACATTTGAACATAGAAAACAAAAATCAAATGCCGACATATGATAACTTTTTGTTACGAATTTAGTTTGTCGACACTCTGAGAGTCGCTTCAGCGACTCTTTTTTTATTCTTCATCCTCGAGTATTTGATTTTTTCACTTTTTACGTAATATGAAATATAAAAGAAGCGTAATGCCTACTATTAACAACGCAAATTCAGCAATCTGCACGAATGAAATTCCACTATCTTTTTCATTAACCACTTCTCCAGAAGAATTTTCTCCCCCTGCCGCAACGACAAATCGTCCTTCCTTCGTCTCAATAGCAGCAGTTGTTTTTTCATTTGATTCTTTTAAATGAGCCAAGAAATTCTTTTGTTTAACTGCATTGTCAAGCGTTTGAATAAGTAATATTGGCTGCTTGTCCTGCCATAAGCTTTTCGTGATAAATGCATGATGAGCGATCGTTTCTTGTAAAAATCCTTGCTGTAAATAATCCTCTGTCGATAGCGGCAGTTTTTCTTGATGATTGCAAATAGCTTGAAATCAGATGCTAATCCTACAAAAATAACTGATTTTTGTTTTAACTCATCTTCTGTGACATCTGTATCCTTCTTGAATGGTGTGTTCGCTATCTTACCATTCATCATTAAAGCTTTGTATGACAAAAGTATTTGCGTATCATTATTTTTTACTTTATCAGGTACAACAATTAAAGAGTACTCATGAAATGCTTTGGGAAAGTCTCTTAAAGTAAAGGTTGGTGTTGATGCTTCTTTAGGCAGAGTTAACGAACTAGTACCATCTATATATATATATACATCGTTTTTTTATATTGTATTATCATTAACTCTACTTATTTCACAAGTTGTAACACCGTTTTAAAATGCTCATGATCTGCTCGTTGTAGCAGCTCATATAATATCATTTCTGTACTTGTTGGCAAAATTTCAAGTGCCTGCATTTTTGCAAGTCCTATTTCCTTATTCAATTTCGTACGCGAAGACACCGCATCCACCACGACCTCAACCTCAAAGCCCTGCTCTTTTAGTTGTCTGGCCGTTTGATAAACACAAATATGCGTTTCAATACCTGTTACGATGAATTTCGTACGGCCACTTGCTTTGAGTGCATCTATAAATGCCTGTTCACGACATGCACTAAATGCCATTTTCGCAATAGGTTGACCTTGCATATGCTGTGCAATATCCAACGCCGTCCCGCCTAAACGGCCTGGATTTTGCTCAAGCCAAAGTACAGGTACTTCTAAAGCTTGCATTGCTTGTACGAGTTTTGAAACATTTTGAACAACTTCCTCACTATTATCAACGATTGTTGCAAGTTTGCCTTGTACATCAATTACAACAAGACATGCTTCATCTACTGTAAACATCACACAACACTCCCTATTTTAGATTTCACCTTTATTATAACGAAATTCACTCTACTTATCATTTTGTAAAAATAACATGCTGTTACTATGATAGCTAGAATATTTTACGTATATTAATTCTCCAACAGTAAATAAAAGGAATATATACTTACACTCTTGAATATTACTTTGAGAACAACTAGGAGGGTGACACCTATTTATGCATGTATCTGCACTCTTACTTTAACTGAAGGATTTCATTTATATGACAATATCCATTTCGGCTGATTGCTATGCATTTGCTTGGTCATATATCTATTAGCGATGTATTACAGACAAGCCTCACTGTCTACACGCCTAAAAATACGGCATTCTCTTGGCTTTGGAGATTTCAAAGGATTTATATCATATTACACACGGTACTTTTTCATTTTATTATTTACCATTACATTTATGTAGTTTGACAATTTCCATTGTTTTTGGCACGCTTTTCGTCCAACTAAAACGTATACTGAAATGCTTTATGACCTGGCGTTGCCAGGTGAACTTGTGCCTAATTGGCGTCAATTACATAAAGTTGCGATCATATTGGCTATTGCCGTGTTCCCGATTTACTTCTTTAACAAGCATTACGATTTGAACTTTATGTTCTTAAATACCCCCTCCCCAGCTCACCTCTTGTGTTAGAACAGTGGCTTGGAAATCCTGGCTATTTAATTGGCTTTGCAGGGATGATTGGCGCAGTGTAGTTAGTGATGTATATGCCTATTAGTATGATGAAAAATACAAAAAATAGATAAACATATAGGGTTAGCAATATTTTCGCAATAACTTTTTAGTACAATGAAACGATAGCTATAGTGAAGGAGTTACAGCAATGAACAAAACAGTACTAATAATAGAAGATGAAGAATCAATTACCGATATTTTAGCGTATGCTTTACGAAAAGAAGGCTTTATCGTCCATAGCGCAGCTACAGGAAAAGCTGCCTTAACTCGCTTTGAAGGTGGAGATATCAACCTAGTGATTTTGGATTTGATGTTACCTGATACGACAGGTTTTGAATTATGTAAAAAACTAACAGCCACAAGTAATGTTCCTATTTTGATGTTGACTGCCCGCGATGATATTGTCGATAAATTACTCGGTCTAGAGCTTGGTGCTGATGATTATATGACAAAACCCTTTGATTTACGAGAGCTCATTGCACGTGTAAAGGTTTTACTTCGACGTCAGCCTATTGAAAGTACATTTCATTATTTAACAATCAATGATGCGATTAAAATCGATCCACGAGCCCATCTTGTATTCATACATGATGAAATCGTGGCACTAAAACCTAAAGAGTACGAACTTCTATTATTGTTTGCACAAAATAAGAATCGAGTATTTACAAGGGAAGAGATTTTGGATACTGTTTGGGCGATGGACTTTGAAGGCGGACTTCGCACTGTGGATGTACATGTTCAGCGAATTCGAAAAAAACTTGCGTCTACCATCATCGACACTGTTTTTGGTACAGGTTACCGGATGAAAGGAAACTAAGTGATGAAATGGACAATTCGAAAAAAGTTTTTTCTAGGGTTTTTATTATTATTTGCAATTGCAGCACTGCTCTTTAATGAACTATTAGAAAAAACGATAGAAAACAATACAATGACCGTGATTCAAAATGACTTAACGAAACTACAACATACTTCGAAAGAATATATTAAGCAGTTTTCACAAATTCACAGAGCTAAAGATGACTTGTTTATTGAGTATGGCAGTTCAATTGCCCAGGAATTAAGTAAACTCCATGCGCAAAGCGTCGCCATTTACAAAACAGACGGGCAGTTTTTATATGAAGCCGTACCCGTCAACATTCCCATTCTCATGGAAAATACAAAATATGAAACCGATATTGACGAAAATAGCAGTAACGAATTACAACAAGCTTTTCAGAACAAAGCTGCTTATACGCCTAAAAAACTAACTGAGGGTACGATTATTTACTTTGCCTACCCTGTTTATGTTCAAGACGAATTTCACGGTGTGCTAAGGTTTACGGGAGACTATTCAGCAATGTACAAGCATAATCAACAACTATTACATAGCTTTACTTTACTGACAATCATATTATTCGTCGGTGTTTTTGTGATTTCCTTGTTATTAACAAGCCAAATTATTAAGCCTTTGCGTACATTAACTAGCGCAACAAAACGAATTGCAAATGGTGATTACAGCGTGAGTACACCTATCCATACATCAGACGAAATCGGTGAGCTCGCAATACAATTTCAGCACATGCAAAATGAAATCCGTCAGCAGATTCATGTGATTGAATCGGAAAAGGAAAAAGTATTAATACTCGAGAAAAAGAGGACAGACTTTTTTCATAATGTCACACATGAGCTGAAAACACCCCTTGCGACAATTTCTGGCTATGCACAAATAATCGGTGAAAAAGACTTTGACGACTCGCTTTTTTTAGAAAAAGCAGCACAGAAAATTCGATTAGAAAGTGATCGTTTAAATGAAATGGTTTCGCAATTGCTGTCGTTTTCTAAAGCGCAGTCTGAAACTACTTTTAAAAGTTTTGAAGTTTTTGATTTGTTTCCGCTAATCCAGTCTATTTGCGAAGATTTGCAGTTGAAAGCCACAAAATATGCGATGCCTATTCTTATAACAGGACAATCATTTATGATGAACGGCCATAAAGATGAAATACGACAGGTCATCATTAATGTCATCGATAACGCGATCAAACATGGACTGTCCAATCATCCCATCGAAATATGTGTATATGATCGTATTACAATAATAAACCATAGCCAGCCAATTCCTCCTGACATTATCACACATGCCTTTGAACCTTTTATTCATACTGCAGCCAAGGGGAATCATGGATTAGGACTTTTCATTTGTGCGCAAATTATCGAACAGCACAATGGGTCTATTTCATTTAACTATCAACAGCCACAAACAATCATCGAAATTAACTTACCTAAGTTGGCAACATTTCAGCAATAACTGTTTGCAGTTTGGCAATATCTATCTCCTATGATAAATATGTGGACAAAACAGTTTAAAGGAGGAATTCAACATGAAAAGAAAGTATTTAGGAATTACGGTGTTAACAATAGCATGTATCATGGTTGCGGGTTGTTCGTTATCAGGGGAAGCAAATACACAAAAAACCGTAACGATAAATGACGATGTACAATTAGATAGTTCCCTAGCGGATAGTAACCTAGCCATTGTACATACGTCCACAATTCCAGTGACGGAAAAGGCAGATTTTAAAGGCTTTCGGGATGAGCACATTTACTATACTAAAAATGGCGCTATCAATACGTTGCATCTTCCCACACAAGTAGAAAGCAAACTCTCGGATCAGGAATTTTTTGCACTATCCGAAAATGGTAATCGCGCACTATCTAGAATAGATGATCAAATGTATGTTTTAGACTTTACCACGAAGACAGAAAAATTAATTGAAGAAGGTTCCGAAGAGTATTTATATTTCGCAGATGATGAAGGAAAAGAAATTTTTTATGTAGAGTTTAGGGACGAGTTTAAAATCCATGTCATCAATGTTGATTCTTCTGAAGTAAGAACTTGGGATTTAACAAATATTTTCAAACTAGATAATTTCGAACTAAATTCAATAAAAAAGGATGAAGATGGTATATACATAGTTGGCGATTCTATTGAAAATGGCTATGGTTTGTATCATTTAAACAATGCTGGAGAGATAAAAACAATCTCCAACTTAACAAATATTGACTCCATGTATCAATTTGAATTTATCGATTCCACTAATATCATTTTCAATGATACCTATAAAGGAAAAACAGGAATTTACTTATTGAATTTAGAGTCAAATGAGGTTACTCAATTTGTTGCAGGAGGTAAGGATGATGAAGGGGTTTGGACTCCATTTTACAAGTTATCTCCTGATAAAAGTAAAATCCTTTTCGATACACCAGTACAAGTTGGTAATGATTATAAAAGCAATGTTTATATGGCCGAGTTAGTAAATAATCAGCTTGTAAATACGGTGCGTATTATGGAAAATGCCGAATTGGGTGCTGTCATTATGCTTTCTGGACATTGGAGCCAAGATTCAAAAACAGCTTATATTAGCACATTTAAGCCTTGTAAGACTGGTAACACATTCATTGATACCGTTGAAATCTTCACGATTCAAGAATAGCTGTCACCTTCATTTCTAGCAACCATAAAGATAACCTATTCACAATATTTATGCAGGAAGATTCACAAAATGTAATCTTCCTGCTTTTTTAGCTACTATTAGTCTTCTGATTCTAAAGTAATATCTAAAAATTTTTCAATATATACGTACGCTTCTTTTTTACTCAAAATGTTAAAGTGGTTACTGTTTTTGACAACAAATAATTGTGAATTTGCTATACTATTATGAAGTTCGATTGTATGCTTCATATAAATCAAGTCATTTTGTGCTGTTAAAATTAATGTGGGCTGTGACATCTTCTTAAAATCTCTTTGTTGTAGGCCAATATCTTTTTTTATTAATTCCAACTTCCAATAGTATTGTTGCATTTTTTTACTAAAGAGAGCTAATATTCTTGCACAATTCGCTAATATAAATACACACAACCGAAACCACTTTTTAATGCCTTGTACTTGATAGTTTCCTGAAATGCTAATTAATTTAGTTATTAAACCTGGAGCTAAATGATTCAAATATAATCCAATATTTGCTCCGTCACTATAACCAATTACCACGATATTTTTCAGCTTCTTTTTGTGGCAAAATGACAGTATATCTTCTGCAAATTGCTCGATTGTAAAAGGCATTTCACCACTTTCGCTCAATCCATGTCCACGACTATCTATTGCCACCACATGAAGCTTCCGTGCTAACTGGCGGAATATTTCTCGAAAGATTCTACCATCTTGACTATTTCCGTGAAGTAATAATACCGTTTCCCCAACACCCGCTTCATAATAATTTATTTTAATATCATTAACTTTTAACTGTTGATTTTCGAACATAACTCCACCATGCTTTATCATACCTTTCTAATCCATTCTAATCGCTTATTTATTTTTTTTCGTAGTATATTAAATAATATTCTTTTCATAAAGCCATTCGTATTATTATATTTTTTAAAGAACTCGTCAGGGCTATTATAAACACCAAGTTCATCTGTAATTGAAAAACTTTGAATATAGGTGCTTTGCCCACGCCAGCATACATCCATTCGTTCCTTTTGTTCGACTGCGATGCCGTAACCAATATAGCCCCCATTCGATTGACAAAGCAGGTCCTTTACTTGATGCAAGTAATCGTCATCGATAATTACCCCCTCTAAAGCGACCCACTCCCCTTCAAAATACACTTCCGTCCATGCATGTACAATATTCTTCGGTGCGACCAGATATGTAATCCCTGTTAAAGCACCTTTTTGCATTTTTTTATCGATGTAAAAGCCTTGAATACGACATGGGATATTGACAGCTCGTAATAGTGCCATTAAGAGCGTACTTTTTGTATTACACTGACCGTAGCCATCCCGTAATACTTGAGAAGCCGGTATATCATCGCTACTGTTATAGCCGAATTTAATCTCATTTCTGACAAAATCATATATATTCGAGATTTTTTCTTTTTCCGATAATTGCTGCCAACCTTTTCGATTGACGAGTTGTTGAATACACGGACTATGAAAATCCAACATCACTGTATCCGATAAATAATTGCTCAATTTCATCGCCCCCTTATACTTCAACTATAAAGGGTTTTATTTTCTTAAACTTTCAAATAGATGCTATCTTTTCGAATAGAACTTGGGCTCATACCTAATTTGTCTCTGACACTTCTCGTAAAATGCGAAGAGCTATGAAAACCCGCTTCAATTGCAGCATCCGTCATTTTCATACCAGTAAATATTAATAAAAAAGCTCTTTTCAACTTTTCATGCACTAAAAAACTCGTTAAAGAAATGCCCATTTCTGCCTTAAACAAATGAGATAATCTACTTTCTGATAGAAATATATATTCACTTAACTTTTTGATTGTAATTTCTTCAAATTGTGTATTTCCGATATAATTAATTACTTGTTGAATACGTGGATCTAGGGGAGAATGTGCCTCTATTTTATGTAATTGTAATGTTTCCATTAATTGTTGTAGAAACTGCTTATATTGTTGGAGGCTTTCAATTGATTTAAACTTTGAAAGTAACGCCATATCTATATAATCAAATGAATAAAATCCATTATCCTCTAGCTTGTGATGTAATGTTTCACCAAATGACGATTCTGGATTGACTAACACATATAATTGCCAGCCATTTGTTCCTTGTAGTTTATGCGGTTTATTAGAATCAATAATAATGCCACTTGTTTGAAATACTTCTTGTTCAATTTCAACTGTAAACATTTTATCGAGCGACAGTGTTACTTGAATATAATGATGTTGATGAACATCAGTATCTACCTTATTTGTAAAAAAAGTAATATGGTCTTCTAAGAAAAACAAGAACAGCTTATGATCAAGATTTCCCTTATCCATGTTATACCTCACTCACCTATTTTTTCGTTACTTCAAAATTATAGATTCACCAGTTTTAAACGGATGCAATTTTTCTTTTAATATAGTTTTAAGCATTTTAAATGCTTTAGGACCTGTACAATGGCACGAGTAGAAAGAATTTATCGGCATCTCGTTTAATATATCACCAATCGCCATAACTTCTTCTTCTGTTTTCCCTAACGTGTTTAGGATAGGTAGTCCAATTAGATGAAATCCGCCGATTATCTTATCAATTTTTTTACCAGGGAATTTCTTCAATGCTACTTCAACCATACTTACAATACCGTGATGGCTACAGCCACTAAACAGAACTAGCCCCTTATTACTTTCAATAACTAACATTAGTTCATGATTAAAATCATCTAACTCTTTGGGACTTCCTTTATAAAGATTATTTGTATAATTATTCGTTGGTTCTAAATGGACTATATGTATTCCTTTTGCAATCTCCATATCTTGATTAATGAAATTTAAACGGTTTTCATAAATATCCTGTATAGCACTATTAGCCCCAACTTTGTGGTAATAGGCACCTATTTTAAGCCAATGAGGTTCTAGCGCATATTGCGATAAATATATTTGCGCGTGCTCATTCACTTCATTTAAATAAGGTAATCCACCAATATGGTCAGAATGTCCATGCGAAATAATGACTGCATGCGCTTTGCTCAAATCTATTCCTAACGATTTTGCATTTTTTATATAAGTACTATCTGGTCCTAAGTCAAAAATAATATCTATTTCTTCAGTTTCGATATACAAAGACAATCCATGCTTTGCTGTTAACTTCTTGTCATGCTTAGTATTTTCTATAATTGCAGTAATCTTCATTCCTAAGATCCTCCCTCTATTTAGCTCTCATAATTCTGGCTAGTGTTAAGTAAAAAAAGTCAACGAGAGTAAAATCACTTATTCCGTAGGTAAACCACTTGCTACCGAGTGTAATCAGCTCTGTAATAGCAAACTAGTATTATCGCCTTTTCCAGAGAATAACTGGCACTATAAGTATGATCCAAAACACGATGACAAGTCCAATAAAGCCAAATATATAATACTTTTCACCAACATATTGTTCAAGCAACATTAGTGGTGTCCCTTCAGCTGCTTTGTTGACGAACATAAAATTCGTATCCCACATACCATTCAAAACGTAAACAATTGGAACTGTGACACATAAAAATACAATCGGCTGCCATATTTTACGAATGGATAGCTGTAATTCTTTCGCCGCTAACATCGTCACAGGATACGCAAATAATAGTAGATGAAATAAAAAACTATGAACATGCAAATAGTTAAACGCTGACATATCCGTCCAATCTGGGGTTAACAGTGACATGAAGGCACCTGGCATCGTCAAACAATAGAGTAGCATATCCATACGATTACCTTTCAGAAACGCATGAGCCAATACGATGAAAATGCCCAAGCCGCAAAGGTGGAATGGTAACGAGCCATACCAAAATGCATCTTGCCCTACTAACACTAGATTTTTAATGCACTCAAGCATCAAAATAAGGAGTGCCCATATTACTCGAATTATTCTTCTTTTTTCAACATCCGATTTACTATAAATTCCATTAATACTATAAATAACAAATGCAGTAAATAGCAACCAACTTATGTGATACCAATCAAATAAACGAAAGCCATTTTCTAACGATTGTAGCATTTCTATTACCATACAAAACACCTCTTTCATTAAGAAAAAGATAAATGTTTTCCTATTCTCTATTTTATAAATCGCATGGTAATTGTGTGCATTGCTATCTGTTAAATGCGTAAATTTACTAGGTTGAATAACAATTTAGTTCATTTTAATGCTCTGTAAACAAAATATTACGAATTCTGTCTTTTCTTATTAGATTTAAGTTATAATTTCATATAAAGAGTTTTCATCAAACAAATAAGGAGTGTACAATTTTGACACAACGTGCATACAATTTTAACGCAGGCCCTTCTGCTCTTCCAGTAGAGGTATTAGAAAGCGCGCAACAACAACTAGTAAACTTCCGTGATTCTGGTATGTCTATTATGGAAATGAGTCATCGTAGCGCTATTTTCGACGAGGTACATAACGAAGCAATCACTCGCTTAAAAAAACTTTATGAAATTCCAGAAAACTATGAAGTGCTTTTCCTACAAGGTGGAGCAAGCCTTCAATTCACAATGATTCCTATGAATTTTTTACAAGCTGACAAAAAAGCTAGCTATGTGCTATCTGGATCTTGGTCAGAAAAAGCATTCAAAGAAGCTAAACTATTTGGAACTCCAGTAGAAGTTGCAAGCACAAAAGAAAATAAATACCGCAATATTCCTGCACTTGAAGATATCAAATTTAATGCAGATGATGCGTATGTACACATCACATCAAACAATACAATTTACGGTACACAGTGGACAAACTTCCCTGAAACAGGTGATGTACCGTTAGTTGCAGATATGTCTAGTGACATTCTTTCTAAGCCTGTGGATGTAAGCAAGTTTGGCATCATCTATGCAGGTGCACAAAAGAACCTTGGACCATCTGGTGTAACAGTAGTCATCATCCGTAAAGATCTACTAGAGAAAGAGAATACTAACATTCCTACTATGTTAAAATACACAACGCATGCTGATAGCAATTCTTTATACAACACACCTCCAACATTCGGTATTTATATGTTAGGTGAAGTATTGAAATGGGTTGAGTCAAAAGGCGGCGTAGAAGCAATTGCGAAGCACAACGAAGCAAAAGCAAAAGTGATTTACGATGCAATCGACAACAGCAATGGCTTCTATACTGGTCATGCAACTCCAGAGAGCCGTTCATTAATGAACATCACTTTCCGCGTTGCTGACGAAGAGCTTGAAAAACAATTCCTAGCTGAAGCAAAAGCAGCTGGCTTTGTCGGCTTAAACGGTCACCGTTCAGTTGGCGGCTGCCGTGCATCAACATACAACGCTGTACCATTAGAAGCTTGTGAAGCATTACGTGACTTCATGGTTGAATTCCAAAACAAACACCAATAACTATAAATAAAACGACGAACGATTAATGATTTTAATCGTCCGTCGTTTTTTACTCGAATAATATTTGCTATTAGTTCGACTCGTGCCCTACTCCATGTTTAAGCCGTTCTTTTTCCATATGTCATAAATCTCCATACTTTCTCTAATGGTCCCATCTTAAAAAATTTAAACCAAACAACACTAAAGATAATTTGGATACTAAATATTAAGATAGAAATAATGACTATGTTGTTCGGTGATACAACTTCAAGACCCATTAATGAAATAATGGCTAGTCCGATAAAACTTTGAGCCACATAATTAGTAAAAGCCATTTGACCAACACATGCAATTGGCTTAAGAAATTTTACGATTTGCTTATTTTCTAGAATTAGAAATAAACTTGTTAAATAAAAATATGTTGTTGGTATTAAACCTAAAGCAATGATCGAGTTCATATTTTGATTATCACCCTGAGCTGCAAACCAAATCCAAATAGAGAAACCGATGAAGAATGGGATTGTCCCCATTTGTATCCACTTTATTTGTTTAGTATATTCACTGATATGGCTAACCCAATCTGCTTTAGCTACTAGAAAACCTGATAAAAACATAATAAAGATCGCTATCGCATCATTTCCTAGAAAATTAATAACATTCGAAAATACTCCTGTATTCGGGACAAAAACTTGCAATAAAAGAGCAATGATATGGGCAGACACAATTCCACATAACCACTTACTAATTGTAGAGACTTTTGCGTGATAAAAAGGGACAAGGAATAAGCCAATGACTGCATATATTGCGAGAATTGAGCCCCAAAAGATAAAGACATGGACGATTCCAATTACTAAAAGAGATAATAAACGTCTTACAAATCGCCATCTAGGTTTGTCACCGCGACTTTCAGCACGTGAAGTGAATATATAAAAACCTACTCCAAATAGGAATGAAAAAATAGAAAAGAACTTTTTTTCTATAAGAATATCGATTAATGTATCGATAATACCGTTTATACCACTATAATCTGGGAGTGCCCCACCTTCAACTATAATTTGATAAGCCCCCACGTTAATAAACAATATTCCAAATAACGCTAGTCCTCGGATGATGTCTAAGGAAATAATTCTTTCTTTTTGAGTGATTGATTCATTCATTCTTTCATTCTCCTTATAATATTTATTCAACAACTTTATTACCATAGTAACTCTCAACTCTTACAACAGTTTAATTTAAACCTTACATAAACCTTAAAGATACAACACCAAATCAGAATGAGTAAGCTACATCAGCTTATTTCCCCTCATCTATCCCTCAATTGAAAAATATAGACGAAAAAATACAATCCGTATAATTAGCTTTCTAACTCGTATTTAATTGTCTAGAATACCTTCTAAAAGCCCAACTAAACATAAAACCGCCTCATTCCTATGCAGGGAATGAGGCGGCTTACTATTATTCAGATAGGATTTCTAGTTTACATTTCGGACATTTCCCATAAATCTCAAATTTATGGTTTTCAATTTCATAATCAGGTAATTTTTCACCGAGCATTTCCATTGGGCAAATATTGAGCTCTTTGACATTACCACAATCCATACAAATGAAGTGATGATGGTGATGCTCCGATTCACAGTGCATACGGAAATTACGTTCTCCTGATAATTCAGTTTCTTCTAAAATCCCTAGCTTCACGAATGTTGAGAGATTCCGATAAATCGTATCAAAACTCATACCAGGAAAATCTTTTTTTAGCACTTGAAGTAAATCACGAGCGGTTAAATATTTATCTGTTTCAGCAAACATGTCTAAAATCAACTCACGTTTATCTGTTTTTTTATAGCCGTTTTCTTTTAAAATTTCCCACGCTCTTGAAATATTCACAGTGCTCCCTCTCCTTGTTTCGCAGACATTTTTAACGCCATTTTCTTACCTAAAATCACTAGTAATAATATAAGTATCGAAGTAACTACAATCGTACCACCTGGTGCTAAATCTAAATAAAAAGCACTAACTAAGCCAATCAATACAGCTGTTTCTCCAAAGACAATCGAATAGATGATTGTTTGTTTAAAGCCTTTAGCTAATCGCATTGCTGCAGCTACCGGTAAAGTCATTAGGGATGATACTAGTAAAATACCAACAATACGCATACTTGCCGCAATCACGAGTGCCGTTACAATCATGAATAGTAAGTGAACCCAGCGTGCTGGTAAACCACTTGCCTTTGCATATTCCTCGTCAAACGATAGTACAAACAGTTCTTTAAAGAACAAGAATAAAAAGGCCACAACGACGATAGCGATTGCCAAAACAACATATAAATCTTGACGTGATACTGCTGATACCGAACCAAATAAATAACTCATTAGATCGGTACTAAAACCGCTTGCTAGCGAAATAAAAATCGCACTAATACCAATACCACCTGACATAATAATCGGAATCGCCAGCTCTTCGTAATGCTTATATAGACGACGCAAGCGCTCGATTAAAATCGATCCACTGACAGATGCAAATATTCCTAGATAAATAGGATTGAGTAACGCAAATACTGCTACTGACTGGCTTAAATACAAGCTCCCTGCAATACCTGCTAATGTAACATGTGATAGCGCATCTGCGATTAGGGAAAGCCTGCGGACAACGATAAATACTCCTAAAAGTGGTGCGATGATGCCAATAATTAGCCCGGAGAAAAAGGCGTTTTGTAAAAATTCATAGTTAAAAATTGCTTCAATCATTATGCCTTCTCCTTTTAGTGAATCTTCCTCACAGAATGACCATACCAAGCTTCTAGTGCATCCTGTGAAATATTATCAAAGTCATTTTTATAGCCGTGGAAGTGAATTGTTTGGTTCAGACATGCCACATGACTAATACGGTTCGACACTGTATCCACATCATGCGTGACAAGAATCATTGTAATTCCCTGTTCCCGATTCAATTTCACCAGCATATCATAAAATGACTGTACATTCTCATGATCGATTCCAACTGTCGGTTCATCTAAAATAAGCAGCTTCGGCTCGCTTATTAATGCACGAGCGATAAATACTCGCTGTTGCTGACCACCAGAAAGCTCACCGATATTTCGTTCCATAAAGGCATCCATACCAACAGCTTTTAAAGCTGTTCTCACTTTTTCATTCACATCTCGTGCTGGTCGCTTAAATAGCCCTAATTTTTTCGTTAAACCACTTTTTACAACCTCTTGTACAGTAGCTGGAAAACCCGAGTTAAAGGCATTGGATTTTTGTGAAACATAACCAATCCACTCACGATGCTTAAAGCTAGCGCTAGGCTCACCAAATAATTTAATTTCTCCAGACATAGGTTTAAGCAAACCTAAAATTATTTTTAATAGTGTTGATTTCCCAGAGCCATTCGGACCTAGTAACGCTAGAAAATCTCCTTCTTCCACTTGAAAAGAAATGTTTTTCAATACGTGTGTATAGTCATATTGAAATGACACATTTTCAATTTCAATTAATGGTGTCTTCATGTTTTTACAGCTTCTTTCTAATTCAGAATCATTACGATTTACAAAGATTGAGTATAAATGAAAGTATGGCATTTGTAAAGAATATACGACTAAAAAGGAGGCTTCGCAATGAGTATTCAATTTTTACAGCAGTTAGCACAAAGTACGGATAAGGAAATTGTGGCATTTGCACGGGCCGAGGGCTTTGAAATTAGCACATCTGAAGTGAAAAAACTCCGACCTTATTTAGAGAAATTTTCGTTTTCTTGGCTATTTGTAGGGATTCCTAAGGACATTCTTGTAGAGGTCGAAGCAGTTTTAGGAAGAAAACGTTCCCGACAACTAATAGCACTCTTTACAAAATAATATAGTAGCTTTCCAATTAGTTTGCTAACCATCAGTAAGGGTGAAAACACAGACTGATGGTTGTTTTGCTTTAAAGTGTAATGATATGTTGTAGTGGTTGCTGGATTGGCTAGTTGAATGCTGGTATTCTTGCTATGAGCGCTGAATGACATCATAACCGCAGTATTATCTTACTTTCTACTATTAGAATATAAAAAACAGCCTGAAAATCAGTTCACTACTGATATCAGGCTGTTTTATTTACTTAGCCACGTAATGCATCAATAAGTTCAGGTTTGAACTCTCCACTACGCAGCATATCAATTTCGTATTTATATGGAGCTGATTTTGATTTGGCATCGCTGTTTAGTGCAACAAATGGTGTTTCTAAAATTTTAGGTACATCCATTAATTGTGGATGATGCACAATCTGATGTAACGCATCAAAACCAATATGGCCAAAGCCGATATTTTCATGACGGTCTTTTCCTGCACCTCGTACGTTTTTAGAATCATTGATGTGCAATACTTTAATGCGATCAATACCGATAATTTTATCGAATTCGTTTAAAACGCCATCGAAATCTTCTACGATATTATAACCAGCATCATGTGTATGACATGTATCAAAACATACAGAAAGACGCTCATTATTTGTTACACCATCTATAATTTTAGCAAGTTCATCAAATGATCGACCACATTCAGTTCCCTTTCCTGCCATCGTCTCTAAAGCGATTTGCACGGGGAAATCTTGTGATAATACTTCATTTAAGCCTTCAATAATTTTAGCGATTCCGGCATCTGCACCTGCGCCTACGTGTGCACCTGGATGTAACACAATTTGTGTAGCTTCAAGCGCAGCTGTACGCTCGATTTCAGACTGTAGGAAATCCACACCGAGACGGAATGTTTCCGGCTTTTCTGTATTCGCTATATTTATAATATACGGTGCATGTACAACGATATTAGACATGCCGTTTTCTTTCATATGCAGTAAGCCGTTCATAATATTAAGTTCAGAAATCGGCTTACGTCGTGTATTTTGAGGAGCACCGGTATAAATCATAAAGGTATTAGCACCGTAAGAAAGAGCTTCCTTACTAGAACCAAGCAACATCTCCTTGCCACTCATAGAAACATGTGAGCCAAGTAACATCTAAACCCCTCCTTATTTTTTACCGCGAGCTTTTAAGCGACGTTCACGTTTCTTAATTTTTTCCATTTCCCATTTCATGTTACGTTTGTAACCTGGTTTTACTTTCTTAGGCTTACGCACCATTGATTTGGCTTTGGCATCTATTTCATTTTCTTGCTTGACGCGGTTTTTACGGGCATGACGTTCTTTCAGTTCTGTCCATTCACCGTCTTTTACATCTTTTTGTACAAAAGGAATACCCATTTTTTCGACACGTGCTAATGCATCCTCATCAGATGGCTCGAATAATGTAATCGCAGTTCCTTTATTTCCAGCACGCGCTGTACGGCCAACACGGTGGATAAAGAACTCCAAATCTTCCGGAATTTCGTAGTTAATAACATGAGAAATCCCTTGAATATCGATTCCACGAGCAGCAAGATCAGTTGCTACGATATATTGATAATCTAAATCGCGAATTTGCTTCATCATACGGCTACGTTCACGAGGCGCTAAGTCACCGTGAATTTGTCCACAACGAATACCATTTTCCGTTAAATAGCCCGCTACGTGCTCAGCTGTTTTACGTGTATTCGTAAAGATAACCGCTAAGAATGGATTGATGCCTTCAATAACTTCTAGTAAACGCTTGTTGCGTGATTTTGAACGAATCGGTACTAATACAAAATCAATACCTTCTGCTACAGGGCGTTTATCGTTCATATGCACGTGAACTGGCGCTTCCATATACTTTTTCAAGAATGGTTGCAAACGTTCTGGAATTGTTGCTGAAAATACGTACATTTCAAGCTTATCCGGCATATGTGAAGCAAAACCGTCGATGTCTTCAATGAAGCCCATGTCGAAAGCTAAATCCGCTTCATCCACAATTAAAATTGGTGCAGTATGCACAAATAACGCTTGCTCTTTCACAAGATCACGAATACGTCCTGGCGTACCAACAACGATTTGCGGTTGCGATTTTAATTTATCAATTGAGCGTTGTTTGTCCGTACCCCCAATGAATAACTTCGCTTGAATATCCGTTCCTTCTATTAACTGACTTAACGCATCAAAAATTTGTTGCGCTAACTCACGTGTTGGTGATGTGATAACAGCTTGTACCTCCTGTTTTGACACATCAACACGTTGCACAATTGGAATTAGGAAACTATGTGTTTTCCCTGTACCTGTGTGTGCTTGGCCAATTGCACTTTTCCCTTTAAGGATAAGTGGAATAATCTCTTTTTGAATTGGCGTTGGTTCTGTGAAGCCTAATTTTGCAATTGCGTCCTGCAAAAATGGCTGAAAATTATAATCAGTATATTTTGACATAATTCGTACCTCCTAACATCTTACCTATTGTACCATGAATCGTATATTTAAGTATGTTTACGTTCGATAAACACTAATAATTATTATAATATACTTTTTATCCTTAACAAACTTACTTCAAATAGCGATTTAATGCAATGAAAAAGAGTATTTGGACAAATTATATCCCAATACCATAAAAACTATCCATTACTGAGTAGTCTAGTAAAATTTATATAATGCATTCTTACATTTCAAAAACATGGTCTCGTTCTACTTTACATACGCGTAAGGAGTATCGACTGTACCATTCCTCCTGCCCACGTTGTTGAGCGATTTGATGTGCAGCATTCGCTTTCCAAGCAGCGATATCTTCAATTGTCTCCCAATAAGACACAGTAATCCCCAAATCTGAATCTCTCGCACTTTCAGCTCCTAAAAAACCTTTTTGTTGCTTTGCTAATTCATCCATCTTTGACGCCATTACACCATATCCATTGTCACCATCAGTACGCTCCGATGCAAAAATAACCGCATAATAAGGTACCGGAAACGCTTTAGCAATATTACTCATCACTTTCACAACTCCCTTTATATGTAGAAAATACATTTACCTTTAATAACAATACCAAAAAACGGATAGTAATTGTTTAAGCAATTAACTGGGCAACTTTAATTACCATGACATGTTTAATGAACCACTTGAATGGTCGAAGGAACTTTACAGGACATTACAACATAAAATAAAAGATACATCAATCACATGTTTTGGCGACTTGAAAGAAAAAATCCCACTTAAAACTACGTGTTGAAAATTGGTTTTAAGTGAGGTGTATCACCATGTATAGCTAGGTATTCAAACGGAAAAGTGTATATTTCAAATGATTTGTTTCATTGTGTTTGCAGAACGCTAACATATGCATCTGCATATCATATTTATAATCAAGACTGTCGTGAATGACAAACTTACGACGAAAGGAGAACAACATGGTATTTCGACAAAATAATCCGTTTCAAATGTATCCCGGAGCAATGCGTATGCCGATGCAAATGCCGATGCAAATGCCCATGCAGATGCCGATGCAAATGCCACCACAAATGCCGATGTCACCACAATCTTTTATGCCTCCTGGTAGATTTCCTTTCCAACCACGAATCCCAAGTGGCTTACAAATGCCCGGTGGTTTAGGCGCTATGGCTGGACAAATGCCCGGTGGTTTAGGCGCTATGAGTGGGCAAATGCCCGGCGGCTTAGGCGCTATGGGTGGGCAGATACCCAACGCTTTAGGCGCTATGGGCGGGCAAATACCCGGTGCTGCAGTAGCTGCAGGGGCAGCAGTACAACCACCATCAAAAATCGCATCATTTTTGCAATCAGCCGATAGCTTATTTAACTCTGCTAAAACGTACACCCCTTATATTCAACAAGCGATGCCAATGATGAAAAACATCCCATCTCTCTTTAAATTATACAAAGGATTCCAAGGGCTCCCCGCTGCTGGTGCAGGAGCAGGGGCCGCCGCTGTAGCTGCTGATGCAGGAGCCAGTGATAGTCCAAGACCACGAAGCAGCAATCGTTCATCCACTCCAAACACGTCATCGATACCGCGAGACCCCGTCCCTTCAAAACCACGTATTTTCCAACCACCTATGTAAGTTAATGAATCCCGTTACTTCTACAAGTAACGGGATAACTACAATTCTCAGACTACCTTCAGAAGTCACTTAGTAGAACTAAGATTAATAACTACATATTGTTGTCAAAAGCATAATTTAAAAACGCCAAGCGTAATTGACTGAACGTTTCTTTGTATTCATGGTGCCTGTCCGTTATAATGATGGTACGTAAGCTTGAAAGGAGTCACAACATGCAAGTACTAAAAATTAATCCACGTGGCTATTGTTACGGCGTTGTTGATGCGATGGTTATTGCACGCAATGCTGCACTTGATAAATCTTTACCAAGACCTATCTATATTTTAGGAATGATTGTACACAACAAACATGTCACAGATGCCTTTGAGGAAGATGGAATCATTACATTAGACGGTGAAAACCGCTTAGAAATTATCGAACAAGTTGAAGAGGGTACGGTCATTTTCACAGCCCATGGTGTTTCACCTGAAATTCGTGAAATTGCCAAACGTAAAGGCTTAGTATCCATTGATGCGACTTGCCCTGACGTTACAGTGACTCATGATTTAATTGCAGAAAAATCAGCAGAAGGCTACGATATTATTTATATCGGAAAAAAAGGACATCCTGAACCAGAAGGTGCGATTGGCGTTGCGCCAGATCACGTCCATTTAGTACAATCTTCAGCAGATATCGATGCCTTAGACTTAAAGAATGATAAATTACTTGTAACGAACCAGACTACTATGAGTCAGTGGGACGTTGCCCATTTAATGGATAGTTTAAAAGAGAAGTTCCCACAAATAGAAGTGCATAAAGAGATTTGCTTAGCAACGCAAGTACGACAAGAAGCAGTTGCCAAACAAGCCGGTGAAGCTGATTTATTGATTGTTGTTGGTGATCCAAAATCAAACAACTCCAATCGTTTAACACAAGTGTCCGTTGAAGTTGCTGGCACACCTTCTTACCGAATCGCAGACGTATCGGAACTTAAAACTGAGTGGTTAAAAGGAATTGAAACAGTCGCTGTTACAGCTGGTGCTTCAACACCAACCCCGATTGTTAAAGAAGTTATTTCGTTCTTAGAGCAATTCGATGAAAATGATGAATCCACATATGTTATCAATCGTACGGTAACACTGGACAAAATCTTACCGAAAATCAAAGCACCTAAACCTGTTGAAAAAATCATGCCTTACAAATAGCCTCGAAGGTTAGAAGATTGCATATAACATTATGACTAAAAAATCCTGATTGTCCGTTAACGGCCATCAGGATTTTTCTTATTTACTAAAATAATAATTTACTGGACGCCCTATTCCACCATAATGCACATCCATCGTAATTTCCGCTTGTTTCTCCAAATAATCTAAATATCGTCTTGCAGTCACACGGGCTATGCCCACACCACTGGCCACTTCTTCTGCTGAAGCACCTTCCACTGACTGTAGATAATGAACAACTTTTTCAAGCGTAGCTCGATTAAAACCCTTCGGTAAATCCTTAAGTTGCTTGGTCGCTGTTTCTTGATTAGCCTTAACATGCGCATCATGATAATGAAATAACTGATCAAGCTCAACTTGTGTCAGTTGTTGCTCCTTTTGCATACGCCTCTTAAAGCGCGCATAGTTTTCAAGTGTCCCCTGCACACGTTCAAACGAAAAAGGCTTCATAATATAATCAAATACACCAAGATGTAAAATTTCCTGCACCGTTTTCATATCATTCGCTGCAGTAACTGTAATGACATCGACTGGCAACTTCAGCTCTCGTATTTTATGCAAGCTCATGATCCCATCTTGTTCTGGCATAAAAATGTCCATAAACACTAAATCTGGTTTCAGAATACCGATTTGCGCTAAACCATCTACGCCATTTGAGGCCTGTCCTACCACTTCAAAACCCGCTACCTTTTCGATAAATAGCCGATTGACCTCTCGCACCATTGGATCATCTTCTATTAATAAGACTCGTAAATGTTCCACCGTCTGACTCCTTTACAAATAGAATGTAAGTAAAAAGCTTGTCCCTTTATTCGGCTCACTAATCACTTCTATGTCACCATGCCCTTTATTCACGATTTCTTTTATTAAATACAGCCCAATACCCCGATTTTTTTTATCTTTTGTAGAATAGCCGTTACTAAAAATACGCGACTTAACATCCTCACTCATACCAATGCCATTATCTGATACTAAAATAGCGAGGACATCATCGTCCTCGTCTACCGATACATGTACTACTTTTTCTTCAATCGGCATATCGCGCAGTGCATCAAAGGCATTTTCGATTAAATTTCCAAAC
Organism: Lysinibacillus sp. NPDC096418; assembly: GCF_044762775.1. NCBI lineage: Bacteria > Bacillati > Bacillota > Bacilli > Caryophanales > Bacillaceae > Lysinibacillus > Lysinibacillus sp. NPDC096418. The sequence continues at coordinate 35,657 of NZ_JBIWEY010000001.1, forward strand.
AAAATTACAAAATCATGATGATCCAAATTGACTGGAAACGTTGTGAGACGACTCGCTCGGTCAATTTCAAGCGTAATCCCCTGCTCCTTCGCATAAGAGATTTTACTAAGTAATAGCCCTGAAATATTTTCATTTTTAATACGTTCATTTAAGAAGTTTGTAACTTCATCATGCTCTTCCTTCACTTGTGTTAAATAAGTTAGTGCCTGCTCATGATGTCCCAGTTGTAATAACCCTGCAATTGTATGTAACTTATTTTTATGTTCATGTGTTTGTACACGCAGTGCCTGTACAAACGCTTTAACGCCGGTTAATTCCTCAGCTAACTTTTTCACTTCAGTACGGTCCTTAAACATTGCAACAGCACCAACGGTTTCACCATTTACTTCAATTGGAATTCGATTGCTCATAATGCTATGTGCATTGATATACAACTCTCGGTTATAAATTGGCTGATCAAGCTCTAATATTTCTGGCAAACGCGTATCTGGCAATACATCAGAGATTTTCTTACCGATGAGCGTTGAAGGACGCTCTGTTACGCATAAAATCTCACATGCTTTTTCATTAAAAATCGTAATCTTAAGATCTTTATCAATCGCAATAATTCCTTCATGCATAGCGTTAAATGTTTCTGTGCGTTCCACATACATTTTTGCAATTTCATGTGGCTCTAACCCAAACATTTGCTTCTTCATATGGCGCCCTAACGTATTAGCACCCCATGCACTAAATAGTAATGACAGTAAGATTGTTATCAACATTTCTTTTTGAATGGACTTCAGTAACTCACCTATAGTCAATACATTATAGCCCGCAACTACGACACCTATTTGCTTACCGTGTTCCCCCATAACTGGCACAAAAGCTCGCACCATATCCCCTTGGTCTCCACGCGCAATCGATGTGTAATAATGCTCAGAAAATGCAGCATTTAGGTCTCCCGATTGTGAAGTCTCGCCAATCTCTGCGGTATTAGGATGCGAATATTTCCGTCGTTCCATATCCAGCACCACGATATACTGTGCCCCGTTTATATCGCGGATTTCATCGACTACAGGATTGATGTGTCTTGTTGCCAAATCAAAATTATCATTCGAAATATATGCTTTTACTTCAGGTAATTGCGATACAGTTTTAGCAACTAGCAATGCCTGATCACTTAGTTTTTCTTTTTGATCATTGATCACAAAACCTAACAAGAACGTTCCACCGATACTGAAAGAGAAAATGAGGATAAAAAAAGTAAGAGACATGATTTTCCCCTTCATCGTTAACTTCTGAAATTTCAAAATCACAGCCTCCCTCTTACTATATTTTAACGCACTTCATATGTTAGAATAACAAAAACAAAAGAAATTACTAACAATTGGGTGTGAAAAATGAAAAAATTTATTATTGGCTCAATATTATCTGTACTCTTACTGACAATTGGTATTGGTATTCAGCAAGGTCTATTATTTGCAAAACCACTCCCCTACGACGACGAACAAAAAGGATTAGATACACAGATTACGATCCATTTAAGTCATGTCGTAGCGGAAAATACACCAAAAGGGCTCGCCGCAAATAAATTCGCTGAGCTTGTCGAAGAAAAAACAGACGGTGAAGTAAAGGTACATGTCTATCCAAATGCCTCATTTTACAATGACGAAAATGAATTTAAAGCATTACAAAATGGTGATGTCGAAATGATCATCCCCACCTTTTCCAAAATGACTACATATTTACCTAAATGGCAAGTGCTCGATTTACCTTACTTATTTAATACAGATGAAGAAGTACACGATGTACTTACAGGGTCTATCGGTGAACAATTGCTAGCGGAACTAGAACCTTATCAAGTAAAGGGGCTTGGCTTTTGGCATAATGGTTTCAAGCATTTAACATCAGCTGATTTACCAATTCACACTTTTGAAAATTTACAAGGTTTACGTGTACGTACGATGCCTAGTAAAACACTTGAAAAACAATTTGAAACGGTCGGTGCAATACCAGTACCTATATCTTTTAGTGAGGTTTTTAGCGACTTAGAAAAACATGCCATAGAGGCACAAGAAAATACTGCTTCTAATATTTACTCGAAGGGCTTCTATAAGGTTCAGCAACATATGACGTTAACGAAGCATGGAATCTTAGGTTATTCTGTTTTAATGAACGAAAAATTTTGGCAATCACTTCCTTCAAAGATTCAAAAACAAATTACAGAAGCTATGAAGGAAACGACAGACTGGCAATTTGAGCAAGCTGTGTTAATGAATGAAAAAGATTTACGTAAGCTACAGCAATTAGATAACTTTGAAATTTATAAGATGAGTGCAAAGGAACGTGCTCGCTTTAAAGAAAAATTAGTACCAGTTTATGATTATTACTACGCAAATGTTGATGATGAAAAAATATTAGAACAAATTCAAAAAATTGTTTCACCTTAAAAACTTTTGGCATTTATGATAAAATCCTCACCTCGTGTGAGGATTTTTTCTTTTGTACTATAACAAAGACTCAACTAAACCTCCTTTTATAAAACAACCCTAAACCATTGGTATAAATGGTTTTATCGATTACTCAATCAAAAATGAACAAAATGAACAATAGAACCTTTTCGGCCAAAAATACTATTGTTGGAAAATTTCCGTTATCCTGTTCACATGAAAGCGTTCACAAATATATAATCAAACTCATTTAAAGGGGAGAATTTTATGCGCATCAATTTTAAAAATTTAACTGTACAAGTGCTCATCGCTATCGTGCTTGGTATCATTGTCGGCGCTATGTTCCCTGAATTCGGAGCAAGCCTAAAAATATTAGCTGATATTTTCATTAAATTAATCAAAATGTTAATTGCTCCTATTATCTTTTTAACCGTTGTAATCGGGATTGGTAGTATGGGAGATGTTAAAAAGGTTGGTAAAATCGGGGGCAAAGCATTAATCTATTTCGAAATTGTCTCTACTTTTGCACTTGCAATCGGCTTACTCGTTGTTAATATTGTGAAACCTGGAGAAGGCTTCGATACGGGTGCTGCAAATGGTGCAGATGTGTCTCAATATACACAACAAGCTGCTGAGGCAGAGCATGGTTTTGGTGCGTTTATTATGCAAATCATCCCCGATAACGTTGTTGGTGCACTAGCAAATGGTGAACTATTACCGGTATTATTTTCTGCCATATTATTCGGTATAGCTGCAGCTGCTATTGGTGAACCAGCCAAACCTGTCATAAGATTTTTCGAACAAGTAGCAGATATATTCTTCAAGATTGTCAATATGGTCATGAAAGTTTCCCCAATCGGTGCATTTGGGGCGATGAGTTATACAATCGGAAACTTTGGCTTAAAATCACTAGGTAACTTAGGTTTCTTAATGTTATCCGTTTATATTACAATGTTTATTTTCATCGTGTTCATTATCGGTACAATTACCCGAATGTTCGGCTTTAAAATTTCATCGTTTATTAAGTATATTAAAGATGAGATTTTCATTGTCATAGGGACATCTTCATCTGAATCTGCGCTGCCTTCTATGATGCGTAAATTAGAAAACTATGGTTGCTCGAAACAAGTTGTCGGTCTAGTTGTTCCTACAGGATATTCTTTTAATTTAGATGGTACGTCGATTTACTTATCAATGGCAGCCATTTTCATCGCTCAAGCATACGGTGTTGACTTAGATATTTGGCAACAAATCACTTTACTTGCGATTTTGATGCTGACATCTAAAGGAGCTGCCGGTGTAACGGGCTCAGGATTCATCACGCTTGCTGCAACAATTGCTGCATTCCCAATGATTCCTGTCGAAGGGATTGCGTTACTAATTGGTGTTGACCGCTTCATGTCAGAGGCGCGAGCCGTGACAAACTTAATCGGTAATGGTGTAGCGACTGTTGTTGTTTCTAAAATGGAAAACGAGTTCGACACTGAGCAAGAAAAACGTGCACTTGCGGGTGAAGCCACAGTAAACTAAAAATAGTGAAACCTCCAGTCTACCTTACTCGTATAGAATAAGTAGATTGGAGGTTTTTTATTGGCTACTTTTACACTTACATATCCTAAATTACTGGACAAATTTTCAAATATTCCAATTCTAAATGAACAAAACCAGGCTGTTTGCGTGTTGCAAAAAGTTGAACGTTCATCAATTGGTAAGATATTCAACACTGCGTTACTTATTGCTACACAAGATTCGCTGCCACAACGCTATGAAACACGGACGACACTAGGTGACCCACTTTTTCAAGTGCAATCTACACTACTTACGAAGGGGGCTAGTCATCTACTAATAATGCCAGATGGAACAACCATACCGATTCAGCGAAAAACCGTTCAATTATTAGAGTCCTCTTATTCTTTTACAATGGACGATTTCATTTTTCGTTTTGAAAAAGATTTTACTTCCACAGCATTTTTGTATTGTAATGACAATAAAATTGCCAGTGCATGCTTGGTTCAAGATGGCCTTCAACAACAAGGCATCACCTATAAGCTATTTGAATCTGATGACACCCTTTTCGTTGGATTACTAGCAGCACTTTACCAATCGCTGTTTGCTTTTAAGAACTAACTTCATTTTTGTGCTATAATACAAATCATTCTAATAGATGTGAGGCATTTAATATGAACGGACAAAATCGAAAAGATATTCACCCAGGTCTTGAGGTCAACATCATTCTAAAAAAAGACCAACGCACAGGCATCAAAACTCGTGGCGTCGTCAAAGATTTACTGACAAATTCGGCTCGCCATCCACACGGCATTAAAGTTCGCCTTACAGATGGACAAGTTGGTCGTGTTTGTGAAATTTTACAGAAATAACACTTTTGGCCACCTCAAAATAGAGGTGGCTTTTTTATACTCCCACCATTTCCTATACTTCCAATAATTACACCATGTAAATTCTCCTAAAATCAAGTAGTATTTACCTGATACATAGAGAGGAGAAAATTTTTTTGTATAAGTCATCTAAGATATTCATTATTATTTTGCTTTTAATTTCGAGCCAATTGTTATTTCCAAATAATAAAGCAGAAGGAAGAACACTTTTTCCAGATATAACGAACTACCGTAATGAAATTGTTTTTCTTGCTGACAGTGGCGTTATAAATGGGTATCAAAATGGAAATTTCGGGCCAAATGATTCAATAAAACGACTTCAAGCCGTCCAAATGATTATCCGAGAATTGGGGATTCGTACTGGGGATGCTCCCAACCCCAAGTTCAAAGATGTACACCCTGGGAGCTATGGATATAACGAAATTGCTAAAGCAGCGCAACTTGGCATTATTTCCGGTAAAAGCGACGGGACATTTGATCCATTCGGTCAACTAACTAGAGGGCAGATGGCCATTATTCTCGTAAATGCTTATAAATTAAAAGGCACATACCACTCCAATTTTAAAGATGTTAGTGCTAAGGATATGAGACTTCCATATATCCAAACATTAGCTGCCCACAACATCACTACTGGTTATGCTGACGGTACTTTTCGTCCAAATACAACATTAACAAGAGCACATTTTGCTGCATTCATGGCTCGTCTTCTAAACGAAGATTTCAAACCAAATGGTATGTCTACACTAAGCACAGAGAAACTTGCCAATAGTGCACAAAGTGTTGTTGGAATTGAACTGTATGATGAAAATGATGAGCTCATTTCACTAGGAAGTGGATTTATTGTAGCCAATCAATTAATCGCAACTAGCTTTCATGTGATTAGCGGAGGGGCTAGCGCTATTGCCATTACAGAAAGTGGAGAAGAGATAAAACTTGAAGGCGTAGTAGCTTACGATGACTACTTAGATATAGCCCTCCTCAAGCCAACAAAAAAATTAGGCTATCCATCCTTACCACTGACTAACTTTAATTCCGTGAAGACTGGCGAAAAAGTAGTATCAATGAGCAGTGGATTTGGTGTGGAGAATACCATTTCAACTGGTATCATATCAGGAACTCAGATTCTGGAAGACGAGTTTGGTGATGTAAAAACAATACAAACTACAGCTACAATTACTGATGATAGCTCGGGCGGTCCGCTGATTAATAACAAAGGCTTTGTCCTGGGAATTAAAACATTTGACTTTGAAGGAATTAATTTCGCCATTTCATCTGATTATGTCATTGAATATATGGAAGATTATAAGCACCTAAACTTTAACAAGATTCAAACAGAAAAATTTATCGACATGCCTGTTTTTGAATTTGACGATGAGGAAGACTGGGATGATGAAACTCTAGGAGTCAAACCTCCGAAGCCAATTGATCTAGAGCCACTCAAAGGAACAAAACAAACGCTCTCCGATCAATTCATTGATGCAGTACATGACCCAGAATTCCCAGTTGTCTATGGTATTAATAGATACGGTGAACTGATCTCTATTAACCACGAGACAAAAAACATCAAAAAAATACCATTCAATCTTCCTGCGGAAAAAATCTTTTATCAGAATGGTGAGCTTTACATTACCTTATTAAAAGGTGAACATAGCTCCTCCTGGCAGGAAGAGACACAAGAAGGAGCCGTTGCCATCGTAGATCCTTCTACATTGAAAATAAAAAAGGTATTTGATATTAACATCGATCCTTATGGTGTAGTTGCAGATGATCATTATTTTTACGTTTCATCAGGTTCTGGACAATGGACGTTTATAAAGAGCTTTAGTAAAGAAACTGGCCTTGAAGTATCGTCACAACTTATTAGACAAGAAAGTGCTCTTGTCCTTCATCCGAACAAAGATAGAATTTACGCTGTTGACTCTGATATTAGCCCACGAGATATAGAAGTATTCCCTATTAATAATGGTGTTTTAGCAAAAGGGTATGATTCTCCATATCATGGAGATTACGATCTTTCAACAACTATGACAATTACTCCTGATGGCAAATATATCTTTAACTATGCGGGCACAATATTCGTCTCAAGTCGATTACAATCAACGAATATGCATTTTGTTACTGATTTAAACACAAAGTTTACTGCTATCACCTTTAATAACGACTTATCGCAATTTTATCTAGCCATTGCGAAAAGAATTTATGTATACGACTATGAAAGCTTTACCCCAACGAAAACATATAGTATAGACGGTGAAGGTTATTTTCTCTTTAACTATAAAGACCATTTAGTTGTTGTAGGTAAAGAGAAATCAGCGACTACAGGTATAGCTAATACATTTATTTTGAAAGCAACGATGCCATAAAACTATGGACAATTGATTGTTTACACAATGTTAAAATAATGAGCTGTCCAAAAATTATTAAAAATAACTGAAACTAAAAAAGCAGATCGAGAAACGTTTTGTTTTTGAACCGCCCCGTAAAAGTTAGAATGATGTCTAACTTTTACGGTCAGTTCATTAACAATCTGTTTCATTAAAGTTAGATGGGTATTAATACCTTGAATTACTATCCATATAATTTCTGAAAAATCAGGACATTCATCATTTATCCTTTCGATAATCAAAGGTTTTTCTGACTAATTTCTTCTCTTAACTCCTCGATAAATTGTTCTAAAGGCATTTCAAATAAAGTTTGTTGGCCATATTTTCGAATCGACACACTTTGGCTGTCCCGTTCTTTATCCCCCAGCACTAAAATATATGGTATTTTTTTCATCTGCGCTTCTCGGATTTTATAGCCCATCTTTTCATTTCGATCATCATTTTCTACTCGAATATGTGCTTGTTGTAAAGAAGTCATAACGTGTTGAACATATTCATGATGAGGATTATTGGATACGCCAATTACCTTAACTTGAATTGGTGCTAACCATGTTGGGAAAGCCCCGCTAAAATGCTCGATTAAAATCCCTAAGAAGCGATCGATGGAGCCAAATACCGCTCGATGAATAACAACCGGTCGTACTTTTTCATTTTGCTCATTAATATATGTTAAATCGAATTTTTCCGGAAGTTGGAAATCCAATTGTACTGTTGCACATTGATGACTTCGTTTAATTGCGTCTTTAATATGAATATCGATCTTCGGTCCATAAAATGCCCCATCCCCTTCATTAATCTTGTAAGGGTACCCCAAAGTGTTCAGCACGTTTTCTAAAGCTGATTCTGCTTTATTCCACAACTCAAGTGACCCCATAAAATCATCTGGACGAGTCGATAATTCTATTTCATAGTCAAACCCAAACACTTGATATACATGGTCTATAATCTTCAAAGCGAGCACAATTTCATCTTCTATTTGCTGCGGTGTCACAAAAATATGCGCATCATCTTGGCAAAACGTACGAACACGCAGAAGTCCATTCAATGCACCGCTAAACTCATGTCGGTGTACCTGACCAAACTCCGCCATTCTAATCGGTAAATCTCTGTAAGAATGCAGCTCATTTTTGAACATCAACATATGTCCTGGACAGTTCATTGGCTTCAATGCAAAACGTTGCTCGTCTACCTGCGTAAAATACATATTGTCCTTGTAATGGTCCCAATGCCCTGATTGCTCCCACAAGCGCTGGTTCATCATTAGCGGTGTCCGAACTTCTTTATAGTCATATTTAGTTTGAAGGTTACGCAAAAATGATTCCAACTCATTACGAATGATCTGGCCGTTTGCTAAATAAAACGGCATACCCGGTGCTTCTTCTGAAAACATAAATAAGTCAAGCTCTTTTCCTAACTTACGATGATTACGTTTTTCCGCTTCCTCTAAGAAAATAAAATAATCCTGCAACTCTTCTTTCGTTGCAAATGCCACACCATAAATTCGCTGAAGCATTTGATTATTACTGTCCCCTCGCCAATAAGCCCCCGAGACATGCATTAATTTAAAATGCTGTAACTTGCTTGTAGATGGTACATGTGGACCTCGACATAAATCATAGAAGTCTCCTTGCTCATACACAGTCACGATTTCATTTTCAGGTATATCTTCAAGCAGTTCAAGCTTTAATGGATCATGAGAAAATAACTGTTTCGCCTCTTGACGTGATACTTCTTTTCGAATAATTTGTATATTTTCTTGAGCGATTTTCTTCATAATCTTTTCAATTTGTTGTAAATCACTTTGAGAAAGCGAGTGTTCTAATTCAATGTCATAATAAAATCCATTGTCAATGACTGGCCCTACTCCAAATTGAGCATTTGGATACAGTCGTTTTAAGGCCTGCGCTAAAAGATGAGCTGTAGAATGTCGAATAACCTCTATTCCTTCCCTAGTGCTAGCATCAAATAGTGAGATTTGTGCATCTTCGAATAACGGGCGCGTCAAATCAACAAAGGTTCCGTTTATACTTCCAACAATCGCTTTTTTACGTAAGCTAGGACTGATTGTTTGTGCAATATCGGTTAGTGTTACACCTTTTACATATACTTGTTGTTTTCCATTCGGCAACTGAATGCTGATTTCTTGATTTGACATGTTCTAATCTCCTTTTTTATAAAATAAAAAAACACATATCCGCCCCAAAAAGGGACGAGTATGTGTTGATTACCCGTGGTTCCACCCAAATTCTCACTAGATGAACTAATGACTCATTGACTATGCTATAACGTGGCATAAAACGGTGCAAGTTTCCAAGCACGGCTCAAAGGTAGTAAGTCATGAAGCAGCATTAGGAAGCTCCCAGCCTAGGCCTCCCTCTCTATCAATCGTTCATCAAAACTCATGTCCTTATCATTGCAGATAAAAATTCTTTTTGAAATTGATACTCACTATAACGAATCAAAAAACTTTTGTCAATATCTTCTAAGTATTTAACTTTTTTGATGATGAACCTATTTTTAATAAAAATCACCAAAAATCCTGCTTTATTTGTCCTTAATTCCACCTAGATTCTGAAAAGGCCAAATCACAAAGTCGGCTGTTCCTAATACTTTATTTTCATCGATAAAACCTACAGCAGATTCTCGGCTATCGATACTGTTTCGACGATTATCACCTAATACAAAAAAGTGTCCTTCCGGTACTGTCATTTCACCTAATTGCTCTTCTAAAGTGAAATCATACGTAAAATCACCTGTATCAACCAAAGCTTCTTTGAATGTTGCTAAATACGGCTCTTCGTAAGCATCTCCATTTACGAATAACACATCATCTTTATAAGTAATGTTATCACCTGGTAAACCAATAATACGTTTAATGTAATGTTTATTTTCTGCAACCTCAAATACAACTACATCAAAGCGCTTGTAATCAGCTATTTTTGGTCCGATTTTATTGACGATTACTTTATCTCCATCTTCAAACGTCGGCATCATGGAAGCACCATCTACCATCACAGGGCTAAATATGAAATAGCGCATTCCCATTGCAAATATTGCTGCAATCCCCACTGCTTTTAGCCATTCCCATAATTCGTTCTTCTCTTTTTTCTGCACCAAATTCACCACTCCTATTTCGTATGTAATGATTGACTATATTAATACTAATAATAGAATATACGATTTAAAATGAATAAGGTTTCTTAAAACAATCAATTTTAACAATATTTACAATCTTTTACTTCAACTAAATTATTTGCTTCCCTTATGTAATCTCTATACAGTACTCTTCTAAAAAAACTAATAAAATGTCGAAATGGATTCCTCAAAACTATGTCAAATAACCAAATAGAAAACCATTACAACCAACAACCCATTTTCTCCGAGTTTTTTACTTTCTATTGTCTTTTCAATAACTTTATTCTCTTCCTTGTTGTCATTATCACTGTCCGATAATACTCCTCTTTTCTCACATTTACCTTGCGAGGATACTACTTCATTAATAATTTTTACATAAAAAAAGGCAATATATGCAGTGTCTATACATATATTGCCATATATATTTAGCGAATTGTTTTTAATGCTGTTGACCAAGGAATCACTTGATCTAACATTTGATTTACTGAATCTGCTTGCACTTCTTTTGGTTTGAAATCTGTGCCGTTCTCGAAGTCTGTAAATAATGACAATGCAGGATGTACACGAACATCCGCTACTAATAATTCACCAAGAATACCACGTAAATGCTCAGCAGCTCTTGCCCCACCAACTGAACCATATGATACGATACCAGCAGCTTTGTTGTTCCATTCTTCGCGTAAGTAATCTAATGCATTTTTAAGTGCGCCTGTAATTGAATGATTATATTCTTGCACAATAAATACGAAACCGTCACATGCTGCTACTCTTTTTGACCACTCAGCTGCACCAGAAGCATCTCCACCTGGCTCGCCTAATAGTGGTAATTTAAAATCTGCAATATCAATAATTTCATATTCAGCGTCACCGCGTTTATCAGCTATTTCCTTAACCCATTGACCGACTTGCGGACTTACTCGACCTTCACGTGTACTTCCTAAAATAATACCGATTTTTAACATTTTATTTCCTCCTAATTGTTCTTCGTTCGTATTCGAACCGAATAGTTTTTTAAAAAAGCTCATTTTTTTTACCTCTTCCTCTTTTCAACATGCTACACGTTTAGGAATACACCTTAAAAGTGAATCCTCCTCGTTATGCATATTAATACCATGCACATCTTTTTATTAAAATATTCTTTTTTAAGATATTATCTCGAAATCGAGATAATAGTTAAAAAATTTAGCATGTAGCGACTGCAGTTCACTCTCCATGCTATTATTTGTTTCAATGAAACAAGAAAAAGAATTCACATAAGCATTGAATATTATCTTGAATTCGAGATAAATTTAACACATTATCAATATTGTTGTCAATTAATTAAGACTCCAAATACAAAAAAATATGATCATAAAAATGTATCTACACCAAAATCTGTACAAGATTTTGGATACTACTACCGAAAATGTATCTTGTTGAAAGCCTATTAAAGCATTTACCCCAAAAAACGCAGTACTAAACACTAGATACAATAGTCTATGACGTGCTATTGCTCCAATCAATAAGTTCATAGATGTGTTAAAACAACAGTCCTGTTGATTAGGACCTTCCAATAAAAATTTTCTGTATGAATAATGACACTTTTATAGATTGTAGTAGAGGGCTACTCGACTCCCACGGGAAAAGCGAGACAGGCGAGCAACTCGGAGGAAGCGGCTCGATCCTCGCCCGTAGGTAAGCGATTAGCCGTAGCGGAAATGACCATCTTTCATTCATTACAACATAAAAATAAGCCACAACTTTACATCATGGCTTATTTTATAATTTTGTTTACTTCTATATTTCTATCAATGTATTAACCAGTAGCAATGACCAGTAAAATAATTGCCAGTATTCCTAGTACAGCAATCGGTAGTGTATCTTTCAAACTATCCTTCACACGGATATGTGTGATAACACCGCCAAAACCTGTCGCTACAATAAGCCAGGCACCAGCTAATAGCGCTGTATATTGCCAAAAACCAACAATCAGTAACACAGCAGCCGCTGTTTCTACAAGTCCCGTCACTCCTCGGAACCATTGCGGGAGCCGCCAATGATTGAAATTATTTTTATGCATGTCAGTCCCAATTAATTTACCTAGTCCAGCCATTAAAAATACTATCGCAAGTAACCCTTGTAAAAACCAACCGAAATTCTCCATATCTAATCCCTCCTTATCCATTAAAGATAATAGGCATTTTTGAATCTACTGATCTTTTCAGTTGTGTTAAATGTATTGCCTCAATTATTTTATTTATCTCTACGTGCTATTTGTACTGCCAAATGTATGGTTTGTTCTTCAATTTCTTCATACACTACTCAAATAATGTTAGATTCATGATTGCCTATAACAGTATATGAATTTCCATTAGCTCTTGCTTACTCGGTATGTATTATTTTTTGAATTTGTTCATACCCCAAAACTAAAAATGGCTGTGACAATCGCTTGTCACAGCCCCCTTTTTATTGTTTACAATCAAATTTATAGCTTGTGGATAGGAAGCTTTTTTCCTTTGAGACTATTGCCTCGCCGCCATCCTGCTCACACTGTTGCGTCATTTCATCGACTCTTTTGTCGTTCATATTATTGGTCATCAGTGTCATCCCTATGCCGAACACAGCAATCATCAGACCGATAACAAGCCATAGTTTACCGGCAGCGTTGCCAGCAGGTCTTGCATTTCCCACACAAATTCACCTCTCTAGACAAATAAAAACGGCTCTGTATGCACCTCTGATTGCACAAATTCAACCGCATATTTTTTTTCCGTACATAATGCAGTCATTTTTTTCGCTACCCCTGCAATCATAACCTTCTCAACATGATGACCAGGATCCACAATTTGCAAGCCAATCGCTTGAGCGTCCTGTGCAGTATGGAAATACATATCCCCTGTTAAAAAGACATCTGCTCCAGCACGCTTAGCTGTATAAATATATTTATTACCATCACCACCAACAAGCGCAACCTTTTTCACTGTGGAATTCAAATCACCAACAACTCGCACTGCTGGCACATCCAGCTGCGTCTTTGCAAACTTTGCAAATTCACGTAAAGTCATTTCTTGTGGTAAATAGCCTACTCGACCTAATCCCATAATATTCGTTTGTTGCTCTAATCGAATAAAGTCATATGCAGGTTCCTCGTACGGATGTGCATTTAGCATTGCTTTTAAGACCTTGTTTTTACTAGAAGCCGGTAGTACTACTTCTACTTTCACTTCTTGTTCAACATGTAATTCACCGATAGCACCGACATGAGGATTAGCGCCGTTAAGAGCACGGAAACGGCCTTCTCCAGTCGTTGTATAGCTACAAGCCTCATATGCACCAATACGACCTGCTCCTGCCTTTGCAAGCCCCTCACGCAAGCTTTCTGCATGAGCAGTTGGTACAAATACGGCTAATTTTAAGACATCTTCTGCATATGTTTCCTCTAAGATTGAACGATTCTCTAACTGCAATGCATCAGCTAGTAAATCATTGACTCCGCCTTCAGCTACATCTAAATTTGTATGTGCTGCATAGACTGCAATGTCGTGTTTAATAAGCTTTTCATACAGCTTTCCAGCGGGATTATCTGTGCGAATATTGGCTAGCTTACGAAAAATTGGTGGATGATGTGCAATAATAAGTTCACAGCCATTTGCAATCGCTTCATCTACTACGGCCTCATTGACATCAAGCGTCACTAATACCTTTGTAATTTGCTTATTCAATGTTCCAATAGCAAGTCCAATCGGATCATTATCCATACAGGCTAATTTTTTTGGAGACCATGTTTCAAATAATTGAATGACCTCTTGTCCATTGACGACTTTCATATTAAAGCACCCCTTCTACTAAGTTCAGAAGATGTGTTAACTCCGCACGTTTTGCATCGATTTCAACAGTTTGTTCTGCCCCTTCAATCGACTGTAATACACGTTGCCAATTTTGTTTTTCTCGTGTCCATTTTTGTACGAATGCCGATTCTTTGCGCAGCATTAATTTTGGACCAAATAATATCTCTGCTTCAGTTAATTTCATCGCACCACGTTGTAAAACGACGATTTCATAGATTTTTTCATCTTCTTCAAGAATGGCTTCATCTTGAATCGCCCAGTTATTAGCTAGCGCCCACTCACGAATAACTTTCGCATGTATATTCGGTTGTAATATAAGACGCGTAACATTGTGTAAACTTTCAGGATGTTTTTCTAAAATCGATACGATGAGTGGACCACCCATACCAGCAATTGTTACCGTATCTACTTTATCAGCTGCTTCCACCGCTGCTAGTCCATCCGCTAATCGCACCGTAATCTTCTCAGTTAATCCTTCTTTTTTCACTTGTCCTACTGCAGATTCAAAAGGACCTTTTACCACTTCACCTGCTACTGCACGTGTTGCTACCCCTTTATGAATTAAGTAACATGGCAAATAAGCGTGGTCACTGCCTATATCGGCTACAACCGCACCTGTCGGGACAAATTTAGCAACTGTTTCAAGTCGTTTTGATAATTTTTGAGCATTCATATTTTTACCGCCTACCTTAAATATAGTCAACTCTAGTATGTATGATGTTGTAGGAAAAAACAAATGGAGATACTTCAAAATAGTACTTGAGGCATCTCCGTTTTATGTACAAGGAAAAGCCATGCGTGCCATTCCTTTGCAAACGCTTTATTTACATAACAAGGGCTGTGTCAAAAGTGTACTTAAACACTTTTAACACAGCCTCCTGTAAGAAATTATTCTAAAGTTGAAATGTACTCAGCGATTTCTTTTGCTTCAGCTTCACTTTTCATACCTGGTGTCATTAGCGTACCTTCAATACCGTTTACTAATACGTCAACGATATGATCAGGCTCTAAGCCGTGTAAGTTTGGACCTACAGCACCCGTTAAGTCACCACCGTGACAGCTGATACAAGATTGTACTACAGCAGAACCATCATCAGTTGTTTCTGTAGTTTCACCACCGCCTTCAGCTTCAGCTGCAATATCCTTCTTGTTACCAGCGCCTTCTAAAGACATGAAGAAAATTAAGCCAATACCAAATGCCATAATTAAGATGTAAGGAACGATTGGATTATTTTTCATTTGTTTCCCCTCCTCATTTTCAAATCTACTTCTATGATAATATAGAATCAGTCAACATCTAATATTGTACTGCATTACATAAGAAACGAAAAGCCCTATTCGCTAAGTTTTCCTTTGTTTGTAACAATTTCGACATTTACTCAGCAATTCCAAAAAATATCTCTTGATATAACCAATTATTGGACTTTCAATAAAGTATCTACCATTTTTCTTATTGTTCCATCTAGTAAATATCGTTTCACTTTAAAACAACTATATCCGTATTTTTCTATAAAAAACCCTTTTCACGAATGTAGAGTCCGCAAAAAAGGGTTTTCATTACATTAAATTCACGACATAATATCCGATCAGTACGACCAAACCTATAACTCCCGAAACCGTGAAATAGAGTAGTTTCATTTTAATACCAGACCATAACCATACTATACAGTTGGCGGCAATCAAGCTAAATAGTGCTATATTATTGCCGGTAAAATACGTCATACAAACTTGAATTGATGCACTAAATAATAAAATTGCAGCAAAGACATGAAATACAGGAGCTAACAAGCCGCTCTCCCTCGCAGTTTGATATGCCTTTACAAATAGAGCAATGGCCGCTATGGCAACAATAATCGTTAAAATTAATGTGAGGGATGGTACCGTGAAATAGACAGCTAATAGGGCAACAATACCTATAAATATACTGATTGCTACAATTAGCATTTTGCGTTTTTCAACAGGCAGAACTGCACGCTTATGATGTGCTTCTTCTAACTCCTCGATGTCATTCCCTTCCGAATAGAGCGTCGCTAAAAAATCACAATAATGTTCTGGTAATAGTTTATTTTGCTTCCAAAAAAGAATCTCATTTAATATAATTTTTTTCCGTGGATTTGTCATAAGGCATTCTCCAAACCTTGTTTAATAATGGTTGTACTACAATTTTATCTCACGGTATATAAAAGGACATCTGTATAAAGTATCAAAAATCAAACTTATGACACGTTCTAATTAAGTATTTTTTTATGGTCACGAAAAAAGACTGTAGATAAACTCAAAATTATGTGAGTTTGTCTACAGTCTGATATGTCTTCAAATAAAGGTATATTTTGCTTTTTATTCTAAGAAGTCTTTTAAACGTTTGCTGCGAGAAGGGTGGCGTAATTTTCTTAATGCTTTCGCTTCGATTTGACGAATACGTTCACGAGTAACGCCAAACACTTTCCCCACTTCTTCTAATGTACGTGTACGGCCATCATCTAAACCGAAACGTAATCGAAGTACATTTTCTTCACGGTCTGTTAACGTATCTAATACATCTTCTAATTGCTCTTTTAATAACTCATATGCCGCATGATCAGAAGGTGATTGCGCTTCTGAGTCTTCAATGAAGTCTCCTAAGTGTGAATCGTCTTCTTCCCCGATTGGTGTTTCAAGAGATACTGGTTCTTGTGCGATTTTTAAAATTTCGCGTACTTTTTCTGGCGTTAAGTCCATTTCTTCCCCAATTTCCTCTGGAGATGGCTCACGACCTAAATCTTGTAATAATTGACGTTGTACACGAATTAATTTGTTAATTGTTTCAACCATATGCACAGGAATACGGATTGTACGCGCTTGGTCAGCAATTGCACGTGTAATCGCTTGACGAATCCACCAAGTAGCATACGTAGAGAATTTAAAGCCTTTACGGTAGTCGAATTTCTCAACTGCCTTAATAAGACCCATATTCCCTTCTTGGATTAAGTCAAGGAATAACATCCCACGTCCAACGTAGCGTTTGGCAATCGATACTACTAGACGTAAGTTTGCTTCTGCTAAACGTTTACGCGCTTCTTCATCGCCTTGCTCAATACGTTCAGCCAATTTAATTTCTTGATCTGCTGAAAGTAAGTCAACACGGCCGATTTCTTTTAAATACATACGGACAGGGTCATTAATTTTAACACCTGGTGGTACACTTAAGTCGTTTAAGTCGAAAGTTTCTTCGCTTGCTTCTTCTTTCATCAAGCTTTCTTCTTCGAACTCTTCTTTACCAATAATTTGAATATCTTTATTTTTTTCAAGATCTTCAGCAAAATGGAAAACTTCCTCATTCTCCAATTCATAAGGGCTTAATTTCTCAGCAATTTCTTTCATTGAAATTTCGCCGTCTGATTTCGCCTTTTCTTGTATTAATTTTTTTGCCTCATCTAGTGTAATTTCTACTTCTACCTCTTTTGAACGTTCAGACTTGTCCGCCATAAACCTTCCTCCTTCTAAACAACCGAATCGGGTTAAATCGCCGATAACGATTTTCTTAAATGAATAATCTGTTGGGCGATTTCAAGAGCACGTCCATACTCGTGCATCTTCTCCGCTTCCTTCGACTCATGCATCTTTTTATTTATTTCTTGTTCAATACGATATTTTTGAAGCTGACGCAAAGAGTCTGTAATCTCAGCTTCTTTCTGATCAGGATCACGCTCTACTAAAGACGCTTCCATGACAATCTTGCGTAATTCAGGGTCATCAAGTACTTCAACGAAGCGCTGATAGTCGGGATGCCCGAATTCTTCATAAAATCCAACTAATCGAACAAAAACAGCCATATAAGCATCTCGTACAAAAGGCTCTTTCTGCTCGCTACGTAATACCCTGTCCACTACATCTATATTATGAAGCATATGTGCCAGTAATAAACGTTCTGCACGTTCTGCTGCGTCCATAGGCTTTTGTTGTTGCGTGACTGGCATCGACGGCAATGCTTCTTTTGGCACGTCAGTTCTCACCGAGCGCTCCTTGCCTGCCTCTAACTTTCGAAATTGAGCATAAATTGCTTCTTCCGAAATATTCGTTTCATTTGATAGCTGCCTTATATACAAATCTCTTTCAACTGGCGAAGACCTGCCCGCAAGCTGTTCAAGCACTTCTTGTATATATTGAAGCGTATCATTTTCGAATTGAAAATTTTTACCTCTTCTAGCATGCATCATCATGAAAGCAATATACGCATGCGGCTTTTCAAGGATTTGTTCCTTAAAGGCTTGACCACCTTGACTCCGAATATACTCATCAGGGTCTTGTTTGTCTGGTAAAACCGCAATATTGACATTCATGCGTTCAGCTTGCAGTAATTCTGCCGCTCGTTTCGCCGCATCAAACCCAGCATTATCACCATCATAGCAAATCGTAACCTGCTCAACTAAGCGCTTTAGCTTTGTGATATGCTGGTTTGTTAGCGAAGTCCCCATTGTTGCTACGGCATTTGTCACACCAACTGAACTAGCTGCTAACACATCCATAAAACCTTCCATCAATAGTACTTGACGATTTTTACGAATCGAGGTTCGTGCCTTGTCTAGGTTATATAGCACCTCACTCTTATGAAAAATAGGTGATTCTGGACTATTTAAATATTTCGCCTCTTCCCCTGTTGACGATAATATTCGCCCTGAAAAAGCAATTATCTTGCCATTTTCATCACGAATAGGAAACATAATACGTCCTCTAAAACGATCAAAATATCGTTCTTCTCCTTCACGCTTAATGATCAATCCACTTTCCGCTATTTCTTGTAAGTTATAACCTTTTCTTTCAAGTAGCATTGTGAGAGCATCAAAGCTTTGGAGCGACCATCCAATGCTATTAGATTCGATAAGTTCCCTCGTAAATCCTCTTTCTAGCAAATAATTTAACGCTTCTTCCCCATCTTCTGTGTTGAGTAGTAAATGCTGGAAAAAATCTGCCGCAAAAGCATGTGCTTCTTTCATACGCTCTTCTGCTTTAGATACTGTTTTTGTAAATTCTGGGATACTAGGCTGAATGTCAAAATGTATGCCCACTCGTTCACCAAGCTTTACAACAGCTTCAGGAAACGAAACACTTTCAATGTCCATGACAAAAGTAATGGCGTTACCACCTGCACCACAGCCAAAGCAATGAAAAATTTGCTTATCTGTAGATACAGAAAAGGAAGGTGTTTGTTCACCATGAAATGGACAGAGACCAAACCAGTTGCGCCCTCGCTTTGTGAGTTGCATATATTCGCTAATGACATCCACAATATCCGATTGCGTTCGAATCTGCTCAATCACTTCTTCAGGTATCTTCCCAGCCAATTTCATCACCATCTTTAAATTATGCTCTAGAACACAATTCGCTATTAATTTTAAAAATCCTTTATTTCTCGACAAAAAAATAAGGATTTTCTCTTTTTAAATATTTTTACCACAATTCTATTATTATAAAACAATTTTCGAGTTTTATCTATATAATTTTATATCCACTCAAAAAAACCGCCTCTTTTATACTGAGGTGGTTTACGTAATATTACCCTTAATTATTTATGGGAAGTTATATATTCGATGATTACATTCGCTGTTTCTTCTACAGCTTTATTCGTTACATCGATTACATGACAGCCAATTCTTGCTGCAATATTTTCGAAATGTTTAATTTCTTCTAATATTCGGGTATGCTGTGCATAAATAGCGTCATCACTTAACCCTAAAGAAATTAATCTTTCTTTTCGTATAAAGTTTAACTTCTCTGGAGAAATCACTAATCCGATGCATTTATTTGGATCAATCTGAAATAACTCTTCAGGTGGTTCTACTTCAGGCACCAATGGAACATTCGCCACTTTAAATCGTTTAAGCGCTAGATACTGTGAAAGAGGTGTTTTTGATGTGCGTGATACCCCAATTAATACAATATCCGCTTGCAATAAACCACGAGGATCTCGACCGTCATCATATTTTACCGCAAATTCTATTGCTTCGATTTTTTTAAAGTAATCATCATCAAGTTGATGCACAATACCCGGCGTTTCTAGGGGGATTTCCTCCATAAAAGCAGCCATTGACTTTAAACCCGGCCCTAATATATCTACCGCATGGATTTTCTCTTTCTCACAAAGCTCATTTAATAATGTACGCATTTCCTTTTGAACTAGTGTATATACAATAAGTGCATTTTGCTGGACTGCTAAATCTACAATTTTGCGAATATGTTCTTCTGCTTGAATATGAGGAAAGCGTCTAATGATTGTTTCTTCAAAACTCGGTCGAAACTGGCTAATGACTGCCTTTGCTACTTGATCGCCAGTTTCCCCGACTGAATCTGAAACAACAAAAACTTGAAGTCTTTTCATGTTGTTCACCTTCAATTTTAGACATTTTGCGCAAGCGATAAAAATGCACGTGTAATCGTCGTTTTCGTTAAGCGCCCTACAACTTCTAAACCATCTTTATGTGGCTCAACTACTGGTAAGGAATCGACTTCACGCTCAATCAATTTATTTGCTGCGACAATTAAAGAATCCTTTCTTTCACAATACGAAATATTAGGCATACGTGTCATTATAATATGAACAGGAATCTTATTCAAATCTTGCGTGCCGATACTTGTACGTAGTAAATCTTTACGAGACAGGACACCTGTCAAATACTCGTTTTTGTCTACTACAAACAGTGTTCCGACATCTTCGGCAAACATAAAACAAATCGCATCATAAACCGTCATTGTTTCTGAAACAATAACGGGCGAAGAATGGAATTCCTTCACTTTCAATTTGTTAATGCTATCCGTCATCGTTACAGATGTTTTTTTCCCTGAATAAAAATAGCCAACTCTTGGTCTAGCATCTAAAAAGCCTGCCATTGTAAGAATTGCTAAATCCGGTCTTAATGTCGCTCTTGTCAGATTGAGACGTTCTGCAATGTGTTCCCCTGTAATTGGGCCATTTTCTTTCACAATTTGTAAAATATCTTCCTGACGTTTATTGAGTTCGATTGGACTCACCGCCTCAAATCTAATAGTGTTATACTCATGCTCAATTATTATATACTATAGGGTAGTAGCTATGCAAAGTATTACACTATTTCTATATAAATGTTGTTATAATAAGGGTTTGTATGATTGAAGCAGTATTTCAATAATACAAGTTAGAGCATGGGAAAATATAAAAATATAGA
This sequence comes from Lysinibacillus sp. NPDC096418, assembly GCF_044762775.1. Classification (NCBI taxonomy): domain Bacteria; kingdom Bacillati; phylum Bacillota; class Bacilli; order Caryophanales; family Bacillaceae; genus Lysinibacillus; species Lysinibacillus sp. NPDC096418. Next base: position 57,009 of record NZ_JBIWEY010000001.1, read on the forward strand.
AAGTTATGGAAAACTACAGCTGATTTTTAACTAGAAATATAGAAAAGTGAGCTTGTGCACAAGAATTTTTGAATAAGAGTGGGGAAAATTACTGTAGAAAGTGCTTTGTTTTCTCGCTCACAAAAGTTGGGCTGTGGTCAATTTCAGAAGGACCTTTGCACTACCAATTTCCCATAAGTGAAAATGACTTTTTCATTTTGATAAATCATAGATGTTACTTTCGCTACATTTAATTATAATGCATAATGGGGAGTTCGTCATTTTTGATGTACCTTAAAATTGATGAATCCCTCACTTCATACTTAGCATTTAGTTACAATGTACATAGAATACTCATACTAACTGTTTTGTTTACGAGATGTTCTTACTTCAATAAACCTTTAACCTTTAATTAGTCGGGCAAATTCTTGTAAAGAAACCTCTGGTGGTTGTGGTACATTTCTTTTAAATGATTCTAGTAATAGTAGAAATTCATCGAAACTTGTATTTTTAGTGACACTGGTCCAACGTTCATTATCTTTTAAGAGATGGTAAATTATACCCAACATTGAATCTATACTTTTGTTTTTCTTTCAAATTGTTCAAAACTAATAAATTACTCATTACTGTTCTTTTTTCTTGTAAATAGGATCTCAAAACCTTGAAGATATGGAGAGGTTTTAGGGAGAATGTGTTCTGCAAAATGTTTGGGAATTACACCTAAATTGATTTATGAAGTATATAGGAATGTATTAAAGGAATGGGACTCCAGAGCGCTATTCAAACAGAGTATAGAACGCTAATTATGGCAGAGTTTGTGGCGAGTTAACATAAAACGAGCTCTAACGCTCAGTATAAAAGCCTTGCACAGACTTAATTCATTTTATTTACTATTTTAATGATGATTGCGAAGAAAAGAACTACATGCTACAATATTGACAAAGACGCTAGCTCCACATGTATTTTCGAGCGATATTGCGCGTCAACATATAGGCGATGACAGGAGAAAAAGTATCTGTTCTACCAAATAGCGAGTAGAGAATGGTGAAAGTCTACACAGAACACAGAGAAAAGGCACTCCTTGAGCTAACTTTTTGAAAAGAGGTTTTAAACGTTTGTCTACTAAGGCATTTATTATGCTTGTAAGTAAAACATTTAAAACAATCAGGGTGGAACCGCGGGTAATTAGCACTCGTCCCTGGGCATTAACTGTGCCCGGAGACGGGTGCTATTTTTAATTTAGCCCTTGGCTAAATTAAAAAAATGTCTCTGGCGGATGTCATAGATTTTTTAGAGGAGTTAATCGTGCAAGCACGATTAAAAATCTAGACGCACTGTTTATCTGCGCGAAAGCGAAGCGACAGCTGCAAATGCGCCAAGGCAAATTTGATTAAACTCCTAATTTTATTATTACTAATTTCAAGGAGGCTATTTTAATGGCTAATAAATCAATGGAAACAATCGTAGCTTTAGCAAAACATCGAGGCTTCGTCTTCCCAGGTTCTGATATCTACGGAGGCTTAGCAAACACATGGGATTACGGTCCACTAGGTGTTGAACTTAAAAACAACGTAAAAAAAGCTTGGTGGCAAAAATTCGTTCAAGAATCTGAACACAATGTAGGTCTTGACGCTGCAATCTTAATGAACCCTAAAGCTTGGGTGGCATCTGGTCACGTGGGGAACTTCAATGACCCAATGGTAGACTGTAAAGCATGTAAAGCGCGCCACCGTGCCGATAAAATCATCGAAGACGCTGCATTAGCAAAAGGCGATGAAATAATCGTAGACGGTATGACATTCGACCAAATGAAAGAGACAATGGTGAAATACGATGTCGTTTGTCCTGATTGTGGCAAAGCAGATTTCACAGACATTCGTCAATTCAACTTAATGTTCAAAACTTTCCAAGGTGTAACAGAATCTTCAACAAATGAAATTTTCCTACGTCCTGAAACAGCACAAGGGATTTTCGTAAACTTTAAAAACGTACAACGCTCAATGCGTAAGCGTACACCATTTGGTATCGCACAAATCGGTAAATCATTCCGTAATGAGATCACACCAGGTAACTTTACGTTCCGTACTCGTGAATTCGAACAAATGGAACTTGAATTCTTCTGTAAACCAGGGGAAGACCTTGAGTGGCACGCATACTGGAAAAACTTCTGTAAAGACTGGTTATTAAACCTAGGCATGAAAGAAGATTCTATGCGCCTACGCGACCATGAAGAAGACGAATTATCTCACTACTCAAACGCTACAACTGATATCGAGTTCAAATTCCCATTCGGCTGGGGCGAGCTTTGGGGCGTTGCTGACCGTACAGATTTCGATTTAAAACAACATATGGAACACTCTGGTGAAGATTTCACGTACATTGATCCAGTAACAAACGAACGCTATGTACCATATTGCATCGAGCCATCTCTAGGGGCTGACCGCGTAACATTAGCATTCTTATGTGATGCTTATGACGAAGAAGAGCTTGAAGGCGATGACAAGCGTACAGTTCTACGTTTCCACCCGGCTTTAGCACCGTTCAAAGCAGCTGTATTACCACTATCTAAAAAATTATCAGAAGAAGCTGGCGATCTATGGGCTGACTTACGCAAAGCATTCCCAGTTGATTTTGATGAATCTCAATCAATCGGTAAACGCTACCGTCGTCAAGACGAAATCGGTACACCATTCTGTATCACATACGACTTCGATTCTAAAGAAGACGGGCAAGTTACAGTACGTCACCGCGACACAATGGAGCAAACGCGCATGCCGATTGCTGATGTAAAAGCTTATATTGAGAAGCATCTTCAATTCTAATTTAGTGTTTTTCAATGGTAGCTTGCGTGTTCTGCGACGAAAGTGCAACGGCAGTCGCAAACGCTCTTCGCATGCCGATTGCTGATTTTAAAGCGTATATCGAAAAACACCTTCAATTCTAATTTAAAAGGGAGCCGCTGATTGCGGCTCCCATATTTTATGCCTTCAAAGTTGAAAACAAACGTTCTTGCATCTTTTCCTCGAATGAAAACTTTTTCATACTCATACCTACTAAGCTTACGAGTAATTCTTCAATATCCGCCAACGTGTAATAAAGAAATGTTCCTTCACGCATCGGACGTATACGCTTGTCTCCTGTTAGCTCTTCTGAGATAAAATAGGCAATATTCACATTACAATGCTCCATCAACTGTGTAATACGCTGGCCATCACAAGGATTAATGAAGAATGGTACAATTTTATCAATATATAAAATACTTTGTACGAGTTTGACAAAGAAATTCTCACGCAAAGAAGTTTCTATAACTAGTATAGTTGTTTGCTCATGTTGATAATCCATATACAACACACTAATTTGTTCCTCTAAAAGTTTCTTTAATATATTAATTGAATTTTTATACTTCTTCATATCCGTTTGAATTTCTCTTGTTAATAAGCGAAGAATACGAAAAGAGGGCAAAAATATTTTCAGGACAATTTCCTTTGGATGAAGGTGGTCAATCAATTTATTAAAGTAAATTTTCAAACTATCTTCTTCACCACGAATTAGCTGTTCAACAAATAAGTTGAAAATTTCTTCAAAACTATCTGCACGGTAATCAATCATTTTTATAATCTTAATGCTGTAATTAAGCGGTAAATTCATCGAGACCTGTTCGTCCAATATTTTCACTTTCGGAAGTGTTGGGAACATATCATAAACAAGTTCAACTTGTGCTGCACGATTATCCGAAAGATACACAACTGAGTTCACAGGGTAAATACCTAAACATTCCACAAATTTATGCATGAATTTTTCATTGTACAATTGACGATCACGATATAAAACAGCTAAAGCATCGGTCGCGCCATATCCCGAATGATATACTCGTTTTGACGTCATAGCAGAATATACATCGATTATTTGTAGCGCCTGTACACCCTCACTCAATTCATCTGCACAAAGACTATTTGGATACCCTTTTCCAGCAAACCTCTCATGATGATCACGAGCAAAATAAGCAACATCCACTTCACCATGCTCTAATAATAGTTCATAACCTTTTGTCGTGTGTGTTTTTACAATTTCAAATTCATCTTCATTTAGTTTACGCTTTAAGTTCAATATTTCTTGAGGTATAAATACTTTCCCAATATCGTGAAAAAGATAGCCTCTTGCCAACGTCTCGATATCTGGCAGTCCAAGGTGACGTGCAAAAATAGTTCCTAACACAAACACATCAAAAGAATGTACATACGAATATTCATCCCATTCTTTTAAACGCATCAATAAATCATAACGATGCTTCTCTTCTAGAATTTTTTCAAAAATCTCTCTGACAAAAGCAGCATCTTGCATGCTTTTTAAAATTTGACCATAGCGTAATTCATGGACAACATTTTCTAATGTTATCATAAATAACTTACTCACTTTTTCTTTATACTCATCGACCTCTTTTTTCTCCAGGAGTGGCGCAAATACATCTTCATATTCCTTTACAAGTGTCGCACCTAAATCCCTCACAACTCTTACTGAGTCTACAGGTAAACGAACTGTAAGTGACTCTACTTTTCTAAGTTTAAGCAATTCAATAATACGCTCAGTTAAAACTAGATCTTTTTTGGCAAGTAAGCGATAATCGACAAATATATCCTCTGCTAAAACATCGCCTGCTTGCACTTCACTAACATTTAATGTCACTCTTGTAAGCATATACTTTGCCACATACACGCAATTTTACAGCATTATGTGACCTCCCTCCTTTTTTATAAACTATGTGAATCTTAAAAACGCACTATACGTTTTGCTGATAGAGGCATTTTTTAATTTCTTTATAAGTTACGATGACGTTTGACCTAAACGACGAATTCAATTACCAAATTAATCTTTTTAATATACAGAATTAACTTCAATTACTTTATTTACCTCCTTACAATAGCATAGGTTATTTTACCTTTTCAACTCATTTATAACAGATCCATGATTAGTTTTTACTACGAAAACAATATTAACTCAGCACCAGAGTAATACTTTAGTCTTGTTTATCTTGAAAAAATAGATAGAAATTCTTATCTTTTTTGCACCTATAGTACTTAAGTTCTTCTGCAAGAAGTACATTTATTAATAAAATGTAATAATTTTCAGTTATTTTGAATCATCAGTAAAATTTTTATTTATTTCCGCGAATAAAATAATTCCCACATTTTTAATAACCATTGCGCACATTCATCTCGTTTTTTTCAAAAAAAGGCTAAACTATCTTCATTTCCTGTCAGATATAGGTAGTTGTGATGATACAATTTTGATTATTATAGATTCACAACTATCATCAATAAATAGACTCAAAACATATAAAAATATAATTCACTAACTCAAACTACCATACTTCTATTAATACAGGTTAAAATTCCCTCTATCTACCACAAAAAAAATTTGCTATAAATTATATATTATAGTTGTGATTTAATAGAAAATGACAAAAAAGTATCATTTTTTTTAATGATAGATTGAATATCACTACGTATATGTTCTCCGACATCTAGTAGCGTAGATAGGATATATTTCTACTCTTTAAAGAAAAGCTATAATGCAAATAATCGAGATTTTGGAGGAAGAAAATTGAATACAAAACGTTTTTATCAGTATGCAATGGCTGCTACACTAGCAACAAGTGCTATTGTCATTGCCACACCTGCGAGTGCTGCTACAACATTCCCAGATGTAAATTCATCTACTGAGGAAGGAAAGGCTATTATTAGCTTAGCAGATCGAGGCATTATTTCAGGCTATCCAGATGGGACATTTAAGCCTGCAAATGCGATTACTCGTACACAAGCAGCCAAAATTTTAGCTGGTATTTTAGAACTTGATACCGAGAATGTGATAAATCCACAGTTTAAAGATGTAAAACCTAGTGATGAAAACTATGGTGCAATTGCAGCATTAGCAAATGCAGGAATCATTAGTGGATCAAATGGTTATTTTAATCCAACTAAAAATATTACTCGTGGTCAAATGTCAAAAATGATTGTACGAGGCTTTGATTTAGAACTTGCTGAAGACACTAACATTCCATTCACTGATGTGGTAGCAGGAAGTGAATATGAACCGTATATCCAAACATTATTTGCAAACAATATTACTAAAGGAACAACACCGACAACTTTTGGAACATATAGTAATGTGAAACGTTCGCAATTAGCTTCTTTTGTAGTACGTGCTGAAAACACTAAAGATAGCGCAACTGTTTATGCAAAGAAATATAACCAAGATTATATTTTTGCATCTTATGGGGGCATTAATCCTGCAGAAGACATCTTCACTTGGGATGAAGAACAAGATTGGACAGATGCTATTTCGATTCAGCCATTAAAAGAAGGTACTGGTAAATTAGTTATTTCTGGCTTTACAGAAGAAACAGAAGAGTTTGTTGATGTATTTTTCTTAGTACATGTACAAACTGTTAATGGCAAACTTCAAGCAAGACTTGAAGAAGTAGACGAAGCGGACTACCTAGAAAACATGCCTCTTTCATTATTAGAAGGTGATTTAAACTTTGTCCCTACAGATGTAAGTATCAAAACAGCTGATGGAAAGGTCTTAGCTTCAGACAAATATGCTTTCGAAGTTAAAGATAAAGTAACAACACTATCCATTTTTGAAAACGGTGAATATACAGTAACGTTTACTGATGGTACACTTCAACAGACAATGGTTGCAGAAGTTTATTCATATGATTTTGTAAGAATGATTGATCTATACGAAGTTGCAAATCAAGTTACATTTACAGCCGATGACCTAGTACTAGAGCCAAAATCTGTAATGTTTAAAGACTTAAGTGATGAATGGGATACTGATTATAAAGTACCTGTTAAAGCTACAATCCAAGATGGAGTACTTATTGTTACACCTGTATCAGAAGGCCCAGCACTTTTAAAAGTGACTGGTACGAATGGGGAAACAACTTATATCTATATTGAATTTATGAAATTTGCCGGTGAGTGGGCTAATATACATGAAATCGATCCAGATGAATATGAAGATTTTATAGACTAAAAAAGATGCCAGAAGATCGAAGTTATTCGTCTTCTGGCATTGCTGTTTTTAATGTAATTGGCCGTGGCTGCAATTCAGGTGTTCGCTCTAATTGCTCAATAAATTTTTTCGTTTTAAAACGAATACCGGTTTGCTCTTCATAAATCGTTGTCACTATTTTTTTGATAAAGTATTTCGTTTCCTTTTTCAGCTCGAGCTTTCCAATTTGATCGATTGGCACTGTGTAAAACATACGGATTAGTTTCAATTGCGTCGGTGTGAGTCTAATAATATACGGATCTTGCTGGTAGCATCGATGACATAAAAAACCACCTTGCGCGAATGAAAATGCAAATTCTCCATCTACTGCACCACATGAAGCACAAGCATGTAAAATTGGCTGCACACCCGTGTAAGGTAACATTTTCCATTCTACAAATAATGTGATTGCTTCAGGATCATAGCCATCCTCAATTGCCTGTAATGCATGTAATAACACATCAAATGCATACGGCTCAGGCTTTCCCTCTTCCACTACACGCTCAATAAGCTCCATAATATAACTTGCGTAAGCTGTTGCTAATATATCTTCACGTATATGACGCATCGAATTTAGATGCTCACCTTGTTGTAATGTCCCCATGCCCGTATGATGCTGTACCATAAACATCCCATATGTAAATGGCTGTGTCACAGAGGCTAGCCTACTTGATGGCTTTTTTGCCCCACGGGCCATTGTTGCAACCTTTCCCGCTTCTCTCGTCAATAAAGTCACAATTTTATTGGACTCACCATATGCACGTGCTTTTAACACGATCGCTTCCCATTTATAAAGCAATAGGTGTCCTCCTCCTCGCAAGAAAATGCGCCAAGCACAAAGGCCAAGCGCATCTTTTTTCTTAACAAACGACCATTAATGGAAGTCTGGCTTTATTTAATACTCATCATCACGGAAACCGAAGTCTCGTAGATGTGTTGATTTGTTACGCCAATCTTTTTGAACTTTTACCCAAAGCTCCAAGTATACTTTTGAGCCAAGTAACATCTCAATGTCCTTTCGTGCACGTGTACCTACTTCTTTTAATAGCGCACCACGTTTACCGATGACGATCCCTTTTTGAGAGTCACGCTCAACCATAATTGTTGCTTGTACACGAATCATCCCTTCTTTTTCTTCGTCAGGTTTGATTCTATCAATGACAACAGCGATTGAGTGTGGTACTTCTTCACGTGTTAAGTGTAATACTTTTTCACGAATTAGCTCAGAAATAATAAAGCGTTCCGGGTGATCCGTTACTTGATCTGCAGGGTAATATTGCGGCCCTTCTGGTAAATATTTTTCAATCGTCGTTAACAACGAATCAACGTTATTACCTTCAAGAGCTGAAATTGGAATAATTTCTGCAAAATCGTATTTTTCTCGGTACGTTTCAATAATAGTAAGTAGTTCGTCTGGATGAATCTGATCGATTTTGTTAATGACTAAAAATACTGGCGTTTCATTGCCTTCTAACCATTCTAAAATGAATTCATCACCTTTACCGAACTTTTGCTCAGCATTGACCATGAACATAATGCCATCAACTTCGCGCAAAGTGTTTTTCGAAACTTTTAACATGAATTCGCCCAGTTTATGTTTCGGTTTGTGAATACCTGGTGTATCAATGAAAATCGTTTGACTATTTTCACGTGTTAATACACCTTGTACTTTATTTCGTGTTGTTTGTGGTTTATCGCTCATAATTGCGATTTTTTGACCAATCACACGATTTAACAATGTTGATTTCCCAACATTAGGTCGTCCAATAATCGAGATGAATCCCGACTTAAAGCCTTTTTTAGTCTCCAGCATCTAGTAAATCCTCCGTTGTAAATGCAAACGGTAATAATTCGCCGACTGACGTTACCGTAACATCACCTTTTAAATTTGTTAAATAAACAGGCATAGATGACGCACAAAATTCAATCATCACTTGACGACAAGCTCCACACGGCGCACAAGGACCGTCTGTATCAGCCACAATTGCAATTGCTTCAAAATCTCGAATGCCATCTGATACTGCTTTAAAAAACGCTGTACGCTCAGCACAGTTTGTCATGCTATAGCCTGCATTTTCAATATTACAGCCATGAATGACGTCTCCGTTTTTTGTCAATATTGCTGCCCCTACTTTAAATTTTGAATAGGGAACATACGCTTTTTCACGTGCAATTTTAGATTCCTCAAGTAATGCATGCATATCGATTGTCATAGATGCCAATTCTCCTCTACATAAATGTATAGTGATCTTCGTTCAGTGCTTCCAAACACCACCGAAGAAGATCAGTCTCCGGCGGATATCACAGCTTTTGTATGGAAGCAATTGCGCGAGCACAATTCAAAATCTGGACGCAATTACGCCAAGGCGTAATTGATCTTTAAAACCACTTGGGTAAAAAGATTAGTAAGCCAATTATAGCACTGAAAACAGCAAATACCAGCACACCACCTGCTGCTATATCCTTCGCCTGCTCGGCAAGTGGATGAATGTTTGGTGACGCTAGGTCAACCACACGTTCAATGGCGGTATTCATCATTTCAAGTGCAAACATCAGTGCTATTAATATTAACACAATGCACCATTCTATGCGTGATAAACCCGTTAAATATCCTGCAATTAGCACAATCACAGCACTTAGTATATGCGATTTAAAATTTTGCTCCTTGCAAGCAGTTACTATACCACAATAAGCATAGCCGAACGAGCGGATAAACTTGCGACCATCCATCTATTAGTCACGTCCTAAACCGAATGATTGTAAAATTTCATCTTGTTTACCGAACATCACTTTTTCATCATCTGGCTCCATATGATCGTAACCAAGTAGATGTAAGAAGCCATGAACTGCTAAAAAGCCTAATTCACGTTCAAATGAATGACCGTATTCCTCAGCTTGTTCTTTCGTACGATCCGTCGAAATTATAATATCGCCTAAAATACGTGGCATCCCTTCAAACGTGACTTCCATTTCACCTTCACCTAATTCTTCAAGTGCAAACGAAATAACGTCAGTTGGCTGATCTTTTCCACGGTATTCGCGGTTAATTTCTTGAATCGCTTCATTCGTCACAAACGTTACCGATACTTCCGTTTCTGGCTCAATTTTCTCAACGGCTGCCGCATGCTGTAAAAGCTTTTCGACTAATGCAAGATGCGTGTCCGTTACTTCATTTGTTTCATCTGTAAAATCAATTGTTAAAATCATAGATGCCTCCTACTTATCTGCCTTTGGATATTCAATACGTGAGTGGAAAATACCATTCAACGTTTCACAAAGTACTTGCTCTATACATTTTAACTCTTTTATCGAAATATCGCATTCATCAAACTGATTATCTTGCACACGATCGTCTATAATTGACTTTACTAACTTGTGAATCTTCTCAGCATTCGGCTCTTTCATCGATCGTACAGCTGCTTCCACGCTATCAGCTACGCTAATGACCGCCGCTTCTTTTGTCTGCGGTTTCGGACCTGGGTAACGGAATGATGCCTCATCAAACACCTTCCCTTGTTCTTTTGCCTTAAACAAGAAAAACTTCAATAAACTTGTCCCATGATGTTGCAGGGCAATATCAATAATTTCTTGCGGCATTTTATAGCGTTTTAACATGTCCGCACCATCTGTAGTATGAGCGATAATAATTTCTGCACTCGTTTCAGGTGGCATTGAATCATGTGGATTGACACCAGACATTTGATTTTCAATGAAAAATAAAGGTCGTTTTGTTTTACCAACATCATGATAATAACATCCAACACGAGCAAGTAAACCATCAGCACCTATTGCCTCACACGCTGCCTCTGCTAGATTCCCCACCATAACACTATGATGATAAGTACCTGGCGTTTCCACTAGTAGCTTTTTCAGCAATGGGTGGTTTGGATTCGATAATTCAATAAGGCGTAACGTCGATAACAGGCCAAATGCCGACTCAAAGAAGGGTAATAAGCCCATTGTAAGCGCACCAGAAAGTAATGCCGACGTAATCGCAGCGATCAAGTAAAACATTAGCTCTGATATGCCGTATGAAGACTGTGTCATCAGTAAATAGAATGCAATGAATGCCATATTAACTAATGAAATGACACCAACTGCTTGTAAAATATGTGAACGTTTTTCCACACTCCGCATAAAGAATAAACTGGCAAAGCCACCAAAGATAATATACAGCGTTACTTCCATTTGCATGACAGATGAATAACCTTCTTGGAACATGACACCTGCAGAAGCAGCTGTCATCACTGTCACAAGCACAGCAGCCCGATCATCAGCAAGGAGTCTCACAAGCATTGTCGAAAGTGCTGTTGGGAATAAAAATGCAATCGTTACATCAAATTCATTTGCCACTAAACCAATAAATTTCATTAAAACGATTGATAGGCTATAAACAATCGCTGTGACAAGTAGGGCATTGCGCTTTTTACGTTCCTCTGCCTCCAAACGTTCAAACAAAATAAACATAAACATCATTTGTATCAAAATCAAAATAGCAAGCCCAGCAATCGGTTTCAAAGACGCCTTATTACTCACCATCCCAAGTAGTTCTAACTGACGATAGGCTTCATTGTCAATGATTTGTCCTTCTTGTACAATAATTTGCCCTTGTAAAATACGCGTAGGCTCAATTGCTTCTTTAGCTTGCTGAATATTGGCCTTCGTTTGCTCTTCATTAATCGTTTCCGTTTCGATAATACTTGCACGACCTATCGAGACAACCGTATTTAAAATTTTATCAGGATAGCCCCTTTGTGCACGGATTTTTGCTTCGAACTCATTTTGAGCTGATAGTAAGTCTTCACCTCGAATTGGTTTTTTCAAATGCTCAGCTACATGCTTCGACAATTGCGTACTTGATTTTGTTAAATCCGCTTCACTTTGTATTAGTAAATTTTCCAGCTGCGTATCTGTAAAATTCACTGGCATTTGTTTCACATCAATTGTTTCCAGTTTTTTTCGTAGTAATGTTACTTGATCGCTAATATCAACAGACTGTTTACGGCTATCAACTTCCGCTTTAACATCCAGTACATAATCAAATAACGATGTGACGATTGCCGCACGTTGTTTTGCAACATCTTCCGAAAATTGATAGACCGGCGAAACAGCATTTGCCGCCTTCTCACGCTCTTGTTGCGTCTTTACAGTATCTTCTATAGTTTTAGTAGATCTCACCGTTTCTGGCGCAAGCTGTAGCGGTTTAAAATCATATGTAACACCTTTAACATCACCAAACATTAATAAAAACTGTAAGGTTCCTGTTAAGATGAGAACAGCCATTAAAAAATAGCGAAAACCAATTAGCTCTGTTATTTTCCGAAGTTGTTTTTCCATTTGGCACCCCCTCTATCAATCTCTATCATACCAATTCAAAAAACATTTTTCTCGAAAAATAAATAATATAGTAAAAAACAGCCACACAATGTCGTGTAGCTGTCACATCTTTTATAGTAATTGATCTGCGTAAGCTTGGATAATTTTCGCAACTACCGGATGACGAACCACGTCCCCCTGCTCCAACACTTGGAAATGTATATCTTTCACATATTTTAATGTACGTTCAGCAACGATTAAGCCAGATTCTGTATTTTTCGGTAAGTCCATTTGCGTTTTATCACCAGTAATCACCATTTTGGAACCAAAGCCTAGACGTGTTAAGAACATCTTCATTTGTTGATGTGTTGTATTTTGCGCTTCGTCCAAAATAACAAAAGCATCATCTAATGTACGACCCCGCATATACGCTAAAGGGGCGATTTCGATCGTACCACGTTCGATTAGACGTTGCGTTTGCTCTGCCCCATAAATGTCATTTAGCGCATCATACAGAGGACGTAAATACGGATCAACCTTTTCCTTTAAATCACCTGGTAAAAAGCCTAGAGATTCGCCAGCTTCAACAGCAGGACGGGTTAAAATAATTCGCTTTACTTGCCCATTTTTCAACGCCTGTGTTGCCATGACAACGGCTAGATATGTTTTCCCTGTACCAGCAGGACCAATAGCAAAAATAACGTCCCTGTGACGAATCGCTTGTATGTATTCCCGTTGACCGATTGTCTTCGCACGAATAGGCTTCCCTTTCGTTGTACGAGCAATCTCTTCATCGTAAAGTTCTGCAAAGTATTCAATAGTTCCTTTTTGAGTCATTTCAACTGCTGTTGCTACATCACGTTGATCGATATTAATACCTTTACGAATAACTTTTAACAACGCATGCAGAAGCTGTGTTACTTGCTCTTTTGCTTCTTCTTCACCAGTTAGCTGAATTTGTGCACCACGTGTAATGATTTGGACATGAAACGCTTCTTCAATTAATTTCAAGTTTGCATCGGAAATACCGAGTAGCATAATTGCTTCGTTTGGATTATCCACTTGTAATACAGTTAACTGTTCAGACATAATCATTCTCCTTGTAAGGCATGTATTGGTTTTGCAATATTCTCATTAACTAAAAATAGAACTTTCCCTTCAACTGTACCATCCCCCCACTTCAACTGCAAAAGATTCTCTTTTTTAATGACACTTTTAGAAGGTAGTGAACGCACCATTTTTTCATGAAGTAATGGCAAGAGTAACGAATCAACTTTCGATTCATCTAACTCCACTTGCATCTTTTTTGTCTGTTGCTCTTCCACAATAGATACATACGGATCAAGCCAATTTGGTAGTTCTTTTCTTTGCACATAATCCACTTCTTTGTGGACACCGGCAATTAATATGCGCCATTTCTTTTCTTGCATCGTCTCCATAGTAATCTTAGTTGGCATTTTAAATGTACACTCTAGCCAATAATCCGCAAACACTTCTCCTTCTGCCCCTACAAAGACTTTGTCTTCACCACTATCGATTACACCAGATACTAATACATCGCCGTCATACGCCGTTTCATTAACAGATACTTTCCGTTCACCATGTCGGATATTAAAATTCGTTATGACGCCACTTTTTGTTGCTACTAAATGGGTCGCTTGTTTTTCATTTTTTAGTTCTGTTTGTTTCGGAGATTCCTGCGGTCGTAACACGACACGACCACCATTTTTTTCAATATGCACCCATGCAAGATCACGATGTTTTTCTAATAGCTCCTGCCGAATTAAAGCATTTGATGGTACTTTCTTTCTAGACAAAGGTGTTTCCACTTTAAAAGTCTCATGAAATGTTTTTTCTATTTGCTCTCGCAATTCTGGCGAATCTGCCTCAACATCAATGCGCCAAACTACCTGCGCACAGACCAACGGGATAATGACCATTATGATTAATCCAAGTATCGTCCAAAGTTGTGCACGAAATACTTGCTGTTCATCTGCATAATGCACGGTCATTTTCAGTTTATAGCGTTTCCGTGTTCTGCGAATCTTCGATAAATAAGCCATATTCGTTTCGAACGTTACCTCTTGATCACGAAACATAACATGCTTTAGTTCAATTTTTTGCCCGTGCAATGCTTGTATAAAAGGATGAACATTTTCATGGCGCTTTATACGTATGAGTATCGGTCTATGATTCCATATCATAAGTTCCTATCCTCTTCCTGTCTGATTTTAATATGCATTTCTTTTAAGTCGACAACAGTTAGTTGAAGCATTTCTTCTTTAATGGCATCAATTGCAACTGATTTTCCACGAATTGTAACTTTATAGTGAGCATATATAAACGAACATGACGATGCATCTGCATGTAGAAAACGATAGGGACCAATTATTTTACATGTTTCATATTGTGATAATTCGATGAGTGGCGTTAACTGAAATAATTTTTTCATAAAAAAATGCCTCCTTCTTCGGCAATATATGCAAGGAAAAAGGAGGACATGCTAGTTATTTTCTTTTTGCTTTTGGTGGACCTAATACTTCAGCCATTATAACTGCTTGCATTAACGCTTGTTTAGAAGTTGGTAGTTCGAACGTCTGGTTTGTAGACGCTACACGCACGTCCTTCTTCCCAGCAGTCATACGGCCCAAATTTGAACGATCCGATCTCTTACTTTGGCCATCAGTTGGAACAAGTGGTGGGGCCACATAGCTCGGCATTTGTTCCACTTCTTCTATTTCAACAGGCTGCATACGTTTTTCGCGGACATGCTTCTGGGGCTGCTCATCTTGAGTGTCCCCTAAAAACTTCCTTGCGAAATCTTCAAACGATTGTGTGTTCATCATAGGACGCTGAGGCTTTCTCTCCTCAGTATTAGTGACCGTAGGGGGTTGCTGCTTAGCGTCCTTGTCAAACGATGGCATTTGTTGTTGTTCTTTATTTTTTGATTTACCGAAAAGAGAGCTGACTATAGCAATGATGACGAAAATGATTAATTGTTCCATTTGATAGTATACGCTCCTTTCCGTATTTTACGATTGTGGTTCATTTTTTTCTGGCTTATCTGTGCTAACCTTTGAAATAGAATCACGCATTGCTGTATCTGCTTGAATATTACGGTAGTTCATGTAATCCATGATACCAAGGTTACCAGAACGTAATGCCTCTGCCATCGCTTGTGGTACTTCAGCTTCAGCTTCTACTACTTTGGCCTTCATCTCTTGAACACGTGCAATCATTTCTTGTTCGTTAGCTACGGCCATTGCACGACGTTCTTCAGCTTTCGCTTGTGCAATATTTTTATCTGCTTGGGCTTGCTCAATTTGAAGCTCGGCACCAATGTTTTTACCGATATCAACGTCTGCAATATCAATCGATAAGATTTCAAATGCAGTACCAGAGTCTAAACCTTTTGATAATACTGTTTGTGAAATCATATCTGGATTTTCTAATACTGTTGTATGGTGTGTAGCAGAACCAATTGTACTTACGATACCTTCACCGACACGCGCTACGATTGTTTCTTCACCAGCACCACCGACTAAACGCTCGATGTTCGCACGAACTGTAATACGTGCTTTTGCTTTCACTTCGATACCATTCATCGCAACACCTGAAATAAACGGTGTTTCGATTACTTTCGGGTTAACCGACATTTGTACAGCTTCTAATACGTCACGTCCTGCAAGATCGATTGCTGCACAACGTTCAAATGATAACTCAATGTTTGCACGGTGCGCTGCGATTAATGCGTTTACTACGCGGTCTACATTACCACCCGCAAGGTAATGACTTTCCAACTGATTAATTGTTACTGGTAAACCTGCTTTATGTGCTTTAATTAACGGGTTTACGATACGTGACGGAATTACACGACGTAAGCGCATCCCAATTAATGTGAAAATACTAACACGGACACCTGCTGCAAGAGCAGAAATCCATAGTGCCACTGGTACAAAAGTGAAAAATACCGCAATGACAATGAATAATAATACAAGTCCGACTACTGGACCGATTAAAGCTAAATCAAAACCCATTTGTTATTCCTCCATCTCTTTTTTCGTTGGTCTAACTACGATGCGAGAGCCTTCTACTTTAATAATCTCAACATCCTTGCCTGCGTCGATATAACTTCCTTCAGACACAATATCGATGCGTTCACTGCCCAATTGCATCGTTCCTGCTGGGCGAAGAGGTGTAATCGTCTTTCCTACTTTACCAAGTAAGTCTGTACGATTGATGTTTGACACATACCCTTCTTCTGTAGTTGTCGCATCTTTCAAAACAAGTTTGTTAAAAACATGCATCTTCTTACCAAAAAACTTCATTAGGATCACCATCCCTATAATCGCTACAACAAACGCAATAAATATCGACATTATCATCTGCGACATATTTGCACCTGCTAGTAGCAAACTAATTAATATTAGAACGCCCCCTAAAATACCAACAATACCTCCGGGGACAAAAAACTCCGCAATGACAAGTGCCAAACCGGCGATAAATATTAACAGCGTTTCATAACCAGCAAAACCTGCTATCATATGACCAAAGAAAAATAGGCCAAGTGACGATAACCCCATTATACCTGGAACACCAAATCCTGGCGAATACAATTCCATTACAAGCCCTAAGCTCGCAATCGACAGTAAAATAGGTACAATAATCGGATTCGTGATAAATCGAGCAAGTTTTTCTGAAAATGTTGGGTCAACCGGTACAATGTCGCTACCTTTTAATTCGGTTGCCGCTAATAGCTCTTGAAAGTTTAAAACAGTTCCTTCTGAATAGCCAACGTCAAATGCCTCTGATGCCGATAATGTTAAAAGGTTATCACCGCCAGCTCTGAATTCCGGAAGATCCATTCGCGTATCTGCCATTGCCAAAGCATACTTCGGATCGCGATTAGATGTCTCAGCCGCCGCCTTCATTTGTGCGAGCCATGCGCTATTCGCCTTTAAATCTGCCGCATTTCCTGCTGAATCAATGACAGCAGCTGCTCCAATTGTGCCATTAGGAACCATATAAATTTCATCTGCATGCAAGGCCAAAAATGCACCTGCAGAATGGGCATCTTTATTGATGTAAGCGATTGTACGGATCGATGATTCATCCATAAGCATGGCGATGTCACTTGCTGCATTGACAAAACCGCCCGGCGTATGTATGTCGAGTATGATGGCTTCCGCATAGTTTTCCTCTGCCTCTTTAAAAGCTCGTTCTAAAAATGCGTGAAGTCCTCGTTCCACCTCATCGTGAATTGGTACGTGGTACACCTTACTACTTGCAAAAGCTGTAGTCATTGGAAACGCTAATAAAAATGCCATCCACACCACTAGTAAGTAGCTGAGAATTCTCCTTTTCCGCATCTTTTTCCCTCCCTTCTAAAAATACTCTCAAATGTTATACGGACGACTTCACAAAAAGTTTCACGAAATCTCATTTTTTTATTATATATGAAAAAAAGCTGGATGAAATCGCAAACGACTTCATCCAGCTTTTTTCGTATGTACCGCAAAAATTGAACCTTAATGCAAAATACCTAGTATAAATCACAAACGCGATTTATACTAGGTATATCATTGTCTGCTCAGTGAATCATAAAATTGCGTGTTATGAACGTAGGGATTTTTTAATGGGAAATTAAATTACCACTTACGTTTACGTGCAGCTTCTGATTTCTTTTTACGTTTAACGCTAGGTTTTTCGTAGAACTCGCGCTTTCTAACTTCTTGAATTGTACCACTTTTTGATACAGTACGTTTGAAGCGGCGAAGAGCATCTTCAAGCGATTCGTTTTTGCGAACGACAGTTTTTGACATCTCTCTTTCCCTCCCTCCGAACACACGTCAACACAAACAAAGGTTATTTGCCTAATGCTGTGTACTAAAGAATTATACCGTAATGTCTAATAATGGTCAATAGAAATTATTAGAATTAATATTGAGAATCTGAAATTAATCCATTCATGATTGCAACGCCCGAACTTGCACCGATTCGAGTCGCGCCAGATTCAACCATTTTTTGCATATCTTCTAGGCTACGAACGCCACCAGATGCTTTAACACCTAGGTCTGGTCCAACAGTTTTACGCATTAATGCAATATCTTCTGCAGTCGCACCACCAGTAGAAAAACCAGTAGATGTTTTTACAAAATCAGCACCTGCAGCTACTGCAAGTTTACATGCTCTTTCTTTTTCTTCATCTGTTAATAAGCAAGTTTCGATAATTACTTTAACAATTGCACTACCTTTTGCTGCTTCAACAACAGCAGCAATATCAGCTTGTACAAGTTCATCGTTCTTATCTTTTAATGCGCCAATGTTAATAACCATATCCACTTCTTTTGCACCATTTGCAATTGCATCCTTTGCTTCAAATGCTTTTACAGCTGGTGTATTAGCGCCAAGTGGGAAGCCAATAACCGTACAAACTAAAACTTCAGTGTTTTGTAATAGCTCACTACTTAATTTTACCCAAGTCGGATTTACACAAACAGAGGCAAAACCATATTGTTTAGCTTCAGCACAAAGTTTTTCAACTTGTTCTTTCGTTGCTTCTGCCTTTAATAATGTATGGTCAATCATTTTTGCATAATCTTTTGTCATGAGAAATTCTCCTTTTAAACTCAAGTTGTACGTACCTCTCTGAAATAATACCATTTTTTCATCAAGTCGTCTAATATACTATGCTCAAAATGCAGAAAAAAAAAGCATTGTCTATCGTTGAAATTCAACAAGACAACCCTTTTTATAGTACTGGAAATACTTTTTCTGCTAATAGTGTTTTTGTATATCCATGAATATATTGAACCGTAACTTTTGGATGTAAGCCGAAGTATAGCTGATAATAGAGCGCATCTATAACTAAACTGGCTTCAATTATTTCAGAAGAAATATCTGTTAAGTAACGTTCACCCTCTACAAAACATTGGAGAATTCGAAGATCGTTATCATAGATAAAATCTGTAAACACTTCAACTTCCTCACTTGAGCCATTGTGAACCTCGTCATAAAAGGCTTCTATTGTACTTTTAAATTCACGTATAGATAATTCATAGTCTAGTAAATTCATACATAGTAGAACGCGATTCTTTTCAACCTTAAAAGAACGAATACGTTTTGGGTCAAAATTCCGAAACTTTTCCGTAGCACCTACCACACCATCAGGAATAGCAAATTCAACAATTGTAGTATTCGGGCATGTACTTACCTCTTGGTCGGCCGCGTGTAAATTTAAACGTTCAAAACAAAGTTCCATCCACTCTATCCCTTTCTTTGTCCATATTTCGTGCAAAAAATCAGCAAGCCTATGCTAAGCCTGCTGATTTAAAAAAAATTTTTATTCCGCAACAACTGTATCTAATACTCGTACAAATTGACCTTGTGAATGAGGATAGCCAGCCTTTGTAATTTTCACTTTAACAAGTTGTCCAATTAGGCTTTCTGGTCCTTCAAAGACAACTTTTAAATAGTTATCAGTATAGCCCGTTAATAAGCCTGTTTCTTGGACAAATTCTTCTGGAATTACTTCAAGTACTTCGTCTTCAAAGCGAGATGCGTACTCTTTAGCTAATTGATCGTTTAATGCGATTAAACGATGCACACGCTCGTTTTTAATGTCTTCATCGATTTGATCATCCATACGTGCAGCTGGTGTGCCTGTACGTGGCGAGAATGGGAAGACATGTAACTCTGAAAACTTATGATCGCGAATAAAATTATATGTTTCCATAAATTCTTCTTCCGTTTCACCTGGGAAACCTACGATTACGTCAGAAGTAACTGCTAGATTTGGTAGTGCCTCATGCAGTTTAGTCAAGCGTTCTCCAAAGAACTCCATTGTATATTTACGGCGCATACGTTTTAGCACTGTATCAGACCCTGATTGGATCGGAATGTGTAAATGGTTAACGACAATCTTCGACTCACGTAGCACATCGATTACTTCATCTGTTAATTGACTCGCTTCAATAGAAGAAATACGAAGACGTTTTAAGCCTTTAACTTGCGATTCTAAGTCTCGTAAAAGCTGAGCTAAATTATAATCTTTTAAATCTTGACCGTAACCACCTGTGTGGATACCTGTTAGGACGATTTCAAGATAACCAGCTTCTACTAATTGCTGAGCTTGATGGATTACTTCTTGCGGATCACGTGAACGCATTAAACCGCGCGCCCAAGGAATAATACAAAACGTACAGAAGTTATTACAGCCTTCTTGGATTTTAAGGGATGCACGTGTACGGTCAGTAAACGCTGGTACATCTAGCTCCTCGTACACACGGTTTTTCATAATATTACGTACTGCATTAATTGGCTGGCGCTCGTTTCGGTACTGCTCAATATATCCAAGCATTTTCGTACGATCTTGCGTACCAACAACGACATCAACCCCCGGGATCGCCATAATTTCAGCTGGTGATGTTTGTGCATAACAGCCTGTTACGCAAATAACAGCATCAGGATTTTGTCGAACCGCGCGACGGATTACTTGACGAGATTTTTTATCACCAGTATTTGTTACGGTACATGTATTAATAACATAAACGTCAGCTTGATGATCAAACTCTGTACGTTCATATCCGTCTTCTTTAAACAGTTGCCAAATCGCTTCTGTTTCGTAATGGTTTACCTTACAGCCAAGTGTGTGAAAAGCCACTTTTGACAAGGTTAAACACCTCTTTCATTCAAATTCATAGGATATTGCAGACAGTGCATAGAGTGGCGCTGTTTCTGCTCGTAAAATTCTTGGCCCCAGTGACATCGTCTGCGCACCAGCTTGGATAAGTGTATCCGCTTCCTTACGCGAGATACCTCCTTCTGGACCAAAGATTATTAGTATTGATTTCGACTTCTTATCATACACGTTTTTTAACTTCTCCGCAAACCTTGTGCGTTTTTCAGCCTTTGCATCTTCCTCATCAGCAATAAAAACAGCATCATATTTGTCTAGTAACTGAATAAGTTGTTTAAAGCCAATAGGTTCATAAATTTCTGGAATATGTGTACGATGTGACTGTTCTGCCGCTTCTTTCGCAATTTTTTGAAGACGCTCCTGCTTTTTTGCACCTTTTTTAGCATCCCACTTCACGATTGAACGCTCTGCTTCAAATGGAAGAAGCGCAAACATCCCAAGTTCTGTTGCCTTCTGTGTAATAAGTTCTAGCTTATCACCTTTTGGTAATCCGCACGCTACAGTGACGTTTACTGGTAACTCTGGTGAAGGAATTGTGCGTTCTGTTGCTTGGACAAGCACATCATCACCATCAAACGCAGTGATTTCACAAATATATGCTGTATTTTGTGCTACAACAACGATTTCCTCGCCCTCCTTCATACGCATGACACGTGCAATGTGACGGGCATCTTCACCGGTAATACGTGCATCTTCAATTGCAGTTTCAATGAAATAACGTTGCATTTTTAGTACCTCCTAGATATTAAAAAAGAAAACGCCAATCGTGAACAAGGCAAGACTCCTCACGATTTGGCGCTTCTAAGTCAACTTATAGTGGTCGACGTGCGATGATTGCGACCCAATCTTCCATCATTAAAACTTCTTCAATGACAAAGCCAGAAGCTTCTAACGCACCTTTCACATCTTCGCGTTTTGCACCGATGATGCCTGAAGTGACATACAACCCACCTGGTTTTACAATTGTGAATGCGTCGTCAGTGAAGGACATGATAATTTCCGCTAAAATATTGGCCACAACTACATCTGCTGGTTCTTTCACAGTATCTAATAAGTTACCATGGAAAACGGAAACCGTGTCAGATACTTTATTAAGCTCGACGTTTTCTTTTGCAGAACGAACGGCAACCTCATCTAAATCAAGGGCGTGCACGCTTTTTGCACCAAGCATCGCTGCACCAATTGAAAGAACACCTGAACCTGTACCGATATCAACAACCGTATCTCCTGGTTGCACAACTTTTTCGAGCCCTTGCAAACACATAACTGTCGTAGGATGCGTACCAGTACCAAATGCCATACCAGGGTCTAACTCGATGATTAGTTCATCTGTAGAAACTGGTGTATAGTCTTCCCACGTTGGCACGATCGTGAAACGTTCAGAAATTTTCACAGGGTGGTAATATTGCTTCCACGCTGTCGCCCAATCTTCTTCGTTCACTTCAACAATCGATACAACATTATCACCGATATCGATATTGAAATTCGTCAAATTGGTAATAGCTGCTTTAATTTCTTCAACTGTTTCATTTAAAAAACTAGACTCTGATAAGTAAGCTTTTACAATAACGCCTGCTTGAGGGAAATCAGCTTCATTTAGTGCATATATTTCACCAAATTGATCTTCGCGTGGCTTCGCATATTCAGCCGAATCTTCAATCACGACACCACTTGCACCAGCTTCATGCAAAATATTCGAAATTGCTTCAACCGCTTCATTTTTTGTATGAATGGATAATTCAGACCACTTCACGTAGGTATTCAGCTCCTCTAATTATTCACCTTGGAATTTTTTCTTGATTTTATCGAACAGTGAGCTTCCTTGTTCTTCTGGAATATCGCCACTAATTTCCGCAAATTCGCGTAGTAATTGTCTTTGTTTTTCTGTTAACTTTTCTGGTGTCATAACTTTAACCGTTACGTATTGGTTACCCACACCGTAGCCATGTACGTTTTTTACACCTTTGTCTTTTAGACGGAATTGTGCACCAGATTGTGTACCAGCTGGAATACGTAGTTTCACTTTACCGTGAACAGTTGGCACTTCTATTTCATCCCCAAGTGCCGCTTGCGGGAATGTAAGTTTTAATTCGTAGTAGATATCATCGCCGTCACGTTCAAACTCATTATGTCCTTGAACGCGGAACATGATGTATAAGTCCCCAGCCGGTCCACCATTAACACCTGGCTCACCTTGACCAGACACACGGATTTGTTGACCATCATCTACACCTGCTGGAATCGAAACTTTAATTTTTTTGCGTTTTTGTACTGTTCCATCACCGCGACAAGTCGAGCATTTACTTTTAATAATTTTCCCTGACCCTTGGCATATCGAACATGTACGACGGTTCATCATACGACCAAATGGTGTATCCACCGCTTGGTTCACTTGACCAGCACCACTACATGTTGAACATGTTTCAGCTTTCGTACCAGGACTAGCACCCGAACCGTGACACGTGTCACACGTTTCATCTTTTGGGATTTCGATTTCTGTTTCTTTGCCAAAAATCGCTTCCTCAAATTTAATGTTCATGCGGTATTGTAAATCATCACCTTTACGTGGTGCATTTGGGTCTTGACGACGTCCACCACCACCAAAGAATGAACTGAAAATATCTTCAAAGCCGCCAAAGCCGCCTCCGTTGAATCCACCGCCACCAAAGCCTGCATTTGGATCCTCATGGCCAAATTGGTCATAACGTGCCTTCTTCTGCTCGTCACTTAATACTTCATATGCTTCAGCGATTTCTTTAAATTTCACATCTGCTCCTGGATCTTTGTTGATATCAGGATGGTATTGTTTTGATAATTTACGGTATGCTTTTTTAATCTCGTCTTTAGAAGCTGATTTTGTTAAACCAAGCACCTCGTAATAATCACGTTTCTCCATGCTTCACACTCCGCTCTTTTTTGCATAAAATCTATTGTAACATGCAGTCAAAAAAACTGCCTTATTTTTTTGTTATATAGTAAAGAGAAAAGCCAAAGCCGCATGCGGTCTTTGGCTTTCTCTTAAAACGAGCTTATTTTATTTGTCGTCTTTAACTTCTTCAAAGTCAGCATCTACGATACCGTCGTCTTTTTTACCTGCGTCAGCATCTGGACCTGCTTCGCCGCCTTGAGCCGCTTGAGCAGCAGCTGCAGCTTGTTCATATACTTTCATAACTAGAGGTTGTAGAACACCTTCTAATTTTTCTTTAGCAGCTTTAATACCTTCGATTTCACCAGCTTCAAGAGCCGCTTTTAATTCGTCACGTGCATCTTCAACTGATTTTTTCTCATCTTCTGTAATTTGCTCACCAAGGTCAGTGATTGTTTTATCCACTTGGAATACTAATTGGTCAGCTTCGTTACGAAGTTCAACTTCTTCTTTACGTTTAGCATCTGCTTCCGCGTTTGCTTCAGCATCTTTTACCATACGCTCGATTTCTTCTTCCGTTAAGCCAGAATCAGATTGAATAACGATTGTTTGCTCTTTTTGTGTACCAAGGTCTTTTGCTTTAACAGATACGATACCGTTCTTATCGATGTCGAAAGTAACCTCGATTTGTGGAATACCACGTGGTGCCGCAGGGATATCTGCTAATTGGAAGCGACCTAAAGTTTTGTTGTCCGCTGCCATTGGGCGTTCACCTTGTAATACGTGAATATCTACAGCTGGTTGGTTATCAGCAGCAGTTGAGAACACTTGTGATTTAGATGTTGGAATTGTTGTGTTACGGTCGATTAACTTTGTGAACACGCCGCCCATAGTTTCGATACCAAGTGATAATGGTGTTACGTCAAGAAGTACTACGTCTTTAACGTCACCAGTTAATACGCCACCTTGTACAGCAGCACCCATAGCTACAACTTCGTCTGGGTTTACGCCACGGTGAGGCTCTTTACCAGTTTCTTTACGTACAGCTTCTTGTACTGCAGGAATACGAGTTGAACCACCAACTAAGATAACTTGGTCAAGTTCTGCAGCAGAAAGACCTGCATCTTGTAATGCTTGACGTACTGGTCCAACAGTACGGTTTACTAAATCTAAAGTGATTTCATCAAATTTAGCACGAGTTAAAGTTACTTCTAAGTGAAGTGGACCTTCGTTACCCGCTGTGATGAATGGTAATGAAATTTGAGTAGATGTTACACCTGATAAATCTTTTTTCGCTTTTTCAGCTGCATCTTTTAGACGTTGCATTGCCATTTTGTCTTTAGAAAGGTCAATACCGTTATCTTTTTTGAACTCAGCTACAAGATATTCGATTACAGCGTCATCGAAGTCATCTCCACCAAGTTTGTTGTCACCAGCAGTCGCTAGAACTTCAAATACACCATCACCTAATTCAAGGATAGATACGTCGAATGTACCACCACCAAGGTCAAATACTAATACTTTTTGGTCTTGATCTTGTTTGTCTAAACCATAAGCAAGTGCTGCAGCAGTTGGTTCGTTGATAATACGTTCTACTTCAAGACCTGCGATTTTACCAGCATCTTTAGTAGCTTGACGTTGTGCATCACTGAAGTAAGCAGGTACTGTAATAACAGCTTTTGTTACTTTTTCGCCTAAGTAATCTTCAGCATATCCTTTTAGGTATTGAAGAATCATTGCTGATACTTCTTGTGGTGTGTAGTCGTTGCCTTCTACAGTTACTTTTTCAGCAGTACCCATTTTAGATTTAATAGAGATAATCGTGTTTGGATTCGTTACTGATTGGCGTTTTGCCACTTCACCTACTTGACGTTCACCATTTTTGAATGCCACTACAGATGGTGTTGTGCGGTTACCTTCTGGATTTGGAATTACTTTTGGTTCGCCACCTTCAAGTACAGATACACAAGAGTTTGTTGTTCCTAAGTCAATACCGATAATTTTGCTCATAGTAAAATTTCCTCCTAATATTTAAACGCTAAAGTAGCGCTATTGAAATAAATTTTTTATGCTAATAGTCATTAAAACTATTCGTTCACAGATACCATTGAAGGACGTAATACACGATCTTTTAAGATATAACCTTTTTGAAGCTCGCGTACAACAACGCCTGTTTCTTTTTCACTATCTTGTTCTTGCATGACAGCTTGGTGGAAGTTCGGATCGAATACTTCACCTTCCGCTTTAATAACTTGTAAGCCTTCTTTTTCAGTTGCCTCAACAAGTGAACGGTAAACCATTTCAATTCCTTTCACAATTGAAGCAGCTTCTTCAGATGTTGCTTCTACTTGCAAAGCGCGCTCAAAATTATCTAATACCGGCAATAAATCCGATAATATTTTTTGTGCACGGTATTTTTCAGCAGCTTCGCGGTCAAGTTGACTACGACGGCGCATGTTATCAAAATCGGCACGTAAGCGTAGATGACGGCTTTCCTCATCATCTAATTTCGCTTGAAGCTCAGCTAGCTTCGCTTCATACTGCTCTTCAACAGTAAGTTCTACTTGCTCTTCTACTACTGTTTCTTCAGTTGTTTCTTCAATTTCTGCTTGTACATCTTCTTGTACAAGGTCTTTCTTTTCAGTTGTTTCAGTCACGTTTAAATCCTCCTCATTATCAATCACTACGATTAGTCCTTGTAAGGGCATTCGATAAATCCATGCGCATTACATCAAGTAAAGCAACTACACGCTTATAATCCATTCGTGTTGGACCAATAATAGCAATCGCCCCTTGCTGATCTTCACCAATTGAATAAGTAGTTGTAATGACACTACAGTTTTCCATTTCTAACTGTTGGTTTTCCGAACCAATACGAATATGAATACCCGACTCATTCGGATGGAAGAGCGACTGCACTTGGCTCGTCGTTTCCATTAAGTCCAATAACATCCGGACTTTATTTAAATCGTGGAATTCCGGTTGGTTGAACATATTCGTTTTACCACCGTAGAAAATTTTGCTTTCTGGATTAGTCATTGTTGCGGAAACAAGCGAGTGGATGAAATCATCCGCTGACTGAACATGTCTCTGCAAGACTGCTAAAACTTCAGCTTCTAGCTTCACATGGATCTCTTCTAATGAAATACCTATTAAACGTTCATTTAAAACGTTAACCATCTTTTCAATATCAGAAGATGTAAAACCAGGTGGTAAGTTAAAAATGCGATTTTCAACATGGCCATTATTCGTCACGATAATTGCAACTGCTGTGTCGCTTGAGAGTGGCACGATAGAAAATCGTTTCACACGGTGCCTTTGTACATCTGGTCCAAGTAGAATTGATGTATATGATGTCAGTTCTGACAATATATTGGCAGACTTTCGTATCACTTGCTCTACTTCTACTATACGATTATTAAAAATCGACTGGATTTGTTGAATATCCTGTGGATGAATGGATTGAGGATTCAACAAATGATCAACATAAAATCTATACCCCTTGTCCGAAGGCACTCGACCAGAGGAAGTATGTGTTTTTTCTAAAAAGCCTAATTCCTCTAAATCCGCCATTTCGTTTCGAATAGTGGCTGGACTAAATGTGATCTCTTGTTTCTTTGAGATCTGGCGAGAACCTACCGGCTGTGCAGACTTTATAAAATCGTCTACTATTACTTGCAAAATCTGTAATTGCCGATTTGTTAGCATGATCATCACCTCTGTTAGCACTCAACTAAGAGGAGTGCTAATACTATTAATAAGTTATCAAATCCCTCATTTTATGTCAACGATATCGCTCAATCTTCTAATAAAAATTCTTGAAAAACTTCATTTCCGACAAAACGACCTTTTCGAGTAAGGCGAATCCCGTTTTGATCTTCTTCCAGTAAGCCTTCTGCGACAAGCTTCTCAATCACTTGATCGTATCGTACATGCATCGACTCACTGAATTTTTCTTCATATAGTATGTGCGGAACGCCATCCGTTTTACGCAATCCTAAAAACATTTGCTCCTCACGTTTTTCAGCGTCCGTTACTTCGTGTTCATGGACAATTGGAAGTTCACCTATTTCTAAAGAATCCATATACTTTTTCAGTGGTCCATGATTTGAATAGCGCACACCATTTAGATAGCCATGTGCTCCTGCACCAAAACCTGCATACTCATCATTTTCCCAATAAATCTTATTATGAACCGAGGTAAAGCCTTCCTGTGCGAAATTACTAATTTCGTATTGATGTAAACCATGCGCTTCCATCTCTTGCATGAGGACATCATACATTTCTGCCTCTAAATCTTCTGTTGGCAATTTCAACTTACCTTTTGCATACTGGTTATAAAAAATCGTTTTCGGTTCCACAATAAGTGAGTAAGCCGAAAAATGTGGCAGCTTCAGTGCAAATGCTTTCTCTAAGGAATCTTTCCACTGCTCCATTGATTGTCCGGGTAAACCGTACATTAAATCGATGCTGATATTTTGGAAGCCGACTTCTTTCGCCAACGCAATCGTTTCGTAAACATGTGCGTTACTATGCGTACGGCCAATTTTTTTCAGCAAGTCTTGATCAAATGACTGCACCCCCATACTTAATCGATTAACACCACCGTCATATAGCGCACGCATTTTCGCTTCCGATAACTCGTCGGGATTTGCCTCTGATGTAAATTCTTCCACATGATCCATAGGAATATACGTACGAATTAACGAAAGTAATCTTGTCAATTGCTCAGGCGACAACGCTGTCGGAGTACCACCACCTAGAAAAATCGTTTCAATTTTTGCGAAACTTTCTGGATACTTTTCTACAGTGAGCGCCATTTCCTTGCCTAAAGCATCTATATATTCATCTACCGGTTGATTTTTAAAGTAAAATTTATTAAAGTCGCAATAATTGCAAATTTGATGACAAAAAGGAATATGAATGTAAATACCTCGCGCCATAATTATCCCTTCTTTCTAAAACTCTTATTTTTCATTTCTTCATTATAAACAAACACTTACAAGAACGCTATGAATCCTCTTAGACAATAAAAAAATCCGGTTTCCTTCTTAGAAGGAAACCGAACCTTAGATCATTTAAAGGAAATAGATTAATACAAAACAATTCCGACTATCGTACCTAAAAGCACAATTATATACGCCTGCATTCTCCATCGAATAAGAAGTAATAAAAATATCGCAGCTATTAAAACATCTAGCCCACTCTGTATTGTTTTACTTACAATAGGATGGATAAAGGCAGCTGCCAAAATACCAACAACTGCTGCATTTGCACCAACTATCGCGCCACGTAAACCCTTATTCCGACTTAGCGTTAACCAAAATGGTAAGATACCAACGATGAGTAAAAAAGCAGGTAGAAAAATAGCAATGGTAGCGACAGTTGCGCCTGGAACACCACCAATAACCATTCCAATATATGAAGCAAACGTAAATAATGGCCCAGGTACTGCCTGTGTAATACCGTAACCAGTTAAAAAATCAGAAGAGCTCATTAATCCACTTTGTACAAACTGTGCCTCTAATAACGGTAAGACCACATGCCCTCCGCCGAATACAAGGGCACCAGATACATAAAACTTCTCTATTAATACTAGCCAGTCATGTTAAAAAAATGAACTTGCCACTGGCAAGCCAATCAATAAAATTACAAATAACACTAATAAACTTGCACCAGTTGTTTTAGAAACGGGTAAAGTAGTACCTATCGATTCCTTTTTTCCACTATTCTCTTTAAATAGTCCAAAACCTATTAGTGCAGCTAGAACAATGACCACTACTTGTGCAAAAGGATTTGCCCATACGAGTACCACAACGAGTGCTAATAAAGCTATCATAAAATGGCGAAAACTTGGAATTAACTTCTTCGACATTTCCCAAATCGCTTGTGCAACAATCGCAACTGCCACTAATTTCAAACCTTGTATCCAGCCAAGATCCATCTTAGTATGCGCATAATAATACGCAAACATCATTAATAAGAGCACTGAAGGTAACGTAAAACCTACAAATGACACAATGCTCCCTAATATTCCGCCCCGTAATAACCCAATCCCCATCCCTACCTGACTCGATGCAGGACCAGGTAGAAATTGGCTGAGCGCTACTAAATTGCTATATTCCCTAACTGACAACCATTTACGACTTTGAACATACTCGTACTGAAAATATCCTAAATGCGCTGTCGGACCTCCAAAGGATGTACAACCCAACTTAAAGGAAACAAGAAAAATCTCCAAGTACTTTCGCAAACACTTCACTACTTTCTATGCTGTATACCTCATTGTACATTGATATTTCTATAACTTAGATTAAGTTATTGTTAAGATTACTAATAATAAAGGGCACCTTCTAATCGGAATAATCATCTGAATTATAAAACAACAGTTCATCACTAATTATTCTCCAAACTTCAATTTTTCACTTACCAACTTGAATTGGCGGTCCAAGTTCCCTATCATCTGCACCAATTGGTACTAAAAAATATTTGTCTTCTGTTAAATACAGTGCATCGAAACGATTTGCTAAAAGGGCATCCTGCTCATCCCCCATTGTAAAACCTGAATTCCAAATCCATGACTTCCCTGATGCTGACTTAATTTTAAAAGATACCGTTTCGGATACATCTTCTCCCAACTGGTAATAAATCGTCGTGGAAATGGGTGTTGAAACAACTTCCGTGACCTTCACTTCATTACCGTTCGTTAACGTAATCGTTTCATTTATTGAGATAATTTTTTTATCTGCTTGCACATTCTTTTGTGATGCATCCACTTGGAAATCCCATGGTTGATCAATCGGTTGTTCCAAGTTCCATTTGTTATAGCTAATATCAAGTGTTAGTGTGTGATCTTTTGGGAGCTCACTAACCTGAATACTGCTGTATATCGTATATTTATTTTCACGTTGTTCGATTGACTGCCCTCGATTTCTTACTGTATAGTCCTGCCCATTGACAAGTACTTGCGGAAAGAAGAAAATCTGATAATCAAAATCGATGCCGTTTTCTGGCACAAAGGTTGCATTGAGTAATAGCTGATTATCATCCACAATAACTTCATTTAAAGTCAGTTTCCCGAAGTTATTTTCAGTTGTATGTCCAACTTCTGTTTTATAGTCATCAAAATTTATAACTGCCTTTTCCCCAAAGAAACCTTCTACAAAAGGGGGTTTGGTAATCAAAGCACCACTGACAATAAGTATACACACTGCTACAAAGAACCATCGTTTCTTTAATTTCTTACGTGTCCCAATTTCTATTGGCTTATTTTCAATTTGACTCGTATCACTAGACATCATGTACACCTCTTTTTTTTGATAAATAATGTATGCAACATACTCGTATTATTTATTGTAGTGACGAACTGCACATTATATTACCAATCGTGCGTATCCTTATTTCTATTAATCATCTCTTCGTATCACCAACCATAAACAAAAATAGAGCTGTCCTTTAGTGAGTAAAATGCTCACTGAAGGACAACTCTTTCTTACGTATTTTATAAAGAAGGAATTACATTTTTTTAATGTGCTAATCGTCTAGATTCCTTTTACTCAAAAAACACACTTGGATATTCAACAACACCAGAAACATTATCTAGAGCATGCTGTTCCAATTCCAATGCCAAGAATGCCTCATCAGGAACTTCAAACGGCGCTTCGATATCCCAAAACGACGCTCTCTTGAAACCGAATTTCGGATAATATTCGGGGTGTCCCATGACCACGACTGATTTGTAACCAAGTTCCTTTGCTCTATTTATCGCTTCCTGCATTAAACGTTTTCCGACTCCCTCTTTTTGATGATCAGGAAGCACTGAAACTGGTGCAAGAGCAAGCGACTCTACTGCATGTTCTTGATTGACAATTTTCATTTTCGACAATAAAATGTGACCAACTATTTCCTTCGTATCTTCGTGGATTGCAACTAAAGATAATTCTGGAATGAAAGAATCAGCGCTTCTAATTCTAGCTACTAGTTCATGTTCCTTTTCATCGCTCATTTCCATACCTTTAAAGGCAGCCTCTACAACTTTTTCTGTCATTGGGTAATCTTCAATTTGTTCCTGTCTAATGATAATATTCACGGCTAAACCTCCTAAACTTTAACATTTATTGCAATGCCGTAGCACTCCAATTCAAGCCAATTGTTGCTCAGCAAATTCACGATATAATACATGCGACTGTGATAATTCTTGGTGAGTTCCCATACCCGTCACCTGTCCTTTTTCTATAAAGATAATTTTATCCGCATCGACAATGGTTGATAACCGATGGGCGATGATGAAAGTTGTGCGTCCTTCCATTAAGTGTGATAGAGCTTGCTGCACAACTCCCTCTGATTGGCTATCTAAACTCGCTGTTGCTTCATCCATCATTAGAATTTTAGGATCGCGTAAAAATGCACGTGCAATTGCAATACGTTGTCTTTGCCCACCTGACAAATTGACACCACGCTCACCGACCTCTGTATTTAATCCTTCCGGAAAATCTTTAATAAACTGATCAGCATAGGCCATTTTGGCAACTTCCCAAAGGCGTTCGTCGGAAATTCGATCTATTTCACTTAAACCATAACATAGGTTTTCACGAATAGTACCAGCCATCATCGCACTTTCTTGAGATACATAACCGATTTGACTGCGCCATGAAGCAAGCGATAACTGATTGATTGGTGTATCCCCAATATATATGTTGCCCGAAGTAGGCTCATAGAACCTTTCAAGCAAGCCAAACATAGTCGTCTTACCACTTCCACTCGGACCTGCAAATGCAATCATCTGCCCTGGCATTGCCTCAAATGAAACATTCTGCAATACAGAATGTTCATCATAACCAAATGACACTGCCTGCACTCGAATTGGTTTATTGGAAATATCCATTTCCACCCCTTCTTGTCCCTCTTCTACTGGTAAATCTAGTATCTCAATTATGCGCTCTGTAGCACCTTTAGCTTTTTGGAGCTGTGTGAAGAACATGGCAAATGAGGTGATAGGGAAAATGATTTGAAACAGATACAATAAGAATGCAACAAGTGATCCAGTTGACATCGTTCCATTGGCAACCCGCATACCTCCATAACCAATAATCATAACAATGACAACCATTACTACTAAATACATAAGTGGCCCGATGAAAGCAGTAATTTTGGATTCCTTCAATCCAAATTGCAATAATTTCTGGATGCCATTTAACCCTTTTGTTTCCTCATTTTGTTCAGCAGTTGAAGATTTCATCAAACGAATTTCACTTAAAGTTTGCTGGATTTCCCCTGAAAAATTTGCTGTTTCATCCTGCATTCCCTTCGAGACTTTCACCATTTGTCTCCCTAAAGGTGTCATCACCGCAACTACAATAGGAACTGCGACTAACATCAGGAGTGTCATTTTCCAATCCATAATGAGTAGAATCGTAATCGCCCCAATAATAGAGATAATCCCCCCAATAAAACTTGGGAAATGATCTGAAATTAACTCTCTAACGATACTTGTATCATTAACAATCCGGCTGACTGTTTCTCCACTCGATCCCTTATCAAAATAACTAACAGGCAAACGAGTAATCTTTAGCCACATGCGATCACGCAGACGTGCAACCACTTTTTGACCAACCGAACTAAGTAAATACGTCCCTATCCCGCTAATTACCGCTTGTGCAATAAAAGCTACAGCAATTCCAACGATTAAAGGAATACTTAATGAAGACACAGAGAAGCCATCCACTAATTCTTTCGTTAACATCGGAACAACTAATCCAGCAAGCGTCGTAATCACACTGGCTACTAAGCCCAGTATTAGTGCAACCTTCGGAATTTTCGTTGACACAATCAGTTTTAGAAAAGGTTTTAAGCTATTTTGTTGTTTTTCCATAAAGACTTGCTCCAATCTTATCGATATAGTAGCTATTATAAGTAGAAAACCGAAGAAATGCACGATTGCGCCCCCAACCATTAGGGAAATGTTTGACATATGAAAACCCTTTTGGTGATGATAAATTACATTGTTAGTTTAAAAAAGAGCTGGCTCTATAGTAGAGTCAACTCTTTTTTGAGAACTATTTTTTAAAAATACGCTTCTAACTACTTGTCGGAATATCCAATGACTCATTGCTTGGAACTATTGAATATTACCATACCTCCCTGTCTTCTCCCTTATAAAAGTATGAATACATAAAGGCTTTTTCTTCACATTCCCTAACGCTTTTCTTTGAAGTTGAATAACCTTCAGTTTTTTCTCCGTATAAAAAAGGAGTTCTACTCGCAAAATATCAGTTATGTTACCAACTTTTTCATAAGATGAAGATACTCTTCTTACTAGGTAAATAAATATTTCAAAGCTAACTAGTTTAAAAGGGATTTCACTTAAAATACGCTAATAATAGGAGCTAATGTAATTCACAGCCATTTTTCAGCCCAAGATTCTACTCCTAAAAGAGCTACCCCTAGATCATGACCCTTTCTCGTTAAGGAATACTCAGAACGTACAGGGCGATCTGTAATAATGTTACGTAAAACTATTCCACAATCCTCAAGCTCTTTCATCCGTTCCGTTAGCATGCGTTTACTCAAATCCGGAATTAAAGTGCAGATTTCACTAAATCTCTTCGGCTCTTCCATTAATGAGTGAATAATTAAACACATCCACTTTTTCCCTATTATATGATAGGCCACTTCAATTTTGTTGCACATTTCTTCACCCTTTTGCTCGCTAGTCAATTCCAATGCCCCCTTTAAATAGATACCCCGCATTATGGTAATTTTTTATAACAAAGTAACTATTTATTGGATTTTATCATAAAATTCTTTCTACTTAAAGTTACTAAAATAATTAAGTTCATATTATTGACACATTATAGTATTCAAGTTATAGTTGCACATATAGTTTACTTGTAAACCAAAAGTTACTTGCACGCAAAAAGTTACTTGTGTGTAAAAAGTTACTTAAGTGTTTCAATTTAATTTGACATTGACCAAAAATCTTCAGTTCAAAGAAAATACTAATTTAATAAGTATTTTAATAAAACTCAATAGAGCTGTGAGGCACTTAACAAAAACGTGTAGAAAAGGAGACTTCAATTATGAAAAAACTTGAAGGAAGAGTAGCAATTATTACAGGTGGCGCTGGTGGTATTGGAATGGGTATGGCAACTGCCTTTGTTAAAGAGGGAGCAACAGTAGTAATTGTGGACTTAAACGCAGAAGTAGGAAATGAATCTATTAAGACATTACAAGCATATCAACCAGAATCTATGTTCATCCAAGCAAATCTTGCTGAACACGATAAATTAGGAAACATCGTCACGCAAGTTGTTGAAAAATACGGAAAACTAGATATTCTAGTTAATAATGCACATGCATCAAGAATGAATTCAATTGCTGATACAACACAAGCTGATTTCGACTTGTCATTTAATACTGGATTCTATCCAACATTCTACTTAATGCAAGCTGCACTACCATATTTAAAAGAATCAAAAGGGAATATCATCAACTTCGCATCAGGCGCTGGTATCAACGGTGATGTTAACCAAGCATCTTATGCTGTTGCAAAAGAAGCAATTCGCGGAATTACACGTGTAGCAGCAAATGAATTTGGTCCATTTGGTATCAATGTAAACATCATCGCACCAATTGCTAAATCACCAGGTATGATTCAATGGGCTGAAGAGAACCCAGAATATTACCAAGGTATGCTTTCTAAAATCCCTCTAAGAAGATTAGGTGAAATTGAAGATGATATCGGCCGTGTTGCGGTATTCTTAGCAAGTGAAGATTCATCTTATATTACTGGTCAAACAATCATGGTAGATGGCGGATCAGTTAAATTACGCTAATAACATAGAAAATAAAAAAAGGGTGTCCTTGAACAAAAGGGCATCCAACTATTAAAAAGATATTCTATAAAACTATCGCTATTTTGAATATGTAAAATAGTCACAAATAAACATTGAAACGAGGAGTTCATCATGACTCAACAAAAGAAAAAAATCCACTATGCATGGTGGTTATTATTAGGCGTAGCGCTTATGGTCGGCTTAGCAAAAGGCGGTATCATGACTGCAGGTGGATTATTTTTAACTCCAGTTACAGAAGATTTAGGAATCGGGATGGGGAGTTTAACATTATACTTTAGTATTTCCTCCATTGTCACAATGATTTTCTTACCAATCGCAGGTAAAATAATGGCGAAATATGATATTAGAATTATTCTAGTAACAGCAATGATTTTACAAGCTGGCGGATTTGCTATGTTTGGACTTATGAACTCTGTATGGGGTTGGTACTTATTCTGTATCCCAATGTCAATTGGTTCGATTTTCATTACACAAATTGCTGGTCCTGTATTAATCAATAACTGGTTTAAAAAGCATAGTGGTTTAGCTATGGGTATTATGGTAGCTTCAGGTGGTATTTTTGGTGCAATCCTTCAACCAATGGCTGGTAACTTAATCGCTAACGAAGGTTGGAGAATTACGTACTTCGCACTAGGTCTAGGCGTAATGGCAGTTGTTGTGCCAGTCATTATATTAACAATTCGTATGGCACCTCAACAAAAAGGCTTACAACCATTAGGTAGTGATGAAGTAGTAAAAACAATGGATAACGTTGATGCTCAACCAGATGCTCCAAAAGGTGTAACTGCAGCTGTAGCGAAAAAATCTAGTGCTTTCTATGCATTATTACTATTCTTCTTCTTTATCACTGCTGTTAGTAGTTTTGGTCAACACGTCGCTCCATTTGCAATGGGCTTAGGTTACGATATTAAGTTTGCAGGCACTGCAATGGGTGGCTGGCAATTAGGTGTATTAGTTGGTGCGCTTGCTTTCGGTATTTTAAGTGATAAGATTGGTGCGAAAAACACTGCAATCTTCGCAATGCTATTAGGTTTAGTTCCAATTGCAATTCTCTTAACTGCTCCGGAAAATCCATTACTGTTCAATCTAGCTATTGGTATTTATGGATTTGTTGTAGCATCTCTTGGAACATTAGTACCACTTTTAACTTCAGCTTTATTTGGTCTTAAAGATTACGCTCAAATATACGCTACTGCTGCTCTTGGTTTAGCAATCGCTGGTATCGTTGCATTGCCTGGATATGGCTTTATTTTCGAACTAACAGGTAACTACACACTAGTGCTATATGCAATTGCTGTTATGTTAATCATCAATGTAGTATTAGTATTCGTAGCATTTAAAGGTAAAAAGAAATTAGAAAACGCAGGTCTATGGAAATAATCATTTTATAAGACTATTTTAACACAACATAGAGTAATATACTCTATTTAACTGTGAAAATTAGATGACAATTTGTACTACAACAGCTTTTCTGTTGTAAAACAGAAACCACCTTCTTTTATTACTTGTAAAAGTACTTAACGAGGGTGGTTTTTTGATTTTCAACACTTAAAAACATTTTACTCTATTAGATTAATATAATTCCAGTGGGACCCATCCTCTTAAAAAGAAAAATTAATTATTCATTTATTAATGAAACAAAATGTAAAATTATTCTCATTAATATCTCTGCAATAGATCCATTATTTATGTGTCACTTTATTTGTAATTATCTTTTCTTATCCATTCTATCGCTTGATATACCCCTTCCCTATAAGAGGTCCGTGGTAAGACACCGATTGCCTGTTCATACTTTGCTCCACTTAATATTACAGGTTCCTCCGTTAAATACATCATTTCTACCATTTCCTTCATAAAGGGTGAAAAGATGCCTAGAAAGCGAATCATCCCTTTAGATACTGTACGAATACCTTTTTGGTAATCCGTTATTTCATTCACAATCTTTATTAGCTCTTCCCCTGTAATCGGGTGAACGGCTGGGATATTCCAGTTTTGATTGTACGTATCGGAACGAAGAGCTAGTTCTACCATTGCCTTTGCACCGTCAAAAGTATATAGAAACTCCCTTGCTACATGCATATCTCCAACAAAGTTAGCTTTTTTCTGTTGGACGATGCTTTTTAATGTTGCAAAGAGAATTGTACTTTCCGCATTCGGACCATATAAATCAGGCATATGAACAATTAATGAAGGGACACCACTGTCCTTCAATGTATTTTCCATAGAAAGACGAATCCTCCCTTTTTTTGTGTGCGGATTCTTATGTGCTTCTTCTGTCACAATTCGAGTATTTTGACGGCCATAAGCATATATATTATCTACAAGTGCAATTTTTGCCTGTTGCGCTTGTGCCACCTCTATCATTATATTTATGCACTCTAAATGCTTGTGATCCCATTCTTGGTATGGGAAACTAACTGCGTGAAAAATAACATCTACCCCATGTGCAGCTTTTAACATTTCTTGTTTGTTTAATGCATCCCCTGCCAAAATGGTAACATTCTGTTTATGTTGAAAAAGAGATACTAGTTTTTCTTTTCCTCTCGAAAAAGCAATCACCTGTATATCTCTTGAAGCTAATTCACAAACAAGTGCAAAACCCATCCCACCCGATGCACCTACTACTAATGCTTTTTTCATAAACATTCCTCCTTTTAATTAACCACTGGTCAACACTGTACAAAAATATGCTCTAGATTTTAGAAAACAATCTAGAGCCCTTTACTTATGATAGCGCCTTAACAATAAATTTAGCATGTAACTGTGCAGGTTCTTTCGCTTCCTCAAAGCTCACAACGTAACCTCGAAAATGAGAAACAAAACCATGTAACGATATAAATGCTGAATAGATGTCTGAAATCGACAATTTATCACTAGATAAAGATTGTACAGACTGAGCGAATTTTTCATAGCTACGATTTGCAGATTCCTGTGATAGGCCGTCTACTTCAACACTTCTCAGCATAAACATGTATTCATATTGACTCTGATTATTTAACCCGAATTCCATAAAGCCCAGAAAGACATGATAAAGTTTAGTCTGATTATCTTCGGTGCCATTTACTGTCTCATCTAAAAACCGATTCAATTCTGCAAAATATTCTTCAATAATCGCGTAAAATAATTCAGCTTTATTTTTAAAATGATAGTAAATTGCCCCGTGACTACAACCAAGCTCTTTTGCGATACTACGCATGGATACTTGATGGAAGTCCTTTTCGATAAATTGTGTTCGTGCTTCGCCTATAATCATTTCTCTTGTCAATTCTTGTGATGTTGGTTTTCGCGGTGACATGACTTCCTCCTTTAGCTGACCAGTGGTTAATTAATAGTATATTATCTTCTAACCCATTTGGCAATACGAGGAAATTTTCATTGAATCTAATAATCTCATTTTTATACATTCTGCTTCATTTCCTTTCACTTGAAATTGAAATAATTGATCCACCGTTCCCCCTAAACAATAAGCCAATTGAAAAGCGAGGGTTAAACTTGGATCATACTTATTGTTTTAGATAGTATTAATGGTTTGACGTGAACCACCACACGCCTTTGCCAAGCCCTCTTGCGACAACCACTTTTCTTTCCTTGCTATTTTTATGATATTTTCCATAGTAACTATAAGTAGCACAAACAATGAAACAAAATAAAAGAGTAAAAGTCCGGTACATTACCGTAACTCTTACCCTAAATCTACCTAACAAACTAACGTCTCTAAATTATTCGAATCATTTCATATCAAGTTTTTTCAAAAAGTCATTTTATATTAGGCTCTTTACAACTCTTGAAATGACAGCACCTTCTGCTTGCCCATTTAATAATGGTTTGGCAATTTTCATTGCGTCACCCATATTCATATCCATTGTAACACCAGCTGCTGTTAACTTTTCTACAATTTCCTCTTCTGACAATTGCTTCGGGAGGAACGATTTTAATAGCTTTAACTTCGCTTCCTCTTTTTCAATGAGGTCTGCACGCCCAGCTGATTGTGCACCTTCTAACGCTTGGTTTGTTTGCTTGACTTCACGATTGATAATGGCAAGCTCTTCGTCATGTGACAATGCCTCCCCTTTTTCCTTCTCTGCTGAATCTAATGCTGATTTTACGAGCGTCAGTACACCTTTTGCCAGTACATCTTTTTCTTTCATGGCCTTTTTTAGTTGTTCGAATACTTCCGTTTTTAACATGGATTACACTCCTTCAAGACGATTTATCGCACTTATTGTATCATAATCATCACTTTTATCGCTTAAAGGTGCACCTACTTTAGCTTATCATTTTCTTTTTAAAACCCGCAATTGCGATAAAAAATATCACTATGGTATAACCAATCACCCACAGAAGAGGCACCATGATGTCTCCATATTCTCCTGAAAATGCCGCACGTGTAGCATCAACTGCATGGGCGAAAGGGAGTATATATGCAATGGTTTGAAACATACCACCAATCATATCTAATTCAAACCAAGTACCACTAAGCCATGTTGTTAGATTTACGAAGATGGCAAAAATCCCTCCTACTTGTTTATCTGTAAAATACGTTCCTAGGAGTAT
The DNA here is from genome assembly GCF_044762775.1 of Lysinibacillus sp. NPDC096418. Taxonomy (NCBI): domain Bacteria; kingdom Bacillati; phylum Bacillota; class Bacilli; order Caryophanales; family Bacillaceae; genus Lysinibacillus; species Lysinibacillus sp. NPDC096418. The sequence goes on from NZ_JBIWEY010000001.1 coordinate 97,333, forward strand.
GCCAAATCCAATATAGAGCATCGCAATGACCATTAACACAACAAGCGCTACCAAGATTTTCACATTAAAAGATAAGCCTAAAACAAGTGCCGTCATAAAACACACAACAATTTGAAAAACAGCAACTGGTAGTAACGGAAGTACATAACCTACAATATAATTAGATGCAGACATAGGAGATGCAAAGATCCTCATTAAAAGTGAACTACTTTTATCCTTACCAATGAGCATACCTGAAAATAACGTAATAAACGAGAAACTAAAGACAATCACACCTGGCGTTAAATTCTCAATGTTATACAAATCAAACGGCATATTTTTCTGCATAACTGAAAACAGCCACATAATGATTACGGGAAGTCCAATACCGAAGAGTAGCGTTAACGGATCTCTAAAAATCTCCTTTAGGTTACGCTCAGCAAATGCTACTGATCTCATTACGCTCCCTCCTCTTCCGTTAATAGTAAGAAGGCATCTTCAAGTGTAGCTTTTTCAGTCAACTCTTTGAGTTCTTCCACAGTGCCAAACGCGTGTAGTTTCCCACCGTGCATAATACCAATTCGGTCTGCTAGAGCTTCAGCCTCCTCCAAATAATGTGTCGTTAAAATAATCGTAATTTTCCCTTTTAGTGCGGCTAAAGTATTCCACAGTTCGCGTCTAGCACGGACATCTAGCCCTAGTGTTGGCTCATCTAAAAAAAGAATTTCTGGATTTGAGATAAGCGCCATCGCAATACTTAACCGCCGTTGCAGACCGCCTGATAGAGTTTTCGCTTTATTCTTCGCCCGTTCTGTTAACCCGAATACGTCCATCATCTCAATAGCTTTCATCTGTGATTGCTGCTTATTGCCCCCATAGATTCGCCCAATGAGCTCAAGGTTTTCCTGTATAGTAAGATTAGGTGCAACTGCCGTCTCTTGTGGTGATACATTGAGTTTTTGTTTAACCGCTGATGGATTTCCAACAATACTATCTCCTAACATCGTTGCATCGCCACTTGTCGGAGGTAGTAAACAACACAGCATCTTAATCGTTGTCGTTTTCCCTGCACCATTTTGCCCAAGGAGTGCAAAAAACTCACCTTGTTGAATCGAAAATGATAACTGATTAACCGCATTTCTTTCGCCATACCGCTTCGTGAGGTTTTCTAATTCAATTGACATTGATCTCATCTCCTGTCTCTTCATCGTTATTCGCCCTAATCATGGCATTAATCTGCTGAATATCCTTTTTGGAAATGGTGTATTGAATAAACCAAGTAATCAAATACGTTCCTAAAAAACTAACGCAATAAATGAAGATACTCAGCATATTCTTAGGCATCCAGCAGAATGCCACAACCGGTACCCAAACTATGGCCGTAATAAAAAAATGTATAAGGTACTGCTTCAATAAGCCCCATTTGGCGATTTCAAAGATGGTACTACTCATGGCAAACGTTAAACCAATCACACCTGTCAGTAAGAGTTGAATGATAACAGCTGTCGCCTCATTGTTAAATAAATTAGCAAAATCGGGGGTAACTGGCATAAATTGACCTTGCCCTAGTTTCAGTGAAATACTTATTTGCACAACCTGCCCGATTAAAATACCGTACGCGAAGCCCCCCGCAGCTCGGCTAAGTAGTTTCTTCAACATATCATCACCTCATATTCCGAATAATTTTTTGATCTTGGAGACATAGCGGCGAGATGCGTATGTTTGAATGTCACCTTTTAACAACACGCCAATTGTCCCCGTAATGCTTATGTCCATACTTTTAATTTTTTTCTTGTTGACGATCTCTGAATTGGAAATACGCACAAATAATTGGCTATCCAATTTTTCTTCTAGCTCGTATAGCCTTGCACGTACCGAATAAATCCCTTGTAAGGTTTGAACAAACACCTTTTGCTTTTCCGCATAAATTCGAATAATCTCCTTGCACTCGACAATCCCAACTTCTCGTTCTGAAAATACAGCTAATGAATCAGTAGGCGTTTCCGATAATCGTTCCATGATCACATTTATCTCATCCGACATTTTATCGGTTATAATAATTATTTTTGGTTCTTTGCAGGATGGATCAATCGATACTTCAAACTTCACTTCACCACATCCTTTCATTTGTTCTAACTATAAAAACATTAAGCCTTCCTGTAAATGGAATTTCTATAAATGGTCGTTTTTGCACGACAACTGGTCAAATATAGATAAACGACAAAAAGCACACGAAGACAATTTTCATGCGCTCATTCAATCTATGTATTTTTGTAAAATCTCAAAAACTATGCCACCGCCTCATAGATGAGTTAACATAAATTCAAAATAATCATTTTCTTTTTAAACATAAAGACATCGGCTCTTTCTACCTACGATTTTCTAACCATTCGTCCCTTCTATATCGCACCATATGCCCAAACACTTTCCAGATTAAACGAGTAGACTTTATATTTTCAACCTCCCCCGCTTCCAAGCTTATTTTGGACTGTTAATTAACTATCATATATTTTTATGATCTTTTGTATATTTTTTAGTGTTTCGTAAAAATCCTTATATTTTTCTAAACCAATGTCATTGATAATTTTTTCTTGTAGGTCTTGCCAAATTGGTGTTGCTTCATCTAATTTTTCAATTCCTTGATCCGTTAGAGAAATTATTTTTGTTCTTGAATCCCGTTTATCTTTTGTCACAGAGACATAACCACTTTGTTTCAATACATTTACATTACGAGTAACAGTCGTTTGATCAAGTAACAAAATCTCACCTAATCTGCTGATTGAGACGGCTTTCTGCCGCGAAATATTTGCCAACATTGAGTATTGTGTGACTTTCAAACCCGTCGGTTGAAGCAACTTGTCATAAAGCTGAGTGACAACTCTTGTTTTTCTTCTAAGGTTTGCACACACACAAATTTGTAAATAGTCGATGTCATTATTTTCAGTACTCATTACACATATCCCCTTTCAAAGCCATTCAACTTCGGTAAGTTCACTATTATCTTAGCATTTACCACCTTAATAATCAGAAAATTATTTATTGACAGATAACTAACTCATAACTATCATTATATATGTATATACATATATTTTGAAGAAATAGCAAATACCTCTTTTTATAACATACCATACATGTATATACATAAATTGTTTCACGGGGGTGTAAGTATGAAGCGTGTTCACTATAGTTGGTTTATCTTGGTTATAACATTTTTCTCCATCATTGTTGCCGGAATCACGATGTCATCATCCGGTGTTTTCATAGATTCCTTTGAAAGTGAATTCGGTTGGGACCGATCTTTTATTGCACTCGCTTTTGCAATAAGTCTTTTTTTATACGGTATTTCCGGGCCATTTATGGCAGCACTACTCGAGGTAATAGGGCTAAAGAAAATGATGTTGATAGCTATGGCAACACTACTTACAGGGATTACTCTGACTCTTATCATGACTCAAACATGGCAGTTTATCATCATATGGGGCATTATAATCGGACTCGGTTCCAGTCTATTTTTAACAGTCTTAAGTCCTTATGTGGCTAATAATTGGTTTGAGAAAAGAAGAGGGCTTGCAGTAGGAATACTAACGGCAAGTACAGCGACAGGCCAGCTAGTTCTACTCCCTGTACTAGCAATAATTATCGAAAACTATTCATGGCGATGGGCGATCGGCTTAATCATACTCCTAAGTGCCCTCATGTTTATAATTATATTTTTATTTATGAAAAATAAACCTATGGATGTTGGACTGCTTCCGTATGGACTTGAAAAAGAAGTCGAAGAAAAAAATACCGGCCCACGAAAAAACCCTATACTTATTGCTTTTAATGGCTTATTTGAAGCAGTTAAAGTAAAAGAATTCTGGTTATTGGCTGGTAGTTTCTTTATTTGCGGGCTTTCTACTAGTGGGTTGATTGGTACGCATTTTGTATCTTACTGCATTAGTTTTGGAATACCTTTAGTAACGGCTGCTTCTCTTCTATCCTTTATGGGGGTTTTTAATCTAGTAGGTACAACACTGTCAGGTTGGTTGTCCGATCGTTTCGATAATCGATGGTTATTATTTTGGTACTATATGTTACGAGGAACTTCTCTTGTATTACTCCCATATGCCTTAATGAATGGCTCTTACACATTACTCATCATCTTTACAATCTTTTTCGGTTTAGACTGGATTGCAACAGTACCACCAACAATTAGTATTGTAAGACAAATTTTTGGCACACAGAAAAGTGGAATTATATACGGATGGATTTTTGCATCTCATCAGGGCGGAGCTGCCGTAGCTGCTTTTGGAGGAGGGCTCATCTATAAATATTTCGATACTTATACATGGGCATTTTTCTTGGCAGGCGTTTTCTGTGTTTTAGCAAGCTTATTTGTATTAATCGTCAAAAAACAAACAAAAAGTCGAACGCAACAAGTTTAAATGTTGTGTTCGACTTTTATTAAAAATATAGATATTAGAGTATGACTCCCGAAAAATAATCTCTCCATACTTCCTTGCCAAGCTGATGGTTACTTGAAAAAGAAGTACTAATAGCTGTTCGTTCATCAGCGCAAATACTATGTGACTCGTCGTCACACGAAACCTTTGTAAGATTTCAACACCTTCTATGTAAAAGGGCAGATTCCAAAAAGTCCAGTATTTTTTATTTTCACAGTTAGCTTATTGTTTAAGTACTCTTTTTCGGGATATACCCATTCTTCATTCTACTTTTCTCTCACATTCATCCAGTATATAAACCCAATGATAGCACCACCGATAATATTACCAATCGTCACAGGCACTAAGTTTGCTACTGCGCCACTCAACGATACAAGTTCGCCATGTGGAATCATTAATGCTAGGCTAAATAATGTCATATTCGCAATGCTATGTTCAAATCCAGATGTAATGAAAGGGAAAATACAGCAGAAGATCATCGCTATTTTCGCCGTTTCACTTTTCAATTTATAACCGCACCATACGGCCAAACATACAAGTAGATTACATAAAATACCTCGACAAAGGAGCTCCACGAATCCAGCATTCATCTTCACCGTTGCAAGCTTTTCAATAAATGCAGCTGTATCCCCAACTGCAAGACCCGCGTAAAAAAATAACCCCGCTCCAAACAGAGCACCGAAAAAGTTTCCAATATAACCAGTCATCCATATACTTAGCATTTCTAAAGGAGACGTCTTTTTCGACAGCGTACTAACAGTCAGCACTAAATTATCACCTGTAAACAAATATGCCCCAGCCAAAATCACCATACTTAATGCTACTGCAAATGAGACACCCTGCACAATTTTCATGCTAGGTACACCCGATGGAGCTAGCAGACCACCTATTGTCACAATGAGCATAATACCAAAACCAATTAACAGCCCACCTAACATGGTTTGTAAAAGATAATTACCAGGTCTTCGCTTCATCATCTGTACTTTTGTTTCACCCATATTATTTATTGCAAGTATTACGTCTTTCATTAAGACTAAACATTCCTTTCTTCCCTACAAACTACTTTTCTAACATCCTCAAAATAAGATATTATGAAATTTTCATCTCTTTAATTTTTCCGTTTTTGCACGTTCTGCTTCGAAATCCTTCTTTAGGGGCTTTCAACCAAAATCGGTTGTGTAAGACACTCATAGAATCACTTCTACGCATCGTGCAGGTTTCTTGCTCTTCTTCATTTTTGGAAGTAATGAGGAATAACGTTTTATTAACTAATTTGGGCTTAAAACAAAAGTCAGCTCGAATTCATCTTGCTGTGCAATAGGTATAACGATTGTCGTAAATTAACATACAAGTAATTTCTCTTCCAAGAACACTTGTAATTATTTTGTCCAAAGCATTTTTTCATCACCATAGAACCCTCGTCAATTTTCTGAATTTTAAAAATAAACAAAGTGACTAATGATGTCTTTTCTTTCTTAAAATTCATTCAGTGTATGTTTTGCTCCTGTATCCGTTCCAGCAATTCACATTATTCGTGTCACGTTCGTTTGACGTAGTTGCATCCATCCTAAATGATAAACAGCGTTCCGTATCCCAGCTCACTAATATTTATCATTCCCGCAATCGCTAGTTTTTGATCGCGCGCATGACCATACTATTTTAAGCTTCGTCCTGCCCACTACGCTAAAAATTCTGCAAGCTTGCCATATGAACGTACATATTGAACACCTTTTAACGTTTGTTCACGCACCTTTATCCCTTAATGCGTTGCCTTTACCTTCAACAAGCGAAACAAATCACATCAAATTTCCTTACCTAGTGCTTTCCTATTTAGCTTAATCCACCCTCCTATATCCATCCCTCCCCAAGTCTTGTTTTTCACTAAATACAAAGAGATAAAGGAAAGAAGGATAATACAATAGATCTTCACCAGTTGATTACTAAATAACGAAACATGAAACGATTATTCTCACCACTGCATTGATAAGTCCCTAGTTTCTCGAGAAAGACCCTTTTTGTCATAGGGGCTTTACGAATCGACAGTTTTGCTTTCTAACACAGACTACTTATATATAAATTTAGTAAACTAGTCCATTACCATTGACAAGACCATTTTTATCAAACCACATTCGATACTTTTAATTATCTATTATTACTACACCGACAAATTCGGAATTCCATTCGCCCCATCTGCCTATGCTAATAATAGATTCAATTTTAGAAATTTGAGGATTTTCTTTAGCCAGCTTATTATGTGCTTTTTCTAACTCTATAAAATTACTAAATATATATAGCTAACAGCCCTAATTAGGCAAGTGCAAATATTACTAGGCTAATTTTCTTTTTCATAAAGTTTCAACCTCATCTTTTTTAAATCGACTACTTATAGGACTATTTCAACTACACATACTATGAAATCCTTTTTCAGTAGTAAAATAGCATCGTTCTTGGCGCTACTGGATCACGTTTTACAAATCCAAGTTTTTGATAAAAATAGCTGTTTCCCTTTCGCACAAGAAAATTGAATCTATTTTATTTCCTGACGTTTGCATTGCGCCAGGAAGGCTTCTATCACTTTTGTAGCAATACCTTGTCGTTGATATTTCGTGTAAACCATAACGTCACAAATAAACGTTTGATAGTTTCTATCTGAAGTAATACGTTCATAGCCAATTAATGCTATTCCATCATATATTGATATACTAAACCAACCATTGGAAATCGCTTGATATAATTGATTATACGTATGTAGCTCGTTCACATTTCAAGGAATAGATTTGTGTATAGCTTGATACTCATTAAATGAAGGGTTTTTGTCGTTTAATTTGTAATCAATACACCAAAATTCTCAATATTAGCCCGAACAAGTATACTACTAATTATGTATTAATTCAATATAAAGTATGATCTTTTAGAAGTTATAACAATAAAGCTTTCTAAAACAAATTGTAAGACTGTATCATTGAAACACTTAATACCAACCATCACACTAAATCTTTGTGATTCTTCAACATCTTCTACTATGAAAGTTTTTTCAAATTTATTTTTATACAGTTTATTTCCGTAAGTAGTTCATCAATATTAGTGATTTCAAAAGGACAAACTACACCTTCTATCTTTTTTTGTACCGCCACTTTAGCTAAAGCGGCTGTTACCATTGCTGTTGTATGGTAATCCGAAAAGGTAGAAAGCGCTAAAGTTCTGATTGTTTCTTTATTATCGATAATTCCTTTTACTTCAACAGTTAAATAGGCATTTTCATCTTTTTCAGGTTTATGCTTAACTATCTTCGAAAGGAATTTTTTGTTCCCCAGATTAAGTATAATATCAATAATCCCCAGACTTTTAAGCAAGGAAATTTGTTTATTGAAAAAAGGCTGATTCCATGCTGTCCAGTAATTTATTGTTTTCACATTAAGCTTTTGATTTAGGTAACCTTTTTCTGCATGATTTATTAACCGTACTTCTCTTTCATTGGTTGGCTCATTAAAATACATTTTTCTTTTCATTGTAAAGCCCGATAAATTTCTCGTACCATTCATAACGCGCTGAGAAATAATATTTAACATGTCCAATATACCTGAGATACCAGCTTTAGCATTTGTATTTTGGAGCAAGCCAATATTTACTTCATCCACTTGTTGAAAACCTATTATGGCTTTATGAACCATCAATCCAGAGACCCCTGGAAAAAAGCCAGACATTACAATAGATCCTACCTCATTTAGTTCAGCCTCTTGCTGTAATAATTTTATTTTTCCAACGAAATCCGTAAAGGGCGTTACATCGATACATAGAATACGGTTATCTATACAAGTCTTTTGAATATAAGGGTTATCTTGCTTTAACACAACAATTACAATATCGACATTTTTAATAACCTTAGTTACATTCTCTTCATTTTTCGCATCCAAATATTCGAATTTAACATCTTTATTATACGAGTTTGCTAGCGTCTTACCTCGATCTTCCTTATAATCAGTCACAATTAAGTTTATTTGCGTATCAAATATTCTAAGTAACTCCGTGCATACTAATTTACCAAGAACACCAGAAGCACCTACAACCATTACCCTCTTCGTAAAACAGCCATTCCCCATCCTACTTATCCCCCACATTCATCCAATATGCAAAAAATAATAACGCACCCTATGGCATTACCAACCGTTAAAGGTACTAACATACTTCCCCATTCCTAGAATAACTTATTTTTATGATCCTCAAAATAAAACATTATAGAATTTTTATCCATTCAATTTTTTCATTATTTTCGCACGCTCTGCTTCAAAATCCATCTCAGGAGGTTGTTCAGCCAAATTTGGTTGAGTATGACGCTCTTGGAACCACTCTGGTATCACTTCTACCCGTCTGACAGGCTTCTTACGCTTTCGCATTTTTAATAATAATGAGGTATAACGCTCTTTTAACTTATGTGGATTTAACACAATAGTACGCGATTGCTCTTGCATAAATACTTGTAATTGTTGTGCCCAAAGCATCTTATTCATCACCTTAAAATGTGGGTCATTTTTTTGAATTTCCATAATAAATAAGTTTGCTAATGACATACTTTGCATAAGCAACTGTGGTAATGTACCATCTTCTATATCATAATTGTACTGATGTTCTTTTCTTTCTTGAAATTCATTCAGTGCTTGTTTTGCTCCTGCATTCGTTTCAGTAACATTCATTGTTCGTATCGATATCGTGTCACGTTCGGTTAACATACTTGCCCCCATTCCTTGATATACATCATAATTGATGACGGTAAACAACGTTCCATATTCCGTCTCGTTAATGTCTATCATTCCAGCAACCACTAATTTTTTCACCGCACGCATGACCGTACTTTTCGACATTGTCTTCAAGCCTCGTCTTCCCTATATGCCAAGTCTTCCGCAAGCTTGCTATACGAACGTACATATTGGCCACGTTTTAACGTTTGTCCTCGCACCTTCAACTCTTGATGTGTCGCCTTAAGCATCAGTAATGTAAACAACCGAAACACCGTCACATCACACCAAATTTCATTGTCTAGCACTTTCCTATGTAACTTAATCCAACCTCCCATATCTATTCCTCCCCAAATCTTATTTTTCACTATATACAAAGAAATAAAGGAAAGAGGGACATAGTTTTGAAAAAAATTTTATTCTCGTAAAAGGGGGTGTCCAATAGTCCCTTTTACAAGAATAACTTAATTTCTTTATGGTAAAAATTTAGCTAAGTCTAAAATATGAGGATTTTCTTTCACCAACCGTTCGTGTAAAATAACTCATCCTGTTTAAGCAGCCATTAGTAAGAAGCTTATTTATTTAGATAATTCGACAGTAAACGGTGCTAACTCTTTTATTTCAATAAAACTAGTAAAATTAAATTGTAAAACGGTATTTTCCAATGCGAAATTTTCTATTTGTTCTTCCCCATCTAAACGAAATACAGATTGATAATGATACGTTTTTTTATCTAATAACCTCACTTCATTTTTGCTTATACTATGATTTTCCGGTGGCATGGGATTTTCAGGATCTATTTCACCCATAAAATCGTTATCAATTAGATTGAAGGCACACGATAAATTATGTAATACTAAATCCGCACGATGATTGTTCAAATTATTCGGAAATCCTTCGAAATTATAATCCACAATTATTTTATTGCCTTCTGCCGTGACGCTATTTACTTTGATCGCTAATGCTGTTCGTTCACTTTCAAGTAAAAATGTTGAAATATTCAGTAGCTGTTGCACTGGTAGCTCAAAAATAGAAATAGTCGGGTAAAATGTAATCGATTGTACATGCTCATTTATTTTACTGATAGTTTTATGCGCAGAAACATGGAAGCCATTTTTTTCTTTTGTTTGTGAAAGTATAGTGTTATTTACATACTGAAATAGTATATTTCCTTTGTCATCCACAGCTTTTTTTATATCAATTTTGTCATCTTCATATTTCGAAACCGTTTCTAAATTTAAAACGGAGGACGCATTAGCAATTTTAATGTCATTAATATTTATTTGGACTCCTTCCTCTTGGTAGTCCCTTGAATGATTAATGGCTAAAGTTTTATGTTCAGCTTGTGTAATTGGTATATCGAAATTCCAATCCCCTTTTATTCCATTTATATAATGTATAGCTATCGGTAATGTGAAATCTTCTTTAATCGTTTCATAGGGATAATTTAACTTCCATTGAAACTCAAAACCTTTTTCAGTTTCTTTAAACTGCGTTGACTTACCATGTAACCAAAGATCATGATCGGCTTTACCATTTTCAAAATTAACATCTATGCTTAACTCACCTTCTTCGTTAATCCCTTTCTCTAACTCTCCACTGACATGTCCTGTAATGGAAACAATCCCACCATCAAAATAGGCATTATTTAGTTTAACGGTCACACCATTCTTGGTTACCGACTGGTCTAATTCTGTGATCAAATTCTGCCTAGCCAGATCTAACCCCATTTTATCGCCGAACTGTTCATAGATTGCGCCAATAATAGGTGTCATCGCTAATACTTGATTCATTTTTGGATTAATAAATCCAGAAGAAAAAATTAGGCCCATAAAAGATGCAGCTATTGCACAACTTACTATAAATTTCTTCCTAGGATAGGAGTTTCGGCGATTCTTCTGCTCCCCTTGCTGTATTCCCATTTCAATCGCACGAAACACATCTTCTTTTGGCACTTCTATTTTATCAATAATATGTCTCAGATTCTTATGATCCATAAGTATACTCCTTTACAAAATTTTGTTTAAGTGCTTCTTTTCCTCGACTCAAGTTAGTTTTAACTGTTCCTTCTGGTATTTCCATCATGTCACTAATCGTTTTAATCGAATAATCGTAGTAATAAAAAAGTATAATAGCAGTTCGATAGTTTTCTTTCAGTTCCCCAATAGTTTCCAAAAGAAAAAATGAATTCTCATCAATCGTGTCATTCTTCGCATTAATTTCAGCTAATATCTCTTCTGTCATTGGCACAATATTTTTCCTTTTTTGTAGACATTGACCCGAACAACGAATGATTATTTTGGTAAACCATGTCATGAAATACTCTGGATTTTTCAATGTGTGAATAGATGTGAAAGCCTGATAAGTGGATTCTTGCACAATATCTAAAGCGTCTTCTCGATTATGTACATACAGGTATGCTGTACGGTAGATTTGTTCATAATGCTGCTTTATTAATTGTTCAAAGGCTGCATTATTGCCTTTAATAGCTTTCTTAACTAACTTGTAATTTTTATCTTTCATCTCGCAACTCCTTTCAAATGATTAGTGGTCATTTTCTTAGAAAAAGTTTCAATTATTTGTTTTTATTTTTCTGATGCTTATATTTCGCCCATTTTTTATATAAAAAAATCACTTCGGTAGAATTTAAACGCTCTTCGATTATATAAATAAAAAACACCCATCATTAGATTTTTATTTTCTAACAATTAGAGTGCATATTAGTCGATTATTTCATAGAATTGATTTTATCTAGATAAGTTTTCTGTAATTCCTAATTCAACGATGTTTTAAAGTATTAGAGTTTTCTTCGTAAAAACACCAATTTTACTTGTATATGATTTCCTCTTGTAGTAGGTTGTGAGTTACTACAAACTCTATTTTTGATTTGCATCATTTCGTGGCTGATGCGGCATAAGGGACTGCACTTCTATTCCTTCATTGGAATGCAACATGGCGCGCATACTGCTTATGATATATATTTTCTTTCGATTGAAAAATAGAGATATTTTTAACGATAATATAATAGATATTTATATAATGGAATTGAAATCCGATTCCAACTATACTTTATTCAACGAAAATCATTACTATAATGCCGTTACAAGGAGGTGTAGCTTTGAAAATCAAGAAATTTTTGTTCGGCATTACTCTCGGATATATTTTCGGTATGTTACTAATGTATTTACTCTTCGATTATTATTCATGGGGGTTTACTTTAGGTTCCCTGACTGGTGTCTGTTTATTTGGCATTTTTATTATGTATTTAAAAAAAGATAAATAATTCATTCTATCTATACCTCTCAAGTAGACACTTACAAAAACTACTTGAGAGCTTTTTTATCATAAATATTTACCCTACAAAATTCGTTAATATCTTTCATACATACTCTTTTTAAAAATGGATAACCTAATTTTATCTATATATAGAAAGGCGTGTGGTACTTTTGAAATATAAGTTGGTACGTACCACCAAAGGTGATCAGCTGTATAAAAAGCCCCCTACTGTTGAGGGCGTTTTAGCTGATGAAACGGTTAAAGCTATAAAAGAGATAACAAAAAATATTGAGGACGTTGTATTCAAAGAAGTCTCTACAAGTGAAGGTTTAGTGACTATTATCAATTCTGCTTCGCTTGTAGAAAAAATGACGCTGCAAGAAATAGTATTAGTTCCACTATGTTCTCATATCCATCAAATTCATCAATTATCAGAAACTGTTGATGTAAAAGACTTTAAGGGTGTTGTAGAAAAACTTGCTGGTGGCCATACGTTGATGTATTTTCATAAAACACATCAACTGCTGTCTATTGACACCTATAGTGCTCCTACACGCGCGATAACAGATTCCGTTACAGAATCAACAGTAATCGGACCACAAGATGCATTTACAGAATCGTTAGAAACCAATATTTCTTTGGTAAGAAGGCGAATACGAAATCCGATGCTAAAAAACGAAGATCACATGTTAGGAACAGACTCTAACTTTAAAATTACCATTATGTATATTGAGAATATTGTATGCAAGGAAAATTTAGATACGTTGAGAGAACGATTAGATAAAGTACACTATCCGATATTTACGGATATCTCACAGTTAATGCAAGCTATTGAAGATAATCCTTTATCTCCTTTTCCACAATATTACATGAGTGTCAGACCTGATAGTATTAGTCAGAATCTCATTGATGGAAGAATCGTTATTTTTATGGACAATAGCCAAGCAGCAATCGTTTGTCCTACATCATTTTTCGAAATGTTCGTTTCAGTTGAAGACTATTACAACCGTTGGACAACAGCGTCTTTACTTCGAATGCTTCGATTTTTTGGCTTTTTCTTAACAATCATGATCACACCTGCTTATATCTCTGCCTTAACATTTCACCCAGAACTTCTCCCTTATGAGCTTTTATTGAATTTACAAGAATCGAGAAGTAAAGTACCTTTCCCACCACTTTTCGAAGTATTGTTTATTGAATTAATCATAGAGATTTTAAGGGAAGCTGGTTCACGGATGCCTACGAAAGTCGGCCAAACGATTGGTATCGTTGGAGGTATTGTAATTGGCACCGCAGCGGTAGAAGCTGGACTAGTCAGTAATATTCTTATTGTGTTAGTGGCTGCTTCTGCATTACTTTCTTTTCTCCCTCCTATTTTCTTAATGGGTAATACGAGTAGATTCGTTCGGTATATCTTTATTTTATCTGCTGGTTTGTTTGGAATGTTTGGTCAAATGTTAGCCTTTGCTTGGTTATTTGCCCATTTACTAAGATTGAATTCTTTAGGAACACCATATATGACTCCTATTATTCCACGAAAGGCTACGGACTTGTTGGACACTATTATTCGTTTTCCAACAGAATATATAAAAAGCCGAAAAGGAATTTCGAGAGCACAGAAAAAGTAAAATGTTTGACGGAAGTTGAGGTAGTTTAAAATGAGTACACACAACAAGAAAATTTTGAATCGCTACCATGTTATTTTTTTGGTACAAAGTGCTATGGTTGGTACCGAAATGCTCACACTACCTCGAGATCTTAGCGCAGTGGGCTATAGTCAAATACTCTTTCCACTTATATTTGGGTTCATTGCAACCTTAACACTTTGGCCAATAATCTGGCTTAACACTAAGTATCCTAATGAAAATTTATTTCGTATTAATGAAATATTACTGGGGAAAGGGTTGGGAAAAGTTATCAATTCTTTGGTAATCCTTCACTTTACTCTGTTAATTGCAGGGGTTATTAATAAATACATGCATCTTATACAAAGTAATGCTCTCCCAGAACAAACCATTTTAATGCCTGTTCTCTTTTTGCTCCTATTACTTATTTATATTGTAAATGGCGGGATAAAATCTATTGCAAGATTTTGTATATTAGCCTTCTTTATAACGATAGGTATTTTTTATTTCACTAATTGGGCCATTGAAAAAGGTGATATACGACATTTTTCCCCTTTATTCAACTTCAGTAGTAGTGAATTTTTTGATGCCTTTAAATCAGGCTACCTATCCATTTTAGGCTATGAATTAATTATGTTTTATTTTCCGTATATTAAAGATCAAAAAAAAGCGTTTAAACATGCAACAATAGGTATTTGGATAAGCATATGTCTTTGTTATATCACCGTCATAGTGAGCGTTATGTATTTCTCAGAATGGCAATTGAAACATATTGAGTATTCTTTATTAAATGTATTTAAAGCTGGAGAGCTTTCTTTTGTAGAAAGGTTCGATATTCTTGGGGTAACATTATGGGTATTTCTAATATTAACTACCGTTGCAGTCGTTTTATGGAGTGCAACCGTAGGAATGGGGTCTCTGTTCACTAAACATAAAAAATTTTATATATATATTCTCGCTATCGTCATTTTCCTCGTTGTGATGATTCCATTCCCACGTGAATATCAAGAAAGAATTTTTAAAGGAAATAGTTATCTTGCCTATATATTAGTCGTTTGGCCAATATTTTTGAGTATCATCTACTTACTCCAAAAAAAGCAGGTGAAACAATGAACAGAAAATTTCTACTAGTCACCACTTTATGTGCGTTTATTTTTATGGCAGGTTGTTCAGAAGAAGGGATTAAAGTCCCCTTAGAGGATATTGCTTTGGTGGGCATTATGGGATTTGACTATATTGATGATAGTAAGGTGAAATTAAGCGTAGCAATCCCACAATATTCTCCTGAAGCAAAGAAGGATACGCTAGTTTTCTCCGTTGCTACCGAATTAGTTTCTAAAGGCGTTGTCGATATAGAGGCACTTTCAGATAAAAAGATTCAATTCAACCAATTACGTGTTGTTCTTATTAACGAGGAATATGCCCGAAAAGGACCGATAAAAGAGACAATCGAGCATTTATACAGAAATCCTGAGTCCGGCGATAAAGTGCTAATTGCAATCGTTAAGGGTAATGCTGAGGAATTGCTAAATGGGGATTATCCGGATAAGCCTAATATAAACTTTTTTTTATATGATTTATTAGAACCCACTATTAATACTGCATTTAATCCAAATACCAACATTCACGATTTTATCTATACCGTAACAAATCCAGTATTTGATCCCATCATTCCAGTAATAGAAAAAAAAGGGGAGAGAATAGAAATAACAGGCGTTGCTTTATTTAAGAATGATAATATGTTTGAAACCATACCGCCGAACGAGGCACATATCATTCAAGACATACAAGGACATAAGAAGCTTGCACCTCTCTCCCTTGAATTACATCAAGGTCATGGCAAAGAAAGTTTAATGCTTGATTTAGTTAGAAGCAAGGTACACATAGAGAGTAATAAAAGTGTAAAATCTCCAAAGCTAACTATAACATTGAGTATTAAAGGCTCCCTTATAGATTATAGAGGTGAAAGGTATAATCATCTAACTTCTTTAGAAAACTTATCGGAGCTAGAAAATGATATTAATAAACAATACGAGCAAAACATTATCCAATTTTTAGATAAACTCAAAGAACAAAAAATTGACCCGATTGGTTTAAGTGAGAATTTCCGAATGTACTACGAGGGGAAATGGACAAAAAAAATGACAGAAGAGACGATGAGTAAGCTAAAAATAGATATCAAAGTCAATACGTCTATTATTAGTACAGGTAATTTAAATTAACTTGACATTATTTACATTACGAAAATCAAACATGTATAGGAGAATGCCTAAGATTAACAACTTGGCTACCTATTCATCCTTTATACCAAGTTACTTCGTATCATCCATCTTCAATACTCCAATGAAGGTGAATAAAAACATCAAGACCACCCATCACGGAGTGGTCTTGTTATTGTTTTTTTGAATATTTCTTCATTAAGATGTTAATCCTTGTATTTGAACATAAATCATTAAATCAATTTCAGTCCAGAGGTTTCGAAGGTAATGAAGATATACATTTCTAGAACGTAATGAGGTGATAAGTTTGAAAGAAGAAATTATTAGCGCGCGTCAGTATACAATAATTGTAATTCTATATTCCATAGGTACAGCTATATTAATAATTCCTTCTTCCTTAGCAAGTGAAATTAAACAAGATGCTTGGATTGCGGCAATAGTCGGAGTGGTCTTAAGTATTTTAGTAATAAAGCTTTTCATCTCTTTAGGAAATAAGACTCCTGATTTATCGTTCGTGGAAGCTAATGAAAGAATTTTAGGTAAGTTTATTGGTAAATTCACATCCATTAGTTTTATAACTTTAACCTTTCTTTCAGCAAGTGAATTATTTTATTTCATCGGGATTTTTATGCAAACTGTAGTAATGCCAGAGACACCTACAGT
This sequence comes from Lysinibacillus sp. NPDC096418, assembly GCF_044762775.1. Taxonomy (NCBI): domain Bacteria; kingdom Bacillati; phylum Bacillota; class Bacilli; order Caryophanales; family Bacillaceae; genus Lysinibacillus; species Lysinibacillus sp. NPDC096418. The sequence continues at coordinate 114,273 of NZ_JBIWEY010000001.1, forward strand.
CGCATTCGTAATATTGTTCACTATCGTTATCATGTATGGCTCGTTTTTAGGTATTGAAGTATTTGCACGTACTACAGAATTCATATTCCCTTTATTTTTGCTCTTATTTATTATATTTGTCATATTTGTTTCTCCAGATATTAACGTAAAAAATATACAACCAATATTTGAAACATCAACAATGTCACTCCTGTTTGGTGCTTTTTATTTTATGAGCTTTTTTTCGTTTCCATTGATTGTATTATTAATGATATTCCCTTCCGCTATTAATGAACATCAGTCTACGCAAAAAGGTTTTTATTTAGGGACAATAGCTGGAGGTCTAATATTAACTATTATCATAGCTTTGAGTATACTTGTACTGGGTGCTACAATTACATCCCTTAAAATTTTTCCTAGCTATACATTGGCTAAAAATATTTCTGTAGGGAATTTTCTGCAAAGAGTTGAGATGATAATGGCTTTTTTGTGGATAATTACAATTTTTGTTAGGTCATTTCTTTATTTTTACGCATCCGTAAAGGGTATAGCACAATTACTTAATATTAAAGATCATAGACCACTTATCTTACCACTTGGTATGATTTCAATCGTACTTTCCCAAATTATTCATCCGAATACCATTCATTCATCTTACTATAATAGGGATATTTGGCCACTATTTTCTTTAACAGTTACCATTTTATTGCCTTTGTTATTACTTTTTGTTGCAAAATTACGTAACATTAAATGCGCTGAAAAAGAAAGTAAAAAAACAAACACATAGATAAGACTCACTATCAACAAACATTCAATTAGTTCTATATTTTATATTTCCATCCCACCCAATTATCATGTTTCGTCTACTATTTATCTATGGACGGCTAAAAACCACTTCGCTCCGCTTCAGGAGTAGACCGCCCCCAAGCATGTATCATTTTAGCCCATACGACAGTAATGCCCTAGGTTATACGCATGAAGGAAGTCTACAGTTACCAAACACTCTACAGCCTTACTATAAGCTCCAACATATCCATTCAACAATGTTAATCAAAAATGGACAACCAATAAAAATTGTCAAAAAAAAAGATTAGGACATAGCGGTCTTCAGTAACTACTGAAGACCGCTATGTCCATTTAACTCAAAAGATGGGCCTGGATGCTGTCAATATTTTTGATTCCATCGCAAAAGATTTATAAAATTGCTGGCACAATTTAATAGCGGTGGCAAATTGGTGGCATCCTCGACCCATCTTATATAAAATTATTGGTTTATAACCCCTATAAACATTGTTATATGAACGTTACTTCGTATCATCCATCTTCAATACTGCCATAAAGGCTTCTTGTGGGACTTCGACTGAACCAACTTGTTTCATACGTTTCTTACCTGCTTTTTGTTTTTCAAGTAATTTACGTTTACGTGAGATATCCCCACCGTAACATTTTGCAAGTACGTTTTTACCCATTGATTTAATTGTTGAACGTGCTACAATTTTTTGACCAATTGCTGCTTGAACTGGTACCTCAAATTGTTGGCGTGGGATTAATTCTTTTAGTTTTTCTACGATTACTTTACCGCGTTCATAAGCAAAGTCACGGTGAACGATGAAGCTAAGTGCATCGACTTGTTCACCATTAAGAAGGATATCCATTTTTACAAGTTTCGATGGTTTGTAGCCAATTAACTCATAGTCAAACGATGCATAACCTTTTGTGTTTGATTTTAGGTAATCAAAGAAATCATAGACAATTTCTGATAGTGGCATTTCATAAATGATACTAACACGTGTAGTATCGATGTAATCCATCGCCATGAAATTACCACGTTTAAGTTGGCAAAGCTCCATTACAGCCCCAACATAATCATTCGGCACCATAATCGTCGCCTTAACATACGGTTCTTCTACACGGTCAATTTTTTGTGGATCTGGCATCATTGATGGGTTATCAACTTTTAATGACAAGCCATCTGTCTTATGCACATCGTAAATTACAGATGGAGCCGTTGTAATTAGGTCAATATTGAATTCACGCTCGATACGTTCCTGAATGATTTCCATGTGCAATAGTCCTAAGAATCCACAACGGAAACCGAAGCCAAGTGCTTGTGATGTTTCAGGTTCAAATTGAAGTGCGGAGTCATTTAACTCTAATTTTTCTAACGCATCACGTAAGTCATTATATTTCGCCGTGTCAATCGGGTATAAACCGCAGAATACCATTGGATTTAAACGACGGTAACCAGCTAACGCTTCAGTTGCTGGGCGATCCGCAAATGTAACTGTATCCCCTACACGTGTGTCAGCAACATTTTTAATAGACGCTGTTAAGTAACCAACATCTCCGACAGTTAGTTCCTTTTGTGGTGTAATTTTTGGTGTGTGAATGCCGACTTCAATAACTTCAAATTCAGCACCAGTAGCCATCATGCGAATTTTATCGCCCGCTTTAACTGTACCGTTCACGATACGGATCGAGATGATAACACCTTTATACGCATCATACACAGAGTCGAAAATTAACGCTTGTAAAGGCGCATCTGGATCACCTGTTGGTGCAGGTACTTTCTCTACGATTTGTTCTAAAATTTCTTCAATACCGATACCAGCTTTAGCAGAAGCTAATACTGCTTCAGAAGCATCTAACCCAATAACATCTTCGACCTCTTGGCGTACACGCTCCGGGTCTGCCGCTGGTAAATCGATTTTATTGATAACTGGTAAAATTTCAAGGTCATTATCAAGCGCTAAGTATACGTTCGCTAGTGTTTGTGCTTCAATTCCTTGTGCTGCATCCACGACTAAAATAGCACCTTCACAAGCAGCTAGACTTCGTGATACTTCATATGTGAAATCGACATGTCCTGGTGTATCGATTAAATGGAATGTATACACTTCTCCGTCTTTTGCTTCATATTTTAATTGTACTGCATTTAATTTAATGGTAATGCCTCGCTCACGCTCTAAGTCCATTGAGTCGAGTAGCTGTGCTTTCATTTCACGGGAAGTTAGTGCTTTCGTTTGCTCTAAAAGACGGTCAGCAAGCGTAGATTTCCCGTGGTCAATATGTGCAATAATAGAGAAATTTCGAATATTCTCTTGTCTTTTTAAACGTGCTTCTCGGTTCATATCTTCCACTCCTAATTAAACTATACTGAATTATAGCAGTCTCACGCTAGTTTGCGCAATGACAGAGTGAATTTATTGAGTAAACGAGAAGTTTTTTACAATTAATTTATTATCTCCGAAGCAAAGGCATTTGAAATCGCCTTCCCTAATATTGCAATCGTACGTTTTAACTCTTCCTCTGTATTCTCTACACCACCAAGTTCAACGATAATCATTTCTTTTGCTAAATCTTGATTGTAGAGACCATTACCACCTTCGCCGTCTTTCGATATAACACCCCGTGAAATATTTGGGATAAGCTTATTCATTGCAGTAGATAAGCTATCCGCGTAGGCTGTATTCCATCTGAAGTTTGGATGCTCCTCTCCTACAACTAAAGCAATTTTCGCATATGTTTCGTTATTGTAAGTTATCGTTGAAGCTTTTTTAGATATTCCATCCCTATGCACATCTAAAATAAGATCATAGGATTGTTCCTTCAAATGATTTGCTAGATATGGGCGTACCGTACTGTAAGCGTAGCGCATATCCTTACCCTCTTTCTTCAAGAGCTCCATAACATCAACATCCAACACATCCGTTTGTAAACCGCTAGACTGGAAATTGTTGACGATATCATCCTTGAATTTATAAATATTTGTTTGAGTATCATAATTTGCTACTTTTCCACTGACTTTTTGCACCATCGGCCCATACGATTCATGTGAATGTGTAAATAAGATTAACACTTGAAACGGATCTTTCGTTTGAATCAGATCTTTCGTCATTTCGAGATCACTTTGTTCAGATGAATTTGTAGCAGCAAACACAACCTGCTGTTTTTCTTCTGCCTGTTTTTCCTGTTTGATCGGAGTTGATGCCTGCTTATTGAACGGAAGTTGCCCTGCAATGACAGGTAATACGAAGAAGAACAATAATAAACCAGCTGACCATTGTAGTTTTTTTAGCAAAGGTTACACCCTCCTCCCCATATCGTATGGAGGGAGGGTGTCTTTTAGAACGATGAAATTTGACTCATTATAATTCCATCAATTTGATTATTATTTAGTGACCAAACGAAAAAAAGCTGGCGTTTTAGCACCAACTAATTTTTAAAAATTATAGAGTGTTTGCCCAATTTGTGAGCATCGACGTAATTAGTTTCGCATACTTTTCAACCCAAGCATCCGCTTCTTTCGGCGATACCATAAGCTGTGCATTTGAAGCAGCAATCGTTTCCTCAAACAGTTGGTGTCTTTCTTCCTTCGACCAAGTAGCCCATTCACCAAATATCGGCGTTACTAGTGACATATCGAGTTCTTTATTTATATCTGGTCGCCATGAAGAAAGTGACAGTTTAGCAGATGGTTTACCTCGTTCTGCAACTCGTGCCGCTATAGACCGTAACATTAGTTCTACAGCATCTGCGATTAAGACTGGTGCATCTACTACAGTTGGTACGCCAATTGCTGTAACAGGGACTCCTAGCACCTCTTGAGATATCTCTTGGCGCTGATTACCTACTCCAGACCCTGGATGTATACCTGTATTTGTTAACTGGATGGTTTTACATAGCCGCTCACTTGATCTACTAGCAAGTGCATCAATGACAATAATCAATTTTGGCTGAATTCGTTCTGCAAGCGCTGCAACAAATTCACCAGTTTCATAGCCTGTTTGCCCTGTTACACCTGGCGCATACATAACAAACTTATCATCGATTTGCTCAAGATTATGCAAATGGTCAATTACCAAAGGCCCTACAGCATCCGGTGTAATCGTCCGATTGCCAAGTCCAATTATTAATATTTTGTCGTCATTTCCCAAAGCTATCGATTCGTGCAACTTTTTAAATTGTTTGAGTAACGACTCTCCAAGCTGATGAAAGCCGTCCTTGTCGTCTGGTGTTAGCGTAGGTACGGAAAGAGTTATATATTGTCCTTCCTTTTTACCAATCTGCTTTTCACCCTCATCATTGACCTGAACATGTGTTATTTTAACGCGTCCTTCAGTTTGATCTTCAATATGGACACCACTTGATTGTTTAAGCGTATCTTTTTGTTCTTTGGTCTGATGTAAAACAATTTCTTCTGATTCATCTATTAAATCCGTACGTTGCCAATTTAGTTTTTGCATACTATTCACCTCGCTATTAGTTTGGTCAAACTGTCAAGTAAATATTCTTTGCATTTAACTATTGCAATTTGGGCGTGCGTTTGTTAAAATGATTTTTGTTGTATTGACACACGAAATCAATGAGAAGTTATCATCTCGTACCTAATTTAGGAGGTGAAAGATATGCCAAACATTAAATCTGCGATTAAACGCGTAAAAGTTAACGCAAAAGCTAACGTTGCTAACACTCAAGCGAAATCTGCAATGCGTACTACAGTGAAAAAAGCTGAAAACGCTGTTGCTGCTAAAGCTGAAAACGCACAAGAACTTTTACAAGCAGCTTACAAATCTTTAGATAAAGCAGCTTCAAAAGGACTTATCCACAAAAACGCGGCGGCTCGTAAAAAGTCTCGCCTAGCTAAAAAAGCGTAAGTGTTTATAAAAGATCAGTTTACTCTTTATTGAGTAACTGGTCTTTTTTTATTTCAAAATAAAAAAACGCCTATCCTATTGATAGACGTTTTTAAGTTATACAATTTTGCGTAATCCCGGAATCTTTTGAATGATCCATATTACGATTGTGCAAATGACCAATACAATTAATACTTGTAGCGGAATGGCAAGTAGCGGTTTCATAAAGAGCTCATTGCCTTCAAAAAATAACGGACGTACTTTATCTAACACCATTGCGTGTACTAAATAGATACCAAAACTCGTTTGACCAATGAGCATAACAAGACGACTCGTTTGATAGGTATCCTTTTCGACCTTATGATTAATCCAATACTTACAGAATACAAATAATGCAATACTCATCGCAATAACATTCGGGCTTGAATAGGAGAACGCATAGCTAGTAAATTGCCCCTGTGCTTCTGTCAACGCATTTGTTCGCACGATCGTTTCTAAAGCTCCTATGACACCAATTGCGTAAATAAGGATGCGCCATTTTTTTTCTATCTCAAATTTCGCCAGGTAATAGCCGAGTAAAAAGAAACCTATGTACTCACTTAACGGGAAAAAGAGTGTGAAATCATTGCTGTAAAGAAAAGAATAATAACGGAAGCCTCCGTAAAAAAGGATCCATAAGCCAGCTAAATAACCTATCATTTGACGTGACGCATGGTTGATGAAAATATTAAATATTGGCGCCAGTAAATAAATACCGATTAAAGCGTAAAAATACCATAAATGATAGTACACTTTATTATTGAAAAATAGGATTAAAAATTCTTTCACGGAATAGCCCGGATTCCACATATATGTTGCCCATGCATAATACACGAGAGACCATACGATAAACGGCAACAAAATTTTATTTGCCCGTTTCTTAAAGAAATCTCCAAGTGGCTCTTCTTTACGTCCGAGTAATAATGCCCCACTGATCATTAAGAAAATTGGCACACACCAGCGAGACAATGCGTTAAAAATAATGCCTGTTTGCCAATCTCCTGCATCTATTTTACCGTAAAGCACAACATAAGGTGTCGCAGCATGCAATAACAGCACACCTAGAATCGCAATTGCACGCAAGTTGTCCATATACTGAATTCGTTTTTGCATGTTAAAAAACCCCCTACGACATTATACAACCATTTATGCACATGATGGTAACTGTGTTTACATAGATTTCAGTAAAAACAATTCTAAATAGCGCTCTCGATTGCCGCCAGCTGTTTTTAATTGCATGTCGACTTCAGCCAACTGATACAAAGCTTTTAATAAACTTTCTTCAGATGGACGATTTCGTTGTTCAACCATCAGTTTTACACGATAAGGATGAATTTTTAGGTTTTTTGCAATTTGTTGCGGATGGTAACCCTTTTTTTGTAAATAAAAAACATTCGACATCGTTCGTACATTGGAAGCAAGTAAGCCTACCAACATAATTGGTTCTTGTTTTTGACGCAGTAAATCATGATAAATAGACAATGCAGCTACATGATCATGAGCAAAATAGGCATTTAACATTTTAAAAGCATCTTGCTCCAGCGTTTTGGCTACTAAATCCTCAACTAACGCAGGCGTAATTTCTCCGCTTTCCCCTAAATACAGTGCCATCTTTTCAATTTCCATTTGAAGCTGAAGCATATTTGGTCCAACCATCGTCACAAGATATTCGATCGCATCCTGTGTAATGGTTTTACCTTCTGCTTTCACAAGACCCTTAATCCACACTGCTAAATCTTGCTCTTTCGGCGTTTCTGCATGTACGAACAGTGCATGTTCTTTCATCATTTTTGTGACTTTTTTTCGTTCATCTAGCTTCTCATAAGGTGCAATAAAGACCGTCACCGAAAAATCAGAAGGGTTTGCAAGCCATGCCTCTAAACGTTTCACATCGTGGTCGATTTTTTCCTTTCCTTTTTCTGTTGCCTTTAAAAACGATGCGTTTTTTGCAATGATCAGCTTACGCTCTGAAAAAAACGGAATTGTATCTGCCTCATCCATTACTGCATCCACTGGTACTTCCTCTAAATCAAATGTACTTATTTCTATATCTTCTTCAGGGCCAAGTGCATCCTTTAAACGTTGTACCGTTTCATCTATAAAGTAAGATTCCTCACCAACTAGCAAATAAACTGGTGCGAGTTCACCTTTTTTTATATTGTTCCAAACTGTTGAAATCATAATTTTCCCTCCAAATAACTATACTAGTAGTATACATGATTTATGCGCAATTGTGACTTTGACCGAATTGTGTCTATTCTTACAAACACTGTTATTTCTTGTATTCCATATAGCTTTTATGAAAACGATGTCTTATAATAAATAACAGAATTGGAGGGATAGCAATGAATCCATTTGAAGGTAAAAACATTCAATGCAGACGTAACGACGCAATCGATTCTGGGATTGGTTTTGGCGTATCATTTGCAGTCTTCACTGTTATGTTCATTATCGCAACAGTAGTAGATTTCGTATCTATGTAATCCAGCACTTATATGTATCATTGAAAAAGACCTTGTTATTGGACAAGGTCTTTTTCTTTATGAATCGACCAGCTATCTCCATGAATACGAACTTCTATCGTACCATCCGTACCCGTTGTCAACGTTGGCAAACCTCGGCTCGTAAAACGCTCGACGACTACATCATGCGGATGACGATAACGATTATTACGCCCCGCACTAAATATAGTTAGCTCGGGTTTTAGAAGCTCCACAAACGGTTCAATGCTTGATGTTTTACTGCCATGATGTCCTGCTTTTAAAAGCGTCATATTAGCTAGCTGACGGTCATAGAGCTTGATGAGCTGTTGTTCCCCATTCTCCTCCAAATCACCTGTTAACAATGCTCGAAACGACTTCTGCTGCATGTATAGTACAAGTGAATCATCATTGCCTTCATAATCGACATCCTGTGGCCATAAATAATGAAAGCTTGTCTCACCTACTCGCCAACCTGTTCCCTGCATTTTCTCCTTCACCTGTACTCGCTGCTTTGCCGCTTCTGAAAGCAAATCATTCATTACAGGCTTGTCAAGAGAACCCGGTGTCACATGAATTTCACGCATTCCTATTTCCTCTAGAACCTCTTCGGCACCCTCTACATGATCGGCATCTGCATGTGTCACGATAAAAATATTGATGTCCCGTATCCCTTTTCCCTTTAAAAAGGGGACAACAACCTGCTTTCCAACCTCGTACGGGCTCTGTGAAGCCTTCCAAGCCTCTTGGTCAAAGCGTAACACTCCACCTGAATCAACGACGTATACAGCCCTTCTAAACGGCAATTCAACGACTGTACAATCACCCTGCCCTACATTTAAAAACGTTAATCTTGTCTCGTTATAAAATAACGGTGCAAAATGAATACAAAATATAGGTACTATTAACACAATTGTAAACCTACGATACCTCCGCATCTCTAAAAAATAAAACCCAAGGAGGACACTGATAAATGCAACACTGACAAGCCATATTGCAGGTTTACCCGGTGCCCATAACTGGAGTGGCAATGCCTGCAAATATAAAATTGCCTCGGTCAACCATTCACGCAGTGGCTCATAAACGACGAATAATAATTTCGCTATAGGCATCGCAGCAAATGTTGCTACGAGCAGTACAATATTTACGGGTAAAATGACAAAGGAAAATAGCGGTACAAAGACAATATTCACTAATAATGAGGAAATGGAGATTTCATAAAAATGATGGAGTAATATGGGGTAAACAAGTAACTGACACACAAAAGTTATTAGAAATGACTGCATCAACCTACTTTTAGCTCGTTTAAAAATGACACCCGAGTAGACAAGACTAGCCGTTGCTAAATACGACAACTGAAAGCCAACTTGAAAAATAACACCAGGCTCAAGGAGGACAAAACCGATAAAACTAATTGCCAGTGCATCGTCAATCGGTACGCGCCACTTCACATAACGCATAAGCATGACAAACTCTACAACTGATACCGCACGCCATACTGACGGCGCACCACCTGCTATAAAACCATAGACAGGTAAAATAATAAGCAGTACAATCGCAGCCACCTCTTTGCGTACACCAATACGAAGTAGACCCTCGAAAAACAACCACGAAACAAGTGCTACATGAAGCCCAGAAATCGCAAATAGATGCGTAATACCGAGTTTTTGATAGGCACGCTGTAATTCCTCATCCACATTGTCCTGCAAGCCAATCAGTAATGCCTGTGCTTCTGCAGCAAGTGCTGAAGGAAATGTCGCTTCAATGTGCTTTTTCAATTGAAAACGTTGCTTTGCAAGAAATGTACGAATCGACTTTTCCTCTGATACAAACGTCCAGCTCTTTACTTCAAATGTTCCACTAGCACCTTTACTCACGAGATAATCTTCCATCGAAAAGGCATAAATATGTGCGGGTGGATTTGGCGGTACAAGTTCACCTTGTACGCGATACGTAAAGCCAGTAATAGGCGTTGTCTCATAATACTTTTTCTCTTTCTCAGTAGCAAAAGTATAGACAGTATACAATTTTTCACCTGTCTTAGTTTTGGCAAAGCCGCGCAGCTTTTGCCCATTAATTTTATATTCACTTGTCCACGTTAGTTGAAAAGACGACGGTAAAGGGGAAGGCTCCGTCAGTTGGATGATTGAAATGAAGAAAAAAGATAGGAATCCGGCACCCACTACGAATGCCGAAATAATACGCCGCTCGCCTTTTACAGTAAGCCAAACAGCTAGAACTACTAGTACGACAAGTAGCCAAGCTGACTTATGTGCTGCTATAGACGCCACAAGTACAGCTAATGCTACGTAAATCCATTTATGCTCTACAGCGTTTTTCCAAATAATTCGCTCACCTTCTGTTCATACGGGAGCAATTTTTCTGCTGGCATACCACTTGCACGCAGTTCATTCAACATGTCTATGTACAAAGCAAGCTTGTCATCACTTAAAAAATCAATTTTTCGTTCATCAAATGGAACATGTACCACTTCCACGCCTGCTTTTTTAAATAAATCCTGTGCATATGGATTATTTTTATAATCTGTTGCGTAATAGACACGATGAATTCCAGCTTGAATAATTGATTTTGTACATGGCAAGCAAGGGAAATGCGTCACATACAGGTCAGCACCTTTTGTTGGTGTGCCGTATTTTGCACATTGTAACAGGGCATTCATCTCAGCATGCACAGTTCGCACACAATGATTGTCTATTACATAACAACCTTCCTCGATGCAATGCTCATCGCCAGTAATCGAGCCGTTATAGCCCCCTGCAATTATACGTTTATCACGCACAACCGTTGCACCCACTGACAGTCTTGTACAAGTACTTCGTAGTGCTAGTAAATGGCTTTGTGCCATAAAAAATTGATCCCAAGTAATACGCTCCATATGACTACCTCCAAAATATTTTCTTTCTAGTATATAGGTTACAGCACTTTTTGAAAAGAATCGTCAATACAACATGAATTTTGAAGAGTCTATTTAACTGTTATTGAATCTTTTAGTTTTTCATATGTTTTGTCACCAATGCCGGTAACTTTTTTTAAATCCTCAATCGTTTGGAAACCACCATTTTCTTCTCGGTAGCTGATAATGCTTTGTGCCTTCGAGGGGCCTATACCAGAAAGTGTCGTGAGTACCGATTCATCAGCTTTATTTAAATTGACTTTACCGTCCTTAGCGCCACTACTACCCATAGACGGACCAGTAGTTGGCATCGTAACAAAATCTGTCGTTACTTCATTAAGCTGCTCACCCTTCTTAGGAATATAAATGACCATCTCATCCTGCACTTTTTGCGCATGATTAATAAGCTGCGTATCCGCTTCCGTTGTATAGCCACCAGCAAGTTGTACAGCATCAATAATGCGTTGTTCCTCACTTAATGAATAGACACCTGGATGCAAAATAGCACCTTTTACATCGACTAGCACCTGCTGTAAGACCGCTTCTACTACAGGCTCTATCGTTTCTGTTTGTTCAGTAGGTTGGATTGTTTCGATGAGCTCTTCTTGGGGAGATGAAGAGTCAATACTCGAAAAATAGAAGTAACAAAGTCCAATGATCACAAGTCCGCCCGGTAGCAGCATGCTCTTGCCGTATTTTTGCCATAAAGATTGGATCATAAAAATACATCCCTTCTATGCAAAAGGCAAATCATATGGAGTCAACTTAATCATACAATATTTCCCTGGCGCTGAAAAGAAGTACTACTCTTAGTATGGCTTTTCACCAAAATCTGTTAGACGCGAACGCTACAAAGTTTTTTATACGGACATCTTGAATTAAGCTGATGGTATTATTATGCCATTTGTAGAAAAAATAAGTTCAACACCAAAACTTGGAATGATATTGTGTATTAATTAGATTGTCCATTGATCGGAGTGAAAGCTGGGCTACTCCTGTGGAATTAGCGTCACAGATGAGACCATGGAGCAAACGCAGTGAGGGAAGCGGCTCATCGGACGCCCCTAGAAAGCGGCCAGACGGAACGGAAATCACCCTCACATTATCGTAGTGGCCCTATTTTGAAACGCAAAAAACAGCTTGCCGGAAATTCATCCAACAAGCTGTTCATTATTTGACCGCACGTATAAAAATGCGCTCGCTTTCATATTCCGGTGCCTCATCTGTAAAATCAGCTGTTACTTCAACATCAGTAAAGCCGATAGTACGAAGCCATGTCATATACTGTTCTACAGGGAATGTACGTTGGTTGTGTTCCTCATCGAAACGTTCGTACAAGCCACTTGCTACATCACGCACGTAAAACGTCATTTGATGTACAACAGAATGGTCAAACTCGCCTGGCTCTGTATGCCACACATAGCTAATATCACCATCATCATACGTAAACGGTCCATCTAAAAAGATATCATCCATTTTAAATAACGAATGCACATCAAAAAATAATTGACCGCCATTACGTAATGCTCCGTAGATACGCTCTAGCGTCGCATAGACGTCCGCTTCTTCCACGACATAGTTCAATGAGTCAATCGCGATTGTTACAGCGTCTAGCGCCTCAAAACCGTCTAGTTCATGCATTGACATGCTATAAAGCGGCACATGCAATCCTGCTTCGGCAAAACGCTCTGCTGCCATCGCTAACATATCCTCAGATAAATCAATTCCACTCACCTTATAGCCGGCATTTGCAAGCATCAGGCCAAGCACACCCGTGCCACAGCCGATATCTAAAAGGCTAGGATAGTCTTTGCTCGGTGCATGCTGCTTAATCCATTCCACATAACGATCATATGGAATATCTGTTTGCAGTTCATCATACACCTCCGCAAATCGTTCATAACTGCTCAAACTTATGCTTGTGGTATGTCTAGTTGCGGTGCATCGCCCCATAGACGTTCTAGGTTATAGTAAGAACGCTCATCTTTGTGGAATACGTGTGCTACTACATCCCCAAGGTCTACTAATACCCAGCGTGCGCCATCGAAACCTTCCACGCGACGAATTTCATGTCCTTCTTTCACTGCTACATCTTGTAATTCACGTGCAATCGCTTGTACTTGGCGATCTGAATTACCATGTGCAATGATGAAGTAATCTGCTAAAAGTGAAATTCCTTGCATATTTAAGACAACAATATCCTCACCATGTTTGTCATCGATTGCTTTGTATGCTGCTTGTAATAAAGTTGAAGTCATCCTTCACTTTCCTCTCTTTTGGTTATATCGTTATAACATTCTATTGAAACTGGATAAATGGCTTGCTTCGTATCGATTAAAAAAGATAACGTATGACGCATACAAGCACTTACTGCTTTATCTAGATCTTTCTGTGCTTTTTTTCGCAGACGATCTACACCATCAAATTTACGATTCGGTTCAATCATATCTGCAACAAAAAGAATTTTTTCAAGCTTACTCATGCAAACGCGTCCTGTCGTATGAAAACGAATTGCATTTAGCATATCCTCATCGGTAATGCCAAACTCACTCTCTGCAATATACGCTCCAACTGGTCCATGTAGTAATTCACTACCCCAACCTAGAAGACGCTGATCCAAGTTTTCATCACGGACAATTTGCTCCATCCAATCAATATCAGCGTATTTCGCTATATCATGTAGTATGGCTGCTGTCTCCGCTTTTTTTGCATCCTCATCATAACGCTCAGCTAACAAAATAGCTGTTTCCATCACACCAATGGTATGGATATAGCGTTTCTCTGGCATGCGTGGTTTAATCGCCGCTAAATACTGTTCGCGTTCCATAAAGACCTTCCTCTCGTATGAACGACTCTACTGCTTCTGGCAGTAAAAATGTAACCGTTCCTCCAGTAGCAAGGCGTTCACGAATTAACGTTGACGATAAATCGATTTGTGGTACTTCCACCATTGTAACAGGGAAATCCGTTTTCGCCGCTGTACCAGGTCGTTTAACACCAACGAACTGTACAAGCTTGACCAACTCTTCGATACAATACCATGTATGAAGCGTATCAATCATATCTCCACCAATAATGAAATAAAACTTCACATTCGGCTCTCTCGCACAAAGCGCCGCTAATGTCTCATATGAATAAGACACGCCACCTTTTTCTACCTCAAACAACTCTGTACGAAAATGTGGATACGGTGCTATTGAAAATTTCACCATTTCAATGCGTTCATCGTTGCTCGCATCGTGAGGTGCCTGCTTATGTGGAGGTAATGCATTTGGCATAAAACGAACCTCATCTAAGTCCAGTGCATGAAAAACTTCATTCGCCATTATTAGATGCCCGATATGTGGTGGATTAAACGTCCCACCGAGTAAACCGACTTTTTTCATCGTCTCACCTTACTTCGCTACTTTTGGTAACACAATCTTTTTATTGTTGCGTGATTCTTTATATAAAACAACTGTTAAGCCGATTAATTGAACAAGTTCTGCACGCGCACCTTTTGCAAGTGCCTCTGCCACTTCTTGTTTTTCATCTTCACAATTATCTAAAATACGGACTTTAATCAGTTCACGTACTTCTAATGCTTCACGAATTTGTTTTGTCATTTCGTCATTTACGCCGCCTTTTCCAACTTGGAAAATTGGTGTTAAATGATGTGCCTCAGCACGTAAAAAACGTTTTTGTTTACCTGTTAACATAAAATCTATTGTCCTCCCAATTGCACTTGTAATTGCGCAATCATTGAATTTGTATTTGGATATTCATCAAGCCAATATTTAAAAGCTATGGCACCTTGATGTACAAACATCCCAAGACCTGTTACTACACGTGCACCTTTTTCCTCAGCCGCTTGCAAAAAAGGCGTCATTAATGGATTATACACAATATCCGCAACAATTGCGCCTTTTGTGAGTCGATTAAGTGAAAAAGGCATCGAAAAATTGCCCGTAGCAAGGCCAGCCGACGTCATTTGTACCAAAATGCCGAAGTCGCCTAGGTTTTCTTCTGCTTCTGCCAATGAAATCGCATGACCTATGCCCATCTCATCGACAATCGTTTGTGCATTTGCAACCGTACGATTGGCGATTGTCAAATTTGTATAGCCTTGTTGCTGCATTGCAAAGGCAATTCCACGAGCTGCTCCACCAGCACCAATCAGTAGCACATGCTTGTCTTTATGATGTGTGCCAACCGCTTCTTCAAGTGATCGGACAAAACCTACACCGTCCGTATTATAGCCTTTTAACTTGCCGTCTTTCGATCGAACGACAGTATTGACTGCACCCATTTTTGCTGCAAGCTCATCTAACTCATCTAGATAGGGAATGATGGCTGTTTTATGTGGGATTGTGACGTTCCAGCCACTTGCACCTAACGTTTTAAAGCCTGCAATTGCTGCTTCTAAATTTTCTGGTGTTACATGTACTGGAATATACGCCGCATCGATTGCCATTTCTTCAAACCAAGCATTATGCATTGCTGGTGATTTCGAATGTTCAATCGGATCACCAATAACCGCAAACCATTTCTTCATTTCCTGTTCCTCTTCTCTACTTATCCTTACATTTTCTATAACCTAAATTAATGATGGACGAATCGATACTTGTACACCTTTTGGCGCGTATGCTGCAACTACAACATTCGGATGTTGCACTGTAATCCAGCCCAGTCCTGAGAACACCACGTCTGTTTTCGCTTCTTTAATCGAAAACTCATGACGTACTAGTTCTGGTAGTTTGTCGATAAAGTCGGCTGTTGGTGGTGCCAGTAATTCACCTTTATGTTCAGCATATAATGTATCGGCTTTTTCAAGTTTCGTACGGTGAATTGGTAGATCATTAGCAATGTGTACCGTAAAGGCTGAACGATCTCCCTTGATGAAATCAAAGCGAGCCAATGCACCAATAAATAACGTCTGACCAGCATTTTGCTGATACACTTTTGGCTTAATTTCTTTTTTCGGCATAATGTATTTTAATTCACTTGAATCAATATGATGAGCCATTTGGTGGTGATTAATGATACCTGGTGTGTCATATAATGAACTACCGTCATCAAGTGGAATTTCAATCATATCAAGTGTTGTTCCTGGGAAATGGGATGTCGTGATCACTTCACCTTCACCCGTTGCTTGTTTAATAATACGGTTGATGAACGTAGATTTACCAACATTTGTACAACCTACAACATACACATTTTGACCATTTCGATATTGGTCAATTGCTTCCATCGCTTCCGCCATACCTTTACCTTTATGCGCACTCACTAATAACACATCAATTGGTTGGAGGCCAAGTGCTTTTGCTTCACGTTTTAACCAGTTGATGACCTTCTTTGGCTTCACTGATTTTGGTAATAAATCGGCTTTGTTTGCCACAAGTAGTACCGGATTCTTACCGACAAAGCGATGTAGTCCTGGTAACCAACTTCCATTGAAGTCAAAAATATCGACGATTTTAACGATTAAGCCTTGCTGTGTTCCAAGACCGTTTAAAATACGTAAAAAGTCGTCATCAGTTAATGACACCGGTTGAATTTCATTATAATTTTTCAAACGGAAGCAACGTTGGCAAATAACCACGTCTTTTTCTAAGGATGAAGGGGGTGCATACCCGATTGCTGTTTTATCTTCTGTTTGAATTGTTGTACCACAGCCAATACAATTTGGCATTTCGTTCATTCTTTGTCCTCCCAAGTCAGTTTACCTTTTCGTTTCAAATCATTGAATACACGTCGTTCAATGAAACGATTGAATTTTGTTACAAAGCCATCTGATTGTGCAACAGGCTTTACTAAAATTGTGTGCAAGCCTAAACGATTAGCGCCCATCACATCCGTTAGTAGCTGGTCTCCCACCATAACTACTTCATTTGGACGTAGGCCTAATTGAATAATCGCACCATAAAACGCATTACGTAGTGGCTTTCTTGCTTTATGAATATACGGAATATCCAATGGCTCTGCAAAGGCTTTTACACGTGCCTCATTATTATTAGATGCAATAATAATACGAATACCTGCTTCTTTCATAATACGGAGCCATACAATCAACTCTTCCGTTGCATCTGCACGATCCCATTCTACAAGCGTATTATCTAAATCTGTAATAATCCCTTTAATTCCTAAGTCTTGAAGTTTTTCTGGTGTAATGTCGAAAACACTCGTGACAAATTCATTTGGTAATAAAAAATTATACAAAATAGTAACCCCTAATCTAAACGTATTATTCGCCTATTATAGCATATTTGCGAATGCTTCACCCATTCGAATTGCGCTTCCCTTGACAACATTTTCTGTGAACTCAATTGAATCCTTTTCAAATAACATTACAACTGTCGAACCAAATGAAAAATAGCCAACCTCTTGACCTTTTTTCCAATGTTCAGATCTATTTGTCAGAACAATCGAATTTACAAACGTAGCACCAACTTTAATAAATGCTACTTGTTTGCCATCTGCAAGTTTAAGTTCTGTAACTTGGCGGTAATTATGGGAAATTGGTTTTTTCCCATACGTTAAACCTAGCTTATTTACCGGATAGGACTTGTTGCCAAGCGTATATTGGCGAAGCACTTTTCCGTCAATAGGGCTATGAATACGGTGATAGTCTGCAGGACTTAAATAAAACACGACATAATAACCATCTATATACTTAGTAGCGCGTTCATCATTACCTAGTAAATCTTGCAATGCATACGGTTTTCGCTTTACTTGGAACGTCATATCCCACTCAATCCGCCCAAACGATTCAATTTTGGCGTCTACTGGACTTGCGAAAGTAGACGGACTTTGTGCAATTGGACGTGCATCTTCAAGTAGCTCTCTTGTAAAAAAATCATGTAAACTTGAAAATTGTTGTGGTTTTTTTGAAACTTCTTCAAGGTTTATATCGTATACTTTCATATAGCTTGGAATTATACGTTTGCTCCACTTTGCTTTGGCAATGTTTTGTAAAATATTGGAGGATTGTTTGCCATTCGTTAATTCAATTAAGCCTTGATATAGTTTTTCTTTCATAAAGCAAAACTCCTATCGATTAAATTTGACTGTCATTTTTTTTTCATTCGAAGTATAATGATAAAATATCTTAAGTGCAAAGGAGTGATCCCCCTTGTTTTTTTATCACAAGTTGGTGGATACCACGGTTAAGAAAATGAAATCGCACGCAGCTAACTTCATAACAATTAGTAATATGTCCTTTGGTGGTGCAGCAATCATGGCCACTTTACATGAATATTATAGTTATAGTGTCCTGTTCATCTTTATTGCAGCTTTACTCGATCGCTACGATGGTAAAGTAGCACGCGCCCTTGGACAAGAATCCGAATTAGGTAAACAGTTAGATTCTATGAGTGATATTATATCATTTGGTGTGGCACCTGCATTATTAATGTATGAAGTTGTCATGGTTGATTTTGGTTTTGTCGGCATGATGATGACTGTTCTTTACATCGTCTGCGGTGCAATGCGTTTAGCCCGCTTCAACATTAGTGAAGCAAATGGCTATTTCACTGGGTTACCCATTACTGCTGCAGGTACGTTCCTAACATTGACGTACTTCGCTGCAAATACGTTCCACCCTGCCTTTTATCTTTTCCTATTTCCCATACTAGCATTACTCATGATTAGTAATTTTACGCTAAAAAAAGTGTAACAGCGACATCGCTGTTGCACTTTTTTTCATTGAACTCACTTTCGTATCATATAATGTCGAAAAATGATGGTGAGAGGATGAAAACATTTAATGAGCGGAATTTTTACGTCTTTGATGCAACTGTGGTTTGAGATCCCTGCCTTACTTGGCTATTTAAAGGGCAAAACATTTCATAAACCTTTTACAAAGGAAGAAGAAGCTGCTTGTCTTGATCGATTTTTAAATGGTGATGAACAAGCGCGGCTCGACTTAATTGAACGGAATATGAGACTCGTGGCACACGTCGTAAAAAAGTTCCACCCAAAGCATGAACAGCTAGATGATTACATTTCTATCGGTACCATTGGCCTGATGAAAGCTGTCGAAAGCTATACACCCGACAAAAAAACACGCCTTGCCACATATGCAGCACGTTGCATAGAAAATGAAATATTAATGCATTTACGCACACAAAAAAAAGTACAGAAAGATGTATCTTTGTTTGAGCCAATCGGTACCGACAAAGACGGTAATGCACTACAAATCCGAGATTTATTGCAATGTGATGAAGAAAGTGCCACAGAGAAACTTGAGCATAAAGAGCATGTAGCTCAGCTCTATCGGTACCTTCACATGCTCGATGAACGAGAATTAGAAATTGTCACACTCCGGTACGGCTTAAATCATCAAGATGCCTTAACACAAAAAGAAATTGCTGCTCGTCTGCATATATCACGCAGCTATGTGTCACGAATCGAAAAGCGCGCACTCATTAAGCTCTATCAATTTTATAAGCGCGATCAAAAGCCTATCGAATAAATTATTGTAAAAGGTTGTCGTATGAAATTCAATGTATATTATTGTTTTCCATAAAAAAACCCGAGCAGTTTATTGGTCAGATCATTGCTCTTTATAACAGAGCAATCTCTTGGATTTATGGATCACTTCTTTTCTCGGTGGAGAGATTCCCTGGCTTTACAGACCACTACTCATCTCGACACCTTGAATAGTTTCTTTCCCTCTATAGAAGACAAAAAGCTCCTTTGCCATCGCAAAGGAGCTTTATACACAAATTAATGGATTGTTTCACCAAGGTCAGCTGAAATCAGTAAACCAACTAGCGTTGTTATAATTACTACACCTGCTGTTAAAAGTAACATCGTCAATGCCTCCCACCTGAATTTGCATAGAATTTATTGATTTAAGTGTATCATTGGTCTAAATAAAACACTGTGATTTTTCTCACTCTCAACGCTATCATTTTGTCCATTTTGTGTAAATTATAGTGATGCGATAGCTTTTAACACAATTTGTGTCGAATGTTTTGCTGCGACTGGTAAAAACTCATCGAAGCTAATATTCGATTCTTTACCTGCAATATCCGATAACGCACGGATAACTACAAATGGTGTACCAAATTGATGGCACACTTGCGCTACAGCAGCGGCTTCCATTTCAACTGCTTTCATTTGCGGGAAAAAGCCTCGTACTGTTTCTACACGTACTGGATCATTCATAAATGTGTCACCAGAGCAAATAAGACCAACACCATATTGATGCTCACCAACTGCTTTTACAGCTTCTTCTGCAACTTGGATTAACTTATCATCTGCTTTAAAGCCAGCTGGCATACCCGCCATTTGACCAATTTCGTAGCCAAAAGCTGTGACATCCACGTCATGGTGACGTACTTCATCAGAAATCACGACTGCACCTACATCAAGTGCCTCATCGAAACCTCCCGCAGACCCTGTATTAATAACTACATCTGGCTTGAACTCATGCAATAAAATCGTTGTCGACATTGCTGCATTTACTTTACCAATACCACTTTTTAAAAGAACAACCTCTTTGCCATCATACGTACCTGTTGTATATTCACTATCAGCGATAACTGTTTTTTTAATATTTTCTAAAGATGCGCGTAAAAGCTCTACTTCTTCTTCCATTGCGCCGATTACTGCGATTTTCATTAATAATTTACTTCCCTTCTACATTTAACTCTATTAAAAATAATCAAAACAAAGAGATTCGTCAATAGGCACCTTCTAGGGTATTTAACTGTTCAAGCTTTACAGGCTTCCATCCTTCATTGTCTATCCACTCCATACTAACACGGTACATCTCTGTTTTATCCTTCGTAGAGACTGTTGCAATGGCTTTATTGGCACCCCCATTATTTTGCAAGCGCCAAATAATCATATTACTTTCTTCAATACCTGTTACACTCGTAATCGTTGCCACTTTCTCAGCCCAATCGACAGACCTACTATTATAGGACGACACATGCTCACCAGTTTGCGTTGTAGGCGTCGGTTGCCAACTTTCGTCTATAATAACGCGGTCAACAATTGGATCGTCTGACGGTGTTTCTAGAGCCGTATCCTGCTCAATTTCCTGCTCTGGTTGTTGTTCTTCTACCAACTCTTCATCAGGCGTCTCGATATCCTCTTTAATAGGATCATCCACGTTTTCTTCTGGTTCAGTTACTTCTGTATCTTCTTTCGGGGTATCTTCTATATTGTCTTGCCATTTAAATATTGCTATCGTCGTAACAGCAATTAAAACAATAACAACTCCAATTAATACATTTAACCAGCCATTAAACTTTCTTTTAGGAGTTGGTTCCAGATGGCGACTGCTTCGTGTTTGTTTCTCACTCATGAAGTCTCCTCCTCTCTAGCACATATTTTATCAAGTTCTCACGTGCTTGCAAAATAAAAACAGCCAGCTTCTTTCAAAAGAAAGAAGTCAGCTGCT
Source organism: Lysinibacillus sp. NPDC096418 (assembly GCF_044762775.1). Lineage (NCBI taxonomy): Bacteria > Bacillati > Bacillota > Bacilli > Caryophanales > Bacillaceae > Lysinibacillus > Lysinibacillus sp. NPDC096418. The sequence continues at coordinate 135,714 of NZ_JBIWEY010000001.1, forward strand.
TGTACATATTATTTATTTGATTGAAACAATCTTCACTTTCATTTCTCCACCAGGAGTTTGGATTGCCACTTCATCGCCTTCTGCTTTTCCTAGTAAACCTTTAGCGATTGGTGATTCATTTGAAATGCGGAATTCCATTGGATCTGCTTCTGCTGAACCAACGATTGTGTATGATTCCTCATCAGTCATAGCTTTACCATTGATAATTTCTACAAAAGTCACAGTTTTCCCTAGTGATACAACACTATTGTCTGATTCATCTTCAGTAATGATGAATGCATTACGAATCATTGATTTTAATGTTGAAATACGACCTTCTAAAAAGGCTTGTTCTTCTTTAGCTGAATCATACTCAGCATTTTCAGAAAGGTCACCGAAGTCACGCGCGATTTTAATACGTTCTACGATTTCTTTACGTGTTTCTGTTTCTAATTTCACTAATTCTTCTTCTAATTTTCTTTTACCTTCAGCAGTCATTGGATATTGCTTCTCATTTGACAAAGTAATTCACTCCTTAATTCTTCAGTATAAAAACATAAAACTCGACCAAATGCACCAAATGTTTCGCCACTTATTTAAGCCCAGTGACAAAAAAGAAAGATGCATTTAATCGAATTTTATTATTTTTACTCATTTTCAAAATGCTCTTTGACCTAATAGTATGCTTGTCATGCAAATATATTCATATCAATTACACCTCAACGTAATTGTGTCCAGATTTTGAATTGTGCTTAAGCTGCTAGTTGCCGTTATCGAATGAATGCGACATGCTTTTAGCTACCACCCTACATGTAACTACTTATAAAATCTGTGACATCCGCTTGAAGCTACAACTTTATTCAATAAATTTATGACATCTAGTAAACAGATGATACGTCTATAATCGAATAACCACCTATAGAGGTAGAAATACGTAACTGAATAAAGTTATAAACATGAAAATATTGTCAATACCATTCTATCTTATTACAATACGTTGTCAGTTTCAAGAATAGTTTTAATTTTAGTCACCATTAAGTCAATCGCTACCTCATTATCCCCGCCTTCAGGAATTATAATATCAGCATAACGTTTCGTCGGTTCAATGAATAAATTATGCATTGGTCGAACTGCTGATAAATACTGTTCAATGACCGAATCAGTTGTACGCCCACGCTCTTTAATATCACGCATAATACGGCGAATAATTCGTAAGTCTGAATCTGTATCAACATATAATTTAATGTCCATCAGTTCACGTAAACGCGCATCTTCTAACACTAAAATACCTTCTAGTATAATAACATCCACTGGCTCTACATGCACAACTTCTTTTGCACGTGTATGTTGCACGTAGTCATAGACAGGTTTATCAATCGCCTGACGTTCTAATAATTTATTTATATGCTCAATCAATAAATCGTTATCAAATGCAAGTGGGTGGTCATAGTTAGTTCCTAGACGCTCCTCAAATGTTAGATGACTTTGATCTTTATAGTAAAAATCCTGCTCGATTACAACAACCGAATGGCCACGGAAAACATCATAAATGGCATGTGTCACACTCGTTTTACCTGAGCATGATCCACCAGCGATTCCGATAACAACTGGACGCTTCTGTACCATTACTTATTCTCCTTTCGCATCATATTGTGCGGCTGTAGTGGTGTGTCACATTTAAACTTGACAATTTGTAATGGGTGACGTGCCGCATCTAAAGAATTTCCGTCCTCATCCCAAATTTCTCCCATTGTAAAACGGAAGTTTTCAATTTCAGGTCCAAAGAATTCAACTTCATCACCTGGTTTGAAGTAGTTACGTTGTTGCATTGTGACAATTTTTGTTTCTGGATCGTGGTCTAAAATAAGCCCTGCAAACTCGTAAGTTGTTTTACGACCATGTACACCAAACATTTGCTCTTCATGACCTGGTGCATCATGGAAGAACGCTTCCGCTGCATCACGGTTAGCACATTTGTCTAGCTCTTCAAGCCATTCACGTTTAATCTTGAAATTATCTGGATCTGCACAGTAAGCATCAATTACTTTTCGATAAACAGACATTACTGTCGCAACATAGTGAATTGATTTCATTCGGCCTTCCACTTTCAATGAGTCAATACCAAGCTCAATCATGTGCGGAATCGCTTCGATTAATTTTAAATCTTTCGGGCTCATCGCAAATGGAGCGTCGTTTTCGTCATAAAGTGCTTTTTCTTCGCCATCTTCTAATTCATATAAATCATAGTCCCAACGGCAAGATTGACAGCAGCCTCCACGGTTTGAGTCACGCGCCGTCATATGATTCGACAGTACGCAACGACCAGAATAAGCGATACACATTGCACCATGAACGAATGCTTCGATTTCGATATCGACTTTTTCCTTCATCAGCTTCATTTCTTCGCCGCCAACTTCACGAGCTAATACAACACGATGTAAGCCTTCCTCTTTCCAGTACTGTACAGCTTTCCAGTTTGAAAGAGATTGTTGTGTAGATAAGTGAATTTCAAGCTTTGGCGCGCTGTTACGACATGTTTCGATAATAAGCGGATCTGCTACGATAATCCCAGTCACGCCCGCTGATTCGATATCTTTCAAGTATTGTTCTAAGCCATCCATATTTTCATTATGAGCGAAAATATTTGTTGTTACATAAATTTTCGCACCATATTTGTTAGCGAACTCTACTCCCTCACGCATCTCTTCAATCGAGAAGTTATCTGCATTTGATCGTAAACCAAACTCACGTCCACCGATAAATACAGCATCTGCGCCGTAATGCACAGCGACTTTTAATTTTTCTAAGCTACCTGCAGGGGCAAGTAGTTCTGGTTTCTTTGTAATAACACGTTTACCGTCAACGATTTCACGGATTTTGTCATTTTGCTCTAATGCTAATGCCATTTTCTTGCCACCTCCTAGTACACAGTTTCTTTGAAAATAAAACCAGTATCAAGTGGTCGAATAGCTGGTTGTATTTCTTCAATTGTTGCTAGTAATTCATCTTTAATATCTTCATAAGCATCCTCTGATTCGTCAAAGTATGCATCAATTGCTTTACGATATGCTTCTGTCACCGTCACTACATATTCAGGTGTTTGCAGTACACCTTCGATTTTTAATGAATCAATGCCTGCTTCGAATAATTCGCCTAGCTCATCGATAATACACATATCATTCGGACTGAAAATATGCGTACCATTTGCATCCTCATAAATCGGATATTTATTGTTACGCTCGTCATCATGTAAGAACATGTTACGATTTTCTGTTCTGTTTTCGATTTTCAGCGCTTTATCTTGATATAAGAAATAGTGGCCTAAAAGTGGGCGTTTCGATTGGAACATACACGTCATGCCGTGTACTTGTACTTCGATTTCCACTTCTGCATTTTCTTTAATCTCTAAAACTTCATCTAAAGAAAGCTCACGTGCAAGTACAGCACGTGCCGCACCACGTTTACCCCAGTAGTTCGCAGTAAACCAGTTAGTCGCTGTTGTTTCAGGGTTCCAGTGAAGTGGAATTGAAACGCCTTGCTCACGGGCAACAATTATAACCCCAGGGTCTCCATAAACTAGACGATTTACGCCAATACGTTGCATTTCTTTTAAATATTCGCCTAATGCATCTAATTTGTCATTATGGAATAAAGCATTCACAGCTACATACACCTTTTTACCTGCAGCATGAATCAATTTTGTCGCTTCTTCTACTTCACTAACAGTAAATTCTCCTGCTAGGCGAAGACCAAATTGTTGTTCACCAATGACAAAAGCATCCGCTCCAGCAGTTAAAAGTGCTTTTACATGGTCCACCGACTGCGGTGTTACAAGCAATTCAGGTTTTTTCATTCTAGTCACCTCTTCAAACATAATAATAAGCCATCACCTACTGGTAAAAATGCACACGTATAATCTGGATGGTGCATTATCCAATCTGTGAAATTTTTTAAGTTACGAATCATCGTTCGTTTACGACGGGGTACATCCTTTAAATCTAAATCTGATAAACCATGCATATACATGTTATCGATATACAAGACGCCCCCAGGGTTTACGAGTGGTGCATACTTTTCAAAAAATCGTTGATATTGACCTTTCGCAGCGTCGATAAATACTGCATCAAACGTCGTATGAATCGCTTCTTCATCGACTTCTAACGCGTCACCCTCAATCACAGTAATACGGTCCGACACAGTAGAACGTGCAATATACTCTTTCGCTTTCGTCACACGATCCTCATCTCGTTCAATCGTCACAATTTGTACACGCGGTAAAGCTTCAGCCATACGCATTGCTGAATAACCAATTGCTGTGCCAATTTCTAAAATCTTTGACGGATTTTGAATGCGCAGTAACTGATTAAGTGCATCAATGCCGGCAAGTTGCATAATTGGCACATGATTTTCCGCCGCATAAGCTTCCATTTCTAAAAGCAAATCATTTCGTGGTTGAATAAACGATTGTATATAAGCATCTGATAATTCCATAGTTAGTTTTACACCTCAAAACGCCCTTTTACCTTCACCTTGAAGATATGGGCTATTAGCATAGACGAGTTTCACAACGAGAAATGCCCCGTTATTTGTATATCATCAACGTTTCCAACAAAAAGAAAAGGACCAAACATGATGTCTTGGTACTTCGCCATACAAAAATGAGCAATTGTTTTATCGAATACAATCAAAACAATTGCCACCACGTATAATTTTATCAAAAATCACAACTTATAATAGCATGAAAATAGAAGGAAAGCTATTTTTCTTTCCTTCTATCCCTCTCATTACACTATGTTATTTCCTATTTTTATGAGACTACTCTGCTTTACGTAAATATTTCTCCGTTTTTTGTAAATGTTCGTCATACGTTTTTGAGAAGTGATTAATACCTTCTTTATCCGCTAAGAAATAGAAATAATCTGTTGTGCTTGGATTTAAAGTTGCTTCAATTGATATTTTCCCAGCCCCAGCAATTGGACCTGGTGGTAAGCCTTTATTTTTGTAAGTATTATATGGGTTTGCTACTTCTAAATCCTTAAATAATACACGATCCTTGTGTTCACCTAATGCATATAGGACTGTTGGATCGGTTTGAAGCGGCATACCTTCATTAATACGGTTATAGAACACACTTGCAATTGTCTCTCGGTCTGTTTGTGCAGTAGCTTCCTCTTCTAGTAACGAAGCAAACGTTAGTAATTCATGGACAGTCACTTGTTTTTCTGCTAGTACGTCACTATAATTTTTCACAACGTTATTCATAGCTCCAACCATCTCTTCTACTATTGACTCTAATGACGGCTTCTCTTCAAAATATGAATATGTTGCAGGGTATAAATAACCCTCTAAATCATAACGAATATTATCTGCCAATACTGCTTCTGTTACTAAGTCGGGATAATTTGTCATCATTTTTTGTACAAATGCATCACTCGTTACTAATTCCATAAACTCTTTTTGTGTATAGGCTGTTTTCTTTTCGATTACATTACCAATTTGCTCTAATGTATATCCTTCAGGAATCGTCATCGTAAAGACAGGTGTACGGTACACTCTCCCTGTTTTCAAACTCTCAATCAGCTCGTCCAAAGTCATCGCTTGTGTTAAATCATAATTCCCTGCTTGGAACTGTGACTCATTATTAAATTTCGCATAATATTTAAAAACACGCGCATCTTTAATAATGCCCTTTTTCTCTAATAGCGCTGAGATTGTGCTTAAACTTGAACCTATTGGTACTTCAACGGCAATCGTTTTTGTAGCATCTGGATCCACTGGCTTGAGTGCACTTGACACATAATTATAGCCGATCAAACCTACTAACCCAAACATTAACACAAAAGCAATTGCTATAATGGCAACTATTTTTCTCACTTTTTTTACCTCAGTTTTTCTTTCTTGCATTTTTTCAAACATTACTTGTTTTTTCTCATTCATTTCTTGCTTTTTAGAACCGTTTTCCACGGGTTTCCCCCCTATCACTATCCATTATCATACTAGAAATCAACTTTCACTACAAACGCAAATCGACAATTAGGGATAATTCACCATATATTCCCTCTAGTTATGACGTTATTTATGTAAAAAAGATGCTAATCATCTATTTTGCTATTATGACCAACTATTTTTAACCATACACTCACAGACAAACAAAATCTCCGAGTAGCATTAACCACTCGGAGTTCAGTTTACAATTCATTTAAAATATCTTCAACAAATGCCCATTCCTCATCTGAATTAATCGGTAACAGTTCTACAATTTCACCATTTTCTCCAGGCAAATACTGCGCTGCAAAAATATCACGTTCTTCAAATGGCTCATCATTCGCTGGCACATATAGGACATACGACTTCTTAAATGCTCCAGATTCAAATGTATGAATAACCTCACACACTTGGTCATTACCTTCTTCATCCGTTACTGTAATGAGCTGTGGCTCTTCCTCGAACTCATCTAATAATGTTAGAACAACTTCGTTAATCATTTCCCACTCTGCTTCAGTCTCTACCTTTTGAAGATTTGTCATTTCACCGCTGTTATCATCATAATCAAATGTCATCGCCGAAATATCACCAGGAATTTCATCGCCATTTGCATCAATCAATGAAAAGAGGACATACGATTTTTCCTCTGCATCAAAAGTAAAGACAACGCGACACTTTTGCTCCTTACCGTCCTCACCAATTATCATAAATTCTTGAATTTCTTCATTCATTAAAAGCACCTCCGATATTCATAAAAAAAACAAGGAAAGCACTAGCCCTCCTTGTTTCAAGCCATTACAAAACGTGACGATTATTCTTCGTCTTCGTCCTCTAAAGCGTTTAGTACGTCTTCAACCATATCCCACTCTGCTTCAGTTTCGATTGGCGTTAATTCGCCGTCTTCACCATTTTCAGATGGTACGAATGATGATACGAAGATTTCTACAGAACCGTTCTCATCTTCTTCAGCGCCTACTAATGCATAAAACACGTAAGACTTGCCGAATTCAGGTGACTCATGTACGTGAATCACTTCGCAAAGTTGTTCGTTCCCGTTATCATCAATTACTGTAATATGTTGTACGTGTAAATCTTCTTCATGGTTGTGGTTTTTAGCCATGTTGGTCACCTCATAAATTAATTTTTGCTATCTAAATAGCCTTGTAAAATTAGCACAGCTGCCATTTTATCAATGACTTGCTTACGCTTTTTGCGACTTACGTCTGCTTCGATTAGCATGCGCTCAGCAGCCATCGTCGTTAAACGTTCATCCCAAAGTTTGACCGGCAATGAAAAAGTCTCTTCTAACAACTTTTTATAGTTTTCAGAAGCTTCACCGCGCGGGCCTACCGTATTATTCATGTTTTTCGGGAAACCTACAACAAATTCTGTTACAGCGTATTCCTTTACTAATTCAGCGATGCGTTCAATTCCGAACTCACCATTTGCTTCATCAATTTTTACGGTTTCAATACCTTGGGCCGTCCAGCCTAGTGCATCACTTATTGCAACGCCTACTGTTTTTGTCCCAACGTCTAATCCCATAATTCTCATTTCTAGCCCTCGTTATTCTTTTTGATGTAAAATTTAACAAGCTCTTCTAGAATCTCATCACGCTCAAGCTTGCGAATTAAATTACGAGCATCCTGATGGCGAGGGATATATGCCGGATCACCAGAAAGTAAATAACCGACAATCTGATTGATAGGGTTATACCCCTTCTCCTCTAATGAAGAATGTACCTTCAACATTACCTGCTTAACTTCCTGTTCCATTGATTCTTCTGGAAAACTAAATTTCATCGTTTGATCAAATGAACTCATGACCAGCACCTCGCTTTCAGAAATAAGGAGATGTGCAACAAAGCTCATCTCCAATTTCTCTTATTATACCTGATTTGGCGTATTAATTAAATGGATTTAATGTAATCATACACAGAAAGTAGTGCTTCATCAAGTTTTGAAGCTTCCTTGGCACCAGCCATCGCCATATCAGGACGTCCGCCACCTTTACCGCCACAGCTTTCAGCTACCATTTTAACGATATTTCCAGCGTGATAGTTTCCACCTACTAAATCTTTTGTAACCCCTGCACATAACATAACTTTATCGCCATCGACTGCACCTAAAACAATCACAGATTTCTCCATTTTTCCTTTTAGATCGTCCATCATTTGACGAAGTTGATTATTGTCTTTTGCGTCCACTTTTGTAGAAAGAACTGTAACATCGCCGAAAGTTTGTGCAGCATCAACGATTGCACCCGCTTGCGCATTCGCAATTTTTTGTGATAATGCTTCATTTTCACGTTGTAACTCTTTGTAGTCTGCTTGTAATGAATGTACGCGTGTTACAATGTCTTTTGAGTTTGCTTTAAGAAGTGCAGCCGCTTCGTTTAGAAGAGCCTCTTCTTCTTTTACAGCCTCATAAGCCACTTTTCCAGTTACAGCTTCAATACGGCGAGTTCCTGCACCAATACCACCTTCAGAAACGATTTTGAAGAAACCAATTTCTGAAGAACGTTTTACATGAAGTCCACCACAAAGTTCAATTGAGTAGTCGCCAATTGATACGACACGAACTACATCACCATACTTTTCGCCAAATAGAGCCATAGCGCCCATTGCTTTTGCTTCTTCAATAGCTTTTTCCTCAATCACAACTTCTATATCTTCCCACACTTTTTCATTAACGATACGTTCAATTTGTTGTAATTCTTCTTTTGTAACTTGTCCGAAGTGAGAGAAGTCAAAACGTAAGCGGTCAGGACCAACATAAGAACCAGCTTGGTTGACATGATCACCCAATACATCTTTCAACGCACGTTGCATAATATGTGTAGCTGTATGGTTTTTAATAATTAGATTACGTTCATCACGATGAACAGACGCTTTCACAGTATCTTCAATGTTCATTTCGCCAGATTCAACAAGTACAGTGTGTAACGGTTGACCGTTTGGTGCTTTTTGAACATCTTTCACAACTGCTGTAAAGCTATCATTGGAAATCACACCGCTATCTGCAATTTGTCCACCCATTTCAGCATAAAATGGTGTTTGTGCTAACACTACAAGTGCTTCTTGACCTTCAGAAGCAACTTTTACGACTTGCCCATCAACAATAATTGCCGCAACAGTTGTGTCTGCTTCTAGCTTATCATAACCAACGAATTCACTTGCTACTGTTAAGTTCGCTAGTACTTCACTTTGCACTTGCATTGAGTCTACATCTTGACGAGCAGCACGTGCACGTTCACGTTGTTGTTCCATTGCCGCCTCAAAGCCTTCGTGATCTACTGTCATGTCAACTTCTTCTGCGTACTCTTCTGTTAATTCGATTGGGAAACCGTAAGTGTCGTATAAACGGAAAGCATCTGCACCCGGAATGTAGTTGTGACCAGCTGCTTTTTGTGTCGCAACAACTTCATTAAAGATTGCTAAACCACCGTCTAAAGTTTCATGGAAACGAATTTCTTCGTTTTTAATAACACGTTGGATGAATTCCACTTTTTCTGTCACTTCTGGGTAGAAGTCTTCCATGATAGCACCTACAGTTGGCACTAATTCAAACATAAATGGCTTTTCAATACCGATTTGTTTTGCATAACGTACTGCACGACGTAGTAAGCGACGTAATACATAGCCACGACCTTCATTTGATGGAAGTGCACCATCACCAATTGCAAACGCTACTGTACGGATATGGTCTGCAATTACTTTAAATGGTGTATTAATATCCTCTTCGCTACCGAAAATTTCATTTAAATCAATTTCATTCGGACGTTTATACGTACGATTTGAGAATTGTTCAATTTTCTCAATAATCGGCATGAATAGATCTGTATCAAAGTTTGTTGGCACGTTTTGTACAACTGATACCATACGCTCTAGACCCATCCCTGTATCGATGTTTTGCTTTGGTAGTGGCGTGTAAGTACCATCAGGATTGTGGTTAAATTGAGAGAATACTAAATTCCATACTTCAAGATAACGTTCATTTTCCCCACCAGGATATAATTCTGGATCATTTTCATCATTACCGTAAGCTTCTCCGCGGTCATAGAAAATTTCAGAGTTTGGACCAGACGGACCTTCACCGATATCCCAGAAGTTACCCTCTAAACGGATTAAACGTTCTTCTGGAATACCAACTTCATTTTTCCAAACATCATATGCTTCTTGGTCTTCTGGATGAATTGTAATAGATAAAAGTTCTGGATCAAAGCCCATCCATTTTTTATCCGTTAAGAATTCCCATGCAAAGTGAATGGCTTCTGTTTTAAAGTAATCACCGATTGAGAAGTTCCCAAGCATTTCAAAGAATGTATGGTGACGCGCTGTTTTCCCAACGTTTTCAATATCGTTTGTACGAATCGATTTTTGTGCGTTTGTAATACGTGGGTTATCCGGAATTACACGACCATCAAAATATTTTTTCAGTGTGGCAACACCTGAGTTAATCCAAAGTAATGATGCATCGTTAATTGGGACAAGTGGTGCTGACGGCTCATGATGATGGCCTTTTTCTTTAAAGTATTCTAAATACATGCGGCGAATTTCTGCTGATTTCATGTAAAAATTTCCTCCTCTTATATGTGTAAAATTACGATATGAATCCACTTATAGACGCAAAAAAGCCCTCATTCCCAAAAAAGGGACGAGGACTTATAATCATCTCGCGGTACCACCCTAGTTGTAAGCTATAAAAACCTACCTCTCAAGCACTTGTAACGTAAGTGAACGGCAGGGATTAGCTGCACTCTGGAGTAGCTTTTCCGTAATTGTTAATTGTGGGGATTTTTCCAGCCTAGAAATCCCTTTCTGAACACTTACAAATACGTACTTATTCCATCATCGTTTTTTACTATTCTATAGTGAATTATAAAAAAGATTGCAATATGTGTCAACGTTCATCTTGTAATAAAATAAATCCTCTACATACGTAATATCTGTAAATATTTTCAAATGAAAGTTTCCAATCTTTATTCTCATAATTCATAGAATTTTAGTTCACGCTTTTAACTTAAGAAAGTTTGAAGTACAGCACTTGGGACGAAGTTTTAGAATACTTAAATTACCAATGGTTAAAACATAAAATAAGGTTCGTCAAATATAAATAGGTCCACGACAATTGCAAATAATCAGGAGGAAATAAACTTGACATAAATCCGAAATTGGAACAAAAAGAAAACTTATCTAGTTACCGTTTACCCTTATGACTGTAGTAAAACGCAGACATTTCTTTGTCATCTTCATAGCCGATTTCCCAAAAGGAATGGTTCATCCATGTTTTGCATTGTGAACTATAGCTATTATCCAACCGATGAATTGCTTATGAAAAGTCTACAAAAATGTTGATTGACAAAATAATTGCTGTTTTTGCCGATGAAAAACAACAAAAATAATATTTACAATCACTGGTGTTCATAAATTGTAATCAAGCATAACCAAATCCGTCCATCAAGGATTTCTTTCACAATGATATATGCAACACTTATAATTTCCCCTAAGCAGATATCGATAATGTAAATGTTCTCAAAATATACATTTTTTATCATTATAAATTAGTTATACTTAAAATAGTATCTCGCTATAACGATACGATATTGCAAGGAGAGGATAAATATGCACAAACAAAAACACATCACTACAATGACAATTGGTAAAAAATTAGGCTTAACTTTTTTCTTTGCACTAATCATCCCCAGCCTATTAATTGCTATTACGTCATATTCGGTCGCAAAAAATGAAATTAACGACACAATGCATTCAAGTGCCTTACAAAATGTTGCAATCGTCGATGAATTCATCAACAAACATATTGAACCGATTGTCGACGATGTAACTTACTTTGGTAAAACACTAACTAATGCAACCATCGCGCACGATGACCGCGCAGCTTTACTACAAGGCATGCAGCAACATTTTGATACGAGTAAAGGACTTGTCTCCTCGTTCATCGGAACTGGAAATGGCGAAATGATACAGTACCCTGACCTCGGTTTATCTGGTAAAAAGGATTTTGACCCACGTACACGCGAATGGTACATGCAAGCTATTGAGGCCAATGGAGAGGTTGTTATTTCTGATCCACACCAATCCGCTTCAACAGGTGACTGGGTTGTGACAATTTCTAAAAAAATCGACAATGCAGACGGTGTTTTTGCCGTCAATCTTAAAATGGAAGAGCTAGCAAATTTAATTGGTACAATACATATTGGAAATGAAGGCTATGCATTTTTAATAAGTCGTAATCAATCAATTATTTCACACCCAACTTTTGAAGTTGGTGCAGATATTTCTGAACAACCTTGGGCACAAGCTATGCTGGAAGACGAAAGCGACTTTATTAGCTACACATTAGATAATGAAGATAAGCAAATGTTCGTGCAAAAAAATATCTTAACGGGCTGGCAAATCGGTGGAGCGATGACAGAAAGTGAAGTAGTTAATGCGACAAAACCTATTTTCATTTCCACATTAATTGTTGTATGCATTTCTATAACATTATTTGGAGTAATTTTATATGTAATAATCCGCGCAATTACACGCTCACTAGGCTCTATGATTAACGCAGCTACAACAATGAGTGCAGGTGATTTACGTGCGAAAGTGGAAAGTAAGAAAAAAGATGAAATCGGCGTTCTCGGAAAAGCCTTTCAAAAAATGAGCGATTCACTGCGTAATGTACTATCGCATATTCATGAAAAATCAACTTCACTACTTGCTTCCTCGGAGGAATTAAGTGCAATCACAGATGAAAACTCACGTGCTACAGAGCGAGTATCACAGGCTGCCATCACTGTTTCAGAAGGCATCGACAAGCAAACTGCCAAATTAGTGGCAAGCTTTGATACACTGGAACAAGTTTCTGATGACATTCATCAAATTTACGAAAATACAAATGCTTTAACGCAAAAAGCTGAAAAAGCGGAAGCAACAGCCGATATCGGTCAAAATGTCGTAGCGTCCACCCAGCTACAAATGCAAACGATTGAGGGTAAAATTAACGAATTATCAGAGGACATCACAACGGTGAATACGTATGTCAACGAAATCGATGAAATTTTAACAGTTATTACATCTATTTCTGAACAAACGAATTTACTTGCACTAAATGCAGCTATCGAAGCGGCACGTGCGGGTGAACATGGAAAAGGCTTCGCAGTCGTAGCAGATGAAGTTCGTAAGCTAGCCGAACAAACGAACCAATCCTCTTCACAAGTTCGTCAAATCATTACGGCAATTCAACGTGAGGCGTCAAAACTAGCAACATCCATGAGTACAAGCCATAGTGAAGTTTCAAAAGGATTACAGATGTTCACACAAACAGAAGAGAATTTTCATGAAATGAAAACATTCATTGAAGAAATTACCGACCAGCTCCAAGACGTATTACAAAAATCAAAAATGATTTCTGCGAATAGCCATCAAGTAGTGGAAGATATGAAAGTGGTGGAAGACATTTCACTTGCTTCAAAAGATGAAGTAGAAGCAATGGCAAATGCAACGGTTAAACAAGCATCTGCTATGCAAGAAATCGCTGCGACTGCTGAAGCTCTAGAGAAATACGCAGAAGAATTACAAGCAGAAGTACGTACGTTTACGCTATAAAAGTAAAATGAGCAGGAGAAATTGATATTGATTTCTCTTGCTTTTTATCACTTCTTTCTTACTAGTTTCTGTTCTCGAAAATATAGACTGTGTATATGCTCAAAATCTGTCGCATATCTAGCTTCTCACATATATAAGACTACGCTAAAGATGATTCGTTACAAAATACAAAAAATAACTTGCAAAAATACACGATTTTACAAGTTATTCCTCGTATTTATTAACAACGGAACTCATTAGGACTATCGCAAAAAATCCTCCACTCGCTTCACAAGATGCTCTCTGCTATAAGATTGATATAGGATACTCGATAAACGCACCGGGTCACCGAAGAAATATCGTTCATACAATGTTTGCCGTGTACCGAAGCTGCTCATCGTTAAATCCCAAGCGAGCCTGAACTTTTTCACCCGCTCCTCGCCGCCGTCACGAGCCGACTGTAAGTACTGTTCGAGATCACCTTCATCTTCTTGAAAAGCCTTCTCAGTTGGAATCGACATTAAACCACTCGCACCGAGTAGTTGAATAATTTCTGTAAAAGTCGGATACACTTTCGGGAAAATTTGAATGGCTACTTGAAGCGTTGGATGATCAGGTCTCAAATATCCGAAATTATCTCTCTTCGCCTCTTCCTCTGATTTTAAGAGTAGTGCTTTCATGGTTTCTAAAGCCACAATCACTTCAACAACCTTTTGCTGAACATGCAGATATTCTCCAATGTTAATGGTATCAACAATCGATTGCACAACACCTAAAACGAACTCTGTCTTAGCAATTTGGCGGGACAATACTTGGTGTAGTGAAAACGATTGGAAGCCACTTATATTCATAAACTGATTAGCCACTTCTAAATTTTCGTAGTAAAACACCCGCTCCCACGGTACAACTACATCATCAAACACAACAATTGCATCCATTTCTTCAAAACGAGCGCTTAATGGATGGTCAAATGTCGATGGTCCACCAACAAAAGATTGCCTACAAAGAAATTTTAAACCTTCTGTATCACTTGGAATCGAGAAGGCAAAACCTTTTCCTTCATCATAGCCATTTGTCGATATTACAAGCAATTCATCGGTAATCCCACCTTGTGTGGCAAGCAATCTCGCCCCTTTAATAACTAATCCCTTACTCGTTTTACCTACTATTTTTGCCGCAATCGTCTTTTCCTCATCTTCATAGTAAAGCTTGTGCCGATTTACTTGTGGCTCTATAAACGTATGTGTCATCGTTAGATCATTTTCTCGTGCATGTTCATAGAAATTAAGTAAATGCTCTGGAAAACAATTAGGCTTACCTTTCAAAAATTCAGCTGCTGACGCAAGTGCCATCAATGTTGTGTTCATATAATCTGGGCTTCGCCCCATGAAACCATGCGTCGACAATGCCCATTCGCGTGCAGCATGTCTTCTTTTCACTAAATCTTCCTTCGTCAATGGTTGTAAAAATGACATGCCAACTTGTTCACCGCTCGTTGGCGACAAATACGTCATCATGCCTTGCTGTGTATCACCATGTTGTAAATCAAAAAGCATTGCCTGACTTTGCACAACTCCTTTAAACGCAGGATGATCCGACACTTTTCCTTTTATAACTTCCCCATCTAATGAAATATAGGTCTTTAAGGCATCAATACGTTCAATATACTGCTTTCCTGTTATTGCTGGCATATACACACCTCCCAAACTTTACCGTTTATTTAATTCTCAATTAATATATGACCTCCCGTAAAAATTCGTTCCACCCATAGACGAGCTCCAAACCAAAAAAATCCATTCCAGTCATCGTGACGGAATGGATTTTCGTTATTGCGCGTAAGGCGAAACCATTTTTTGGTATTGAGCAAAGGTTGTTTTCTGATCACTGGATAATCGCTTAATTTGATAAATATCGTCAAACGGATTATTGTAGCCAAGCTTTGTTGAAAAGGCCATCGTAAAGCCCGCTTCTCTGGCTGCATAAATGATATTGGTATTATATTGTCCAAATGGATAAGCAAGTGCTTTTGCTTCTGGAATAATCGCTAAACTTCTCTTTAAGTCCTGCACCACTTCACCATAAGGAACTAATAGCATTTTCCCTGTTCGCCCAATTATATCATGCAAATTATATGTGTGTGATTCGTACGAAAATACATCACGCATATTGTTTATATCTTGTATTGAAAGTGACTGTAAATCAGTATAGTCGAACCGTTGCTCTTCTGGCGAATACTCATTACGATACGTAATTAGAAACTGTGTCGCCTGGAAGCCATGTTTTTTCAAAATTGGATATGCATACTCACGTGTTGATAATAAGCCATCATCAAATGTAAGAACAATAGAATACGCTGGTAATGTAATTTCATTACGCATAAATTGCTGTAATTCATAAATACTTACAGTTTCATATTTTTTACTTTTTAAATATTGCATCTCATTTGCAAATTGTACGTCGGTCATCGTTGTACTTACATTTGTGAATCGACCCAACTCATGCTTTTTCAATAAATGATGGTACATTAATACAGGTACACCACGATCCAACGCAATTTTCGAGCTATGAATATAGCCTTCTCGACCGCCAATTGTCGTAACATACCAACTGCCATCCTTACGCAAAATCGGATAACGACGATTCAGATCAAGCTTCGCAAACGGAATTAACTTCCCTGCTGAATTATCATAAATTTCAATATTCCCAGAAATAGGGATGAAGTATTCGTTTTTGACCGCACTATCTTTACCTACATTTTTATAAGAAGGCGTATTTACAAACTTCACTTTTGATTTTTCAATATTTACGAACGTTTTTCCCCAGCTAACTTTAACATACGTAGGGTCTTCCGCATTTTCGACCTGCAGTTGTTGCCCCTTTAACAGAGTAGCAATTACCATAGCCTTATTTTCACGACGGAAATCATATAGTTCAGCGTTTTCCTTTGCCTCTATAAAGCCATTAGGGCTACTCTGTACAGGTGGAGTAGTTGGTTTATTTTGTACAGGCGGTGCTGTTGGCCTATCCGTTGTATCCTCATTCTTCTCCTCCTCTACAAAATTTTTATGTACAAACCCTAATCGACTGTTTACAGCAATTCCATACCAGTCGCCACTTTTACTATATATCGGGTACTTCACTCCTTCTGACAATGTTGCAAATTGAACAAGCTTACTTCCCGTATTGTCGAAAATCGGCGTTACGCCAGTTGCCGTAATGTGATTAGTTACGTTGACCGCCAATTTTATATCATTTTTATACGTCTTTGCAGATACGATAGTTGTGTAACGCTTATTCACAAAGGCATCAAAATTACCCCAACGTATTTGCCACCAATTGGCACCATAATCTTTTTTCACAACAAAAGTTTGTCCCGCAGATAGGGTTCCGACTTGGATAAGTGAACCCGAGCGATTATCATAAACCACTGTCTCCTCGTTGGTTTGTATAACCGTGCCACTAGCCTGTGCTTTTAACGTAAATGGTAACAACGTTAAGAACACCAATACTAATGCAATACACTTCAATCTCACTTTTATTCACCTCATACTATTAATTTCCAAATTATAACATGAATAGTTCATCACCAAAACTCTAGATTGCTAAGTTGCAGCATATAGAATCTTCAATTTCATCAAGAAAAGAATACAGTATTCTTTTCTAGTCACGATGATGAACTACCTACTTAAAAAAAACAATTTCATTTTGTTTCGTCCATAAAATCATAGGGAGAAACTCCATCCATCCCAATCATCGGATGAATATGTGGCATGGTCTCTACAGTTAGATGCAGATTCAGCACACTTTCTTCTTCATGGATTATTTCAACAACTGATTGTGTATCCACCACTTCCAAAACATCCTCAGGTATATCCATCGGATTTAAACGTGCACGAAGTGATGTAAAACGTTGCAAATCATCCGCACGCTGTAAACCATTTGCTAACACCTCAGGCTCACCACATAAAATCAAGAAATTTTTTGCACGCGTAATACCTGTATATAGTAAATTGCGCCTTAGCATTTTGGAGTAGCCTCGTACAACTGGCATAATCACAGTTGGGAATTCAGAACCCTGCGACTTATGAATGGAACAGCAGTAAGCAAGTGTTATCTGATTTAAGTCACTACGTTGATACGTAACTTCAATACCATCAAATGACACTACGAGTAAATCTTGTTTTTCAACCGTTTCCTTTGCCTTAATAATACTAATGACTTCACCCATATCACCGTTAAACACATTGCTCTCCGGCTGGTTGACGAGCTGCAAAACCTTATCTTTAATGCGGTAGATTACGTCGCCGAAAACCAGCTCTTTTCTCGTTCCTGTATCATTTGGATTTACGAGCTCTTGTATCATCTTATTTAAATTATCAATCCCAGCCGGTCCTTTGTACATCGGTGCAAGCACTTGAATATTACGAATTTCTTGTCCCTTCGCTACAGCACTTTGCACAACCTGTGTCACAACACTCGCTACTTGCTCAGAGGATGCTTTAATAAACGAACGATCAGATGTTTTTGCTGTTAGGTTTTGTGGAATTGTTCCACGTTTGATTTGGTGGGCCAGTTCTATTATTGTGGAACCTTCCGCCTGTCGATATACATCTGTCAGTTCAACTGTCGGAATTTGTTTAGAGGCCAGTAAATCTTTTAATACTTGTCCTGGTCCAACTGGAGGCAATTGATCTTGGTCACCCACGAATACTACTTGTACATCTTCGTGCAATGATTTTAATAATTGGTGGGCAAGCCACGTATCGACCATAGACATTTCATCAACAATTATGAGTTTTCCAGTTACTTCGCGCTCGGTTTCTTCTTCCTTTTCCTGCCCTGTAAAGCCTAGTAAACGGTGAATCGTCATCGCAGGAAGCTCTGTTGATTCTGCTAAACGTTTAGCTGCCCGTCCAGTCGGGGCACATAAAATAATTGGGAATGGCTCTTCTTTTTGCGCATATTCTTTTGGGTTGAGTGACAATCCGTGTAATTTTGCATACACTTCAACGACTCCGCGTACAACTGTCGTTTTCCCTGTTCCTGGTCCTCCTGTTAAAATCATGACAGCTGAATTGAGTGCTTGCTCAATCGCACGTGCTTGCGTTTCTGCGTATGTGACTTTTAAAAATTCTTCTGTCTCACCAATGGCCTTACGAATCTCATCTTTACTAAAATGTGTCGCTTTTTCATTGCGCTCAATCAAGCCCAAAATTTTAGAGGCAATGCCTACCTCTGAAAAGTAGAGGGAAGGCAAATACAATCGTGTTTCCTCACCACAAATTTTACTTTCTTCACGCATCTCAATACAGGCCTTTGAAATCACCTCAAATGGAATATCCTCTCTTTGGCTTTGTTCCAGCATGGCCTTCACTTGAGGCAACACATGCTCCGCATCCAAATATACATGTCCATCCGATAAAGCAGCCGTATTTAAAACATGAAAGACAGCTGCTTTTATGCGGTCAGGGTGATTACCAGTAATTCCAAGCTTTGCACCTAGCTCATCCGCACGGAAAAAACCGACTCCTTCAATATCTTCAATCAGTCGATACGGGTTTTCCGTTAATAGTTGAATCGCTTCTGTACGATACATTTGGTAAATCTTCATGCCTAGCTGCGGACCAAAACCCCATTCATTTAGTTGAATCATTACACGTTCTAGCCCTAAATTTTGTTCAATCGTATTACGAATTACTTCTTTTTTTTCTGTCGATAAACGCGGCACAACATCCAGCGCACTTGGGTCTTCTAAAATTAGACGAAGTGCATTTGCACCAAGCTTTTCAACAATCGTTTCAGCCGTTTTCTTGCCAATCCCAACAAATAAATCACTCGATAAATAGTGCACGATGCCCTGCTCTGTGGCTGGTACTTCCTTAGAAAACGTTTCAATTTGAAACTGCACGCCATATTTCGGATGTTGCTTAAGTACGCCAGTAAAGCGATACTGCTCATCCATTTGCAATGGCGGGAAATATCCTACAATAATAATCTCTTTATCTTCATATTGTAAATTTGTCTCTTGAATTTTCACGCGTACAATTGAATACATATTTTGTGTATTATGAAAAATTGACACGATGGGACGGCCGAGTATAAAAAGCTTGTTCAGCTCAAATAAATCTAGATTTTCTGTCATCATCGGTTCGTCCTTTCTCATTCATCATCAATCTTTTTATTTTACCACAGCATGCCATAAAAATTCGATTAACAATGGAAATACATCAAATTATTTAACATTATTTTGACAATTAACAATACTTAGCAATTTATAACTTTAACATGTTATGATAAAGACTACGGCGCTTGAACATAGGAAGGATCGTGAAATAATTGGAATTTAGACCTTGCATCGACTTACACGATGGCAAAGTAAAACAGATTGTCGGAAGTACACTTGGCCATACTGATCAAAAAATTATTGAAAATTTCATTTCTGAATATGACTCTAGCTATTATGCAAAAATGTTTGCCCAAGATAAATTAACAGGTGGTCACGTCATCATGCTAGGTAGTGGAAACGAAGAAGTAGCACTTTCTGCTTTAAGTACATACCCTGGAGGTTTACAGGTAGGTGGTGGCATTACCGCAGATAATGCAAAAAAATATATTGATGCTGGGGCGTCACACGTGATCGTAACTTCGTACATTTTCCATGATGGTATTCTAGATACCGAGCGCCTCGAGAAACTGGTAACAGCAGTCGGTAAAAAGCATCTTGTAATCGATTTAAGCTGTCGTATGCGTGACGGGAAATGGTTTGTCGTAACAGATAAATGGACAAAATTCAGTGATTTTGAAGTAAACGCTGAATCAATTGCCTATATCGAACGTTTTTGTGATGAACTACTTATCCATGCCGTAGACGTCGAAGGTAAAAAAGGTGGCATGCAAGAAACGTTAGTACGTGATTTAGCAGAGTGGACAACGATTCCAACGACTTATGCAGGCGGTGTACGTTCCCTTACAGATTTAGAGAAATTCAAGAAAATAACAGCTGGTAAACTCCACGTCACGATCGGTAGCGCGCTTTCTATTTTCGGTGGTGATTTAAGTTATTCAGATGTTGTAAAATATTGTACAAAGGATGAAGTAAAGTGAAATTAATATACAAAGATTACGTTTTCCCATTTCAAGAAACAAATTTAGAACGCATTATTGACGGTAAATATTTTAAAGTGAATACACTAGACGACTCACTATCACTCCAAATACAACTAGATAACGAGCAAATGTTACTAGAATTCTCGAAATCTCTAAAAGCAACTTGTGGCTTATTACGCGACCAAGAAACTGAGCCCTATATCGGTACATATATAGATTTAAAAGTGTTTGTCGATGAATTTAATAAACGTTACAACTTAAACGCCGAAATCATTGCGTAAGAGAAAACCTATTCTTCTATTTAGAGGAATAGGTTTTTTTATGGAGTGGTTATTTTTATTTCAGGAAGATTTTTGATATTCTTAACTGAAGTATGACTATATGTAGCAGAAAGGATACTAGGACATATGAAAAGTGAAACTGAACTAACTACCTTTAAATCATTTCATACCGATATAAAACGTTTCTTTTTAGCTTATAAATTTGCATTGAGTGAAGTTGAGACAAAAATAAATATTTTAAAAGAAGAATTCAAAATGATTCACGACTACAATCCGATAGAGCACGTTTCCACACGTGTTAAATCAGCAAAGAGCATTTTACAAAAAGTACAGAAAAAGAACCTTCCGCCCACAATCGAAGCTATTCGTGAAAACATACGTGATATTGCAGGCGTGCGTATAACATGTTCATTCGTAGAAGATATTTATAAAGTAAGTGAAATGCTCCACAATCAATGTGATATTGAAGTTGTAGAAGTAAAGGACTATATCGCTGAACCGAAAGAAAACGGTTATCAAAGTTTACATCTTATCATCAAAATTCCTATCTATATGTCAGATCGCATGGACAAAATTTATACAGAAGTTCAAATCCGAACGATTGCTATGGACTTTTGGGCAAGCTTAGAGCATAAAATTTACTATAAGTATAATAAAGATGTGCCCGATTATATCCGCAATGAATTAAAAGACGCTGCCCTTCAAGCAGCAGAACTAGATCGTAAAATGGAAAGACTTAATAAAGAAATAAATATTTTAAAAGAACATGAAACGGAGCCTTCATCTTTCGGTGAAACACCTATAGTCGACTTAGCAAAATATTTAGTACGCACTAAGTAGTATTACTCATTAAAAAAGTAGACCAGAAAGGAATTTCCCCCAACTATGCAAGAAGCCTTCACCTTTTTAAAATCAATCGATACCGAATTGTATCGATATATTGAACAATATGGCCTTGTGATGTATATTGTTTTGTTTTTTATTGTTTATGCGAAAACTGCCTTTGTCGTATTAACATTTTTACCTGGAGACTCTACGGTCTTTGCCAGCGGTACGATTGCTGCTATCGGCCATTTAAATGTTTGGGTACTCTTTTTAATATTTTTCTTAGCCACGGTGATTGGCGATGCACAAAATTATACAATCGGTGTGATGATAAGACGAGCAAAAACAAATTCTGGACGATTTTCATTATTGAAATACATTCCAGAAAAGACGATAACGAAAGCCACAAATTTTTTAGAAAGCTATGGTAAAATCGCTATCACATTCTCTCGCTTTGTACCTCTAATGCGTACAACTGTACCATTAGTCAGCGGCTTCACTTCTTATAAATTCCGAGACTTTGTGATAAATAATTGTATCGGAGCACTTATTTGGACAGTCGTTTGGCTATTTACAGGTTTAGCACTTGGAAATATTCCGGTAGTAGCAGACAATCTATTTATATCCCTAATTTTAATTTCGTTTACAGGCCTTATCCCTGCGATTGTTGCCTTTATTGTTGAGTATATAAAAAAATACGCAAAAAAAACTCGTCAACTTCAGTAGCTTGACGAGTTTTTTTCTTTAGTTAAAACGTTGTGCGATCATATCGTAAATGTAACGCGCTTGATCGTATTCAGGTTGTAATGTAAATGCTTGCTTTAAGTGATACATTGCATCTTCTGTATTTTCGGTAGACACCGCAAATAATACACCTAAATTATAATGTGCATCTGCATTATTCCAATCCTGCTCAATGATGAAGTCTAATTCCTTTTTCCCTTCATCGAACATTTCTAGCGCACATAGTACGATTGCATAAGCTAAACGAATTTGCATATCTTCTGGTGCTAATTCTGCAGCACGTTGTAAATATGGTAAAGCAAGCTTTGGATTTTCTAGCTTTTCAAAGCATTTGCCCATCATATAATAAACATCTGCACCTTCAATTTTGTGCTGAACTGCCAATTCATACAACTTTACCGCTTCTGCGTAACGCTCAACATTGTAATATAAATTCGCTAAACCATAGTACGCAGTTGCTGCTGTTTCATCAACCGTAATCGCCTTTTGGAAGAAACGCTCTGCACGTTCCGTATCTTCTAATACCGCTAATAGATTACCAAAGTTCACGTAACCAATCGCATTTTCTGGCTCTGCTTCAATAGCTTGTGTAAAAAATTGTGCCGCATCCTCATAGCGTTTTTCTTGAAAAGCCAAAATACCTTGTTCATTAAAATCCATATTTCTCACCTCTACGTAGCGAAAGACTGCCTAAGCAGTCTCATCACAAATTCATCCTACATACGTTAATTTTTCGTTATTTTTGAAAACTTCATCAATAGTGCCGCCACCTAAACACACTTCACCGTCATATAAAACGACTGCTTGTCCAGGTGTAATTGCACGTACTGGCTCAGCAAATGTAATATGCGTACGGCCATCCTCTAAAATTTCCACCTCAACTGGTGTGTCCGTTTGACGGTAGCGGAATTTCGCTGTACACGAAAATTTCCCGGGCAATTTTTTTGTCGAAGTATAGCTCATTTTCACAGCAGTTAGTGACGTAGAGTATACTGCATCATTGTGGAAGCCTTGACCAACAAGTAGTACATTACGTGCTAAGTCTTTTCCAAGCACAAACCAAGGCTCACCGTCTCCACCAATACCAAGTCCGTGACGTTGACCAAGCGTGTAATACATTAGCCCGTCATGTTGTCCCATCACTACCCCGTCCATTGTTTCCATTTTGCCGGGTTGCGCTGGTAAGTATTGACTTAGGAACTCTTTGAAGTTACGTTCACCAATGAAGCAAATTCCTGTCGAATCTTTCTTCTTCGCTGTCGCAAGCCCAGCTTCTTCAGCAATTTTACGTACTTCTTTTTTCTCAATATCACCGATTGGGAACATCACATGTTTTAGTTGTTCCTGTGATAATTGATTGAGGAAATATGTTTGGTCTTTATTTTCATCGACACCTCGAAGCATCAATACTTCATCATCACCACTACGGTCAATACGTGCATAGTGACCTGTTGCTAGATAGTCTGCACCAAGACTCATCGCATGTTCTAGGAAAGCCTTAAACTTAATTTCCTTATTACACATAACGTCTGGATTTGGTGTACGTCCTGCTTTATATTCTTCTAAAAAGTATGTGAAAACTTTATCCCAGTATTGCTTTTCAAAATTAACCGCATAGTATGGGATACCGATTTGGTTACATACTTTAATCACATCATCATAGTCTTCTGTAGCCGTACAAACTCCGTTTTCGTCTGTATCATCCCAGTTTTTCATAAAAATCCCGATTACTTCATAGCCTTGTTGTTTTAACAGGTATGCAGCAACCGAAGAATCTACCCCACCTGACATGCCGACAACGACACGTATTTGCGAAGGGTCTCTTGTTTCTTTCATTAAGGTCACCTTTTCTTTTATTAATTCACCAGTCTTTTCACAATAGCTGCTGTTTTTTCTGCAGCTAATCGTACATCTTCTTCCGTTAAGCCTTGACCGAAGCTAAAGCGGATCGAATTACGTAATTCTTCTGCTCCTTGCCCAAACATTGCCACTAAAACATGTGAGGGATCAATCGAACCTGCTGTACATGCTGAGCCACTTGAGGCACAAACTCCCGCCATATCAAGATTTACTAAAAACGATTCGACTTCCATCCCAGCAAAGCTAACATTAAATACATGTGGTAGCATGTTTTGTGTATCACCATTCACATGAAAAGTAAGTGCATTTTGTGTAAAAACGTCAAGCATAATTTGCTTAAAGCGATTGTACAATGCTCGCTTTTCTTCACGCAACTCACTTGCATTATTCACCGCAGTTGCAAAACCAAGTACAGCAGGTACATTTTCAGTTCCTGCACGACGTTTTTTCTCTTGAGCACCACCATATGCATAACTTGCTAAAGGAGTACCTACCTTCTGATACAAGAAGCCAATGCCTTTTGGACCATTTATCTTATGTGCTGACACACTTAATAAATCAACTTGCAAATTTGCTACATCAATATTTTCCACACCATATGCTTGTACAGCATCAGTATGGAACGTCGCTTTATGAGCACGTAAAACTTCTCCAATTTCAGCAATTGGTTGAATCGTACCTACCTCATTGTTGCCAGACATAATTGATACTAAAATCGTATCATCACGAAGTGCATTTTTTACCGCTTCAACCGAAACCCGACCTTTAACATCCACTGGTAAATATGTGACATCAAAGCCTTCTCGTTCAAGTTTTTCACAGCAATGTAACACTGCGTGATGCTCGATTTGTGTTGTAATGATATGTTTGCCTTCAGCTGCAAGTGCATATGCCGTACCAAAAATAGCTGTATTATCAGCCTCAGTGCCACCACTTGTTAAAATAATTTCACCAGCTTTTGCACCTATCGATTGTGCTAATAAATCGCGTGCATCGTCTATATACTTACGTGCTTCTCGACCTGCCCCGTGAACACTCGACGCATTGCCGTATATTTCACGCATCGCGACCGTCATCGTATCAATCACCTTATCATTCATCGGTGAAGTCGCAGCATGATCAAGATATATAAATGAACTCATTTTTATTGCTCCTTTAAAAATCAAATACAACTTAATCTACTTAAATGTAGAACATATAACCGTCAGTTGCATTTTCTTCTGTATATTGCGCAAGATCTTCTATTGTTGTCGTGTCTAAAACATTTTTTACGGCATCGCGAATACGTAACCACAATTCACGTTGAGGTGCTTCCTCATTTTCGATTCCTTCTACGGGTTGAATCGGACCTTCTAGCACACTGATGACATTCGCAGCTGAAATTTCACTTGGTGGATTCGCCAACATATATCCACCATATGCACCGCGGACGCTTTTCACTAAACCAGAATTGCGTAATGGCGATACTAATTGCTCTAAATATGCTTCCGAAAGTTCTTTTTCTGCTGCTATTTTACGCAGTGGAATTGGTCCCTCACCATAATGTTTTGCCAATTCAATCATTATCGTCAGCCCATAACGGCCCTTTGTAGAAATTTTCATTTTATCACCCTCAATTAGTCTAGTCAAAATACTAAAAACAGTATATCATAATATCCTCTCGTAGAACTCGGAAATACTCCTCTAAGTATATGATATAATACCAATTAGAACAAATGTACGAAAGGAGGATTTCTTTTGCATAACGAACCACTTGCTTATCGTATGCGTCCGCGCACTCTTGATGAAATCGTGGGTCAACAAGATTTCATCGGCCGCGAAACAGCACTTTATAAAATGATTCAAAACGGTCATGTACCATCTATGCTTTTATTTGGCGAGCCTGGAATCGGGAAAACATCGATTGCCAATGCCATTGCAGGAAGCTCAAAACTCCCATTTTTCTCGCTAAACGCCACTCGAGCTGGCAAAAAAGACGTCGAAGATATTGTACAAGAAGCAAGAATCGTTGGAAAAGTCATTCTTTTTTTAGATGAAATCCACCGTTTTAACAAACTACAACAAGATACTCTTTTACCACACGTCGAAAATGGCTCGATAGTACTGATTGGTGCAACAACTGAAAACCCATATCATGATGTCAATCCCGCGATTCGTTCACGTTGTGGAGAAATTCATCAACTAACACGACTAACAACAGCTAATTTAGTGGAACTTATCGAAAAGGCATTAGCCGATGAAAAGCGAGGACTCGGTAAATACAATTTTGCACTCACAGATGAGCAAATCGCTCGCATTGCTAACGCTGCAAACGGCGATGCTCGAAAGGCACTTACGTTACTCGAATCCATTTACTATGCAAGCGACGAAGTCAATGGACAAACTATTGCAGCTGATCATGTCATTGAACACCTAATCGGTCGCATTGGTGTATACGGTGATAAAAACGGCTCTCATTTCTATAACTTATTGTCAGCACTGCAAAAATCAGTACGTGGTAGTGATACAAATGCAGCCCTATTCTATTTAGCACATTTACTTGAAATAGGTGACTTAGTCGCAGTCAGTCGCCGTTTACTAGTAATGGCCTATGAGGACGTTGGTCTCGCCAATCCCGAAGTCGGTCCGCATATGCTCGCGGCAGTACAAGCAGCTGAACGACTCGGCTTACCAGAAGCACGTATTCCTCTCGCAAGCGCAGTCATTGAAATGTGCCTTGCGTCTAAGTCAAACTCAGCTATTCTGGCCATCGATGCTGCAATTGCAAGCATTCATGAAGGGAAAACAGGCGATATTCCACTTCATTTACGAGATGCCCATTATTCTGGCGCTAAGGAATTAGGTCACGTCGGCTACAAATATCCACACAATACGCCGATTGGTACATTCGGTGGCTGGGTGGACCAGCAATATTTACCCGACTCATTAATAGGAACAGAATTTTATAAACCCGTCATCGCTGGCGAAGAAAAACGCATGGCAGGCATTTACGAAAAGTTAAAAGCCTTTCATACACAAACGAAAAAATAACAATAAAAGTATATTGTCCATAGAAATCGCATGAATAAATCGTACTTAGAGAAGTTACCTAAAGTAAAAGCATACGTTCTTTCTCTTGGGAGCGGAGTGGAAGGCGAGGACTCTTAGGCGCTCAAGGCTCTCCCCCTGGAATATAAACGTTTATAAAAAATTATTGTTGTAATTATTTATCTGCCAAGGGCGTATAATCGTATACTATTTCACTTAAAATTTTGATACAGCATGTGCTAGTGTGCCAATCACTAGTGAAGCGCGCTCCGTGTCAAAACGTGCACGCTGAATTTGTGCTATCATTTCCTCTGTTGACTGCGAAACAATGTTCACGACGCGTACGTTTTGCTCACTGCTTGCGGCAATACTTTGAATAATATCTTTCATTTGCTCCGTCTCATAATTTTGCGAAGCATTATTTGACATCTTCATAAGGACCGCATGAACATCCCGAATAAAACTTGCACCTTGCTCCACTTCCGAACTACTTACCCCTATGGATTGTTGAATGCGTGCAGAGCTATTCTCAATTAACTGTAAAGTTGTTTGAATTCCCTCAGTTGCTTTTTTTGTTTGAGTAGATAATTTCCGAATTTCATCGGCTACAACTGCAAAATCCTTACCATGCTCTCCTGCTCTTGCCGCTTCAATCGATGCATTTAAAGCTAACAAATTTGTTTGCTCAGCAATGGCATTGATGGATAACACAACACTTCCAATACTATCAGAAGCATGTTGAAACGTTGAGGTAAGTTGTAATGTATCTTGGACTTTCCCAACTATCCTTGTCATGTTAGTATTGATGCCAGCTATTTGTTGCTGCGCCACATGTAGTTGGTCTGCCGAACCAGCTTCCATCGCAAGCATTTTCTCTTGAATTTCTTCAATTTGCGCCATCGCCTGCTGTACATCATATAGCTGTTGCTGAATAGCCGTATGCATCTCCTTCATTTGTACTAATACGAGCGTCGAATCTTCTTCTACCTGTATTGTACGCTCACGTAATACGCGGTTCGTAACCTCAACATCAATAGATGAACTCTGTACCTTCGCTAATAAACTACCTTGACTATCTACAAAATTATTTAAGGCACGCCCCATATCCCCAGTTTCATCACGCGTAAGCATGTCCTGTGGTGTACGTATTGTTAAGTCGCCCGCACCTTCTGCAATTCTCTGGACCATTTTCGTCATATTTTCTAGTTGGAGTGTAATTGGTGCTAACCGACGTTTTAAGAAGTACCATGCTCCTGCTGCTCCGTAAACAACATTAATGCAGAGTATAAGAAAATTCGGTAAATAGAGCGCTGATAACAGTTGGAACAATAAAATATTCATCATCATAAGAGCTAAAAAACTACTTGCTAACTTAAAGCTAATCGAGCGTTCATTATACACTTCATCTAAATCAGCCTCACACATCATACCCCACCGATCTGGTGAATGCGGTAATTGAAAAAGGACACCACTTCCAACGACTGGTATATGACGGTAATCTGCATAACCTGGGAAGTTCACATACACATTATGACCCTTAACAATTGTTCTTGAGATGCCTGAATGTAATTTTTTTGTTGCAGGATTTAAAAAAGTGAGCTCAAACTCTGTGTGACGAGATACTTTAACTACTCCCCACTGTTTCGTCTCAATTCCTGTTTTCAGGTTATCACCGAGCGCAAATGTGCTATCCTCAAATCGACTACGAGAAAGCGCAACGCCTTGCTCAATTGAAGGGTCAAAAATTGATTTTGCCATAAATAAATAATTATCTCCTGATTTCGGAAAAACATGACCTGCCTCACGTTGAATTAAATCACCAAGAACATCATTTGGCACTCGCGCCGCTAATATACTTTGCAAATTGCCATCCTTTAAAACTGGTTGTAAAAACAACAATGTTACAGCATCATGAAATCGAGAGGACTTTGCACCTATTTTTTCAGTTAAGGGATCAATAAATGGCCCGTATAATAAAGGTTCTTTTGTTTGTACAACTTGGTTAATTGCCTTATTATACATAGGGTCATTCAACACACTATAATGCCTACCGATATGCGAAGAAAAACTAGAGGCTAAAACTTCCGCTTCGCCACTGACTAAAAATAACTCTGTAAAATAGCTACTTTTCCCCTTCGATTCTGTCAAAAAAGCATCTAATTTACACTGTTCCGTTTGTACAATAACTTTTACGCGATTTTCCAAGGACAACCATCGATCCCTTGTCCAACTTTGCAATAAATCGACTCGCGTTTTCGCGATACCTTCGAACATTTCCTGTTTCGTTTGAGCAGTTCTCTTATTTAACCGATAATTCCACCATAAACGATATCTCTCTTTAAAAGGTAACCAACTAAAGACACCCACAAGCATCACTCCAATTCAATGTTATATCATCTAACACAAATTATTATTTAATCCAAAATAATACTTACCAATAATAAATAATGATAACATATATAACATGAGAAAAGATTAAGTGTCAGAAAATTTTAAAAACAAAAAAACAGGATTGACTGTTTTTACAATCATCCTGTTTACTCTATTTTATTAGTCACATAGCGCTTTTCGTAAAATGTATTTAAAACTTCTGCAACGTTCCGCATAGATGGCAAAGCAGTAGTCTTCACGCCACTTTTTATGCTTGCTTCTTCATGTAAATACTCAATCAAATTATATGTTTGAAACAATAAACTTGAAAACTCTTGCGGATTATTTTGTACTTCTAAACGTATAGATTTCACAATCAATGCTTGTGCAATAGTTTTTTCCCTTGATATTGTTAAATGATTATCTTCTCCCCTATAATTCTCTTCGGCTGGAAACAATATCTTCATACTATCGCAAATCTGTTCATTGTCTTGGAATTTTTCTTTCAACCATTTTATTACAAATTGCATATAAATAATTGCGTAAAGCAAGGACAGACATTCATCTCCTCGAGATTTATCAGCCAAACGTTTAAAATGATCCCCTTTTAATACTAATTCAAATAGTATTAAACGTATTGGATATAGCATTGCATGTTCACTATTAATAATTAACTTATCACTATCTTTATATAGCGATAGCCAAATGTCTCTTACTAATGAAATGGATTTTCTCGATGATAGCGCTAATCGACATTCTACTAATTTAAATTCCACTACTGGTTGTATAAGTTGCTGAAATAAAAGTACATCCTGATCATTTATTATTAGCAAAGGTTCTTCTAATTGTTTAAGATTAATATTGATTCTATTTACAAACACACCGACGCCCCCTCAGTGATTTACACTCCTTCATCTTTATGACGACTATTCCTATCTAATTTTAATGAAAAATAACAGCCATCTTCCCTTGACTATACGCAGAAGCAAATGGTTTAAACACCTCTGAAAATTATATAAATATAGGAAAATTCATTCTATTTATATAGATAATATAAAACCATCATGAACACAATCCGTCATGATGGTTTATTTAAAAGACACTTAATCTATTTCAAGATAAACAAACTGTTTAAAGTATTGCAAACATTGTTTCACTGTACCCTTTTGTTTTAAAACTTCTTCACGTAATAAAGTCGTTTTGATCTCATCGTCGCTAATTTCTGCATGGAGAGATAAAATTGCTGTTAAAAACTCTTCATTTTCTTCTTGCTCTATATTCGGTAAAGTACGAGCAGCTGCTTCTAGCAATTTCTCTACTTTTTCTGGTGTTTTTTGCAGCTCATTAGAAGCGTAATAGGTAGCAGTTGCTAAGAAATAACAAAGCTTTGCACTACAATCAATAAATAAATACCAATACGTATTCGCTGGCGGTATTTCGCCATCATGCCCATCGATAAAGTCTTTATAAAATGTAGTCACTTGCGTGTATATTTGATTTAAATCTCTCATCGCTTTTCTATAATTATCCGACGTATCAATATTATCAAACACAATGCTATTTACTTTTTCTTGTAATTTCACAATATCTAAGTGCTCACGTATTACTTGAATTTCCATCTCTCCACTCTCCCATGTTTCCATTTGTTTTTACAAAACGCCATTCCTGCTTTCCCCTATAGCATTCCTGTATATCCCAAACAAAAAATGACCTGATGTCTCTATCTTTTGGAATTATTCAAATTATAGCAATAAACTAAAAGAAGTGGTGTTCTCATGAAAAAAATAAGGCAATTCCGTGAATTAATAGCATTTTCTGGACGTGAGCTCGTTTGACATGGTAGATTTATACTCTTTGTATGTAGTAATCAAACAGCGACTGTTCCTTTTTAACATCAACTATTTCCATAATGCAACCATCTACATACTTTCTTATTCTTTTATTAGGGACATAAAAATAGACATTGTTTTTCACAAGCCAATTACTCAATGTGAAATCACCAGTGGAATCCTGCGCGATTAAAATATGTTTATGGCGAAGAATATCTGCCATTTTATAAAAATTCTCAGATAACTCATAAGCGGAAACATCAAAATTAAAAATCGGCACAACGACTTCCCCTGGGTCAAAAATATGTAATGTTTGCTGTGCTTCATCAATGGCTAATTCAACCGTACTAATTTCATCAAATATATTTAACCCCCGATATTCCATTTGATAAATTTGCTCCATAGGAACGCCCCCTCTTTTTTGACGTTCCTATTGTAACATAAGAAGACCATAAAAAAAGACATGCAATCGAGGTAAATTATGCATGCCTTTTTTCTCCATTTAACCTTTTATTCTCGTAATTTCGATCTACAAAAAATTGTATTAATGCCCCAACTTACTAGATAGTCATGATTTTATTAATGTGAAAATATAAACGAAAAATAGTTGGAAGAACAAAATGACCTTACTAAAACTAAACTGTTCACTTAGACAAATCCAAATCTGTTAAAACAATAACATTCGGATGTTGTTGTAAGCACGTTACAGGGATATCTTCTGTTACTTCACCATATACTAGAGCTTCTAGAGCAGCACGTTTCTTCTCTCCTACCGCTATAAGAACAATGCACTTAGCACGTAAAATAGAAGCAATCCCCATTGTAATCGCCTCTTTTGGCACCTCGTCAATAGAATCGAAAAATCTAGCATTCGCTTTTCTTGTTGACTCAGTAAGCTTTACAACATGTGTTTCACTCGTAAAAGCTGTCCCAGGTTCATTGAAGCCAATATGTCCATTTTCCCCTATACCTAAAAGTTGAAAATCTAATGTTAAGGATTTTAATAAATTTTCATAATTCTGTGCTTCTTCTTGCACATTATTTGCCTCACCATTTGGTAAATAGGATTGTTTAAATGGTTTTGCATCAAAAAGCTGCGTATTCATAAAGGATCTGTAGCTCTCAGGATGAGATTGTGCAATCCCTACATATTCATCTAAATTTACACTTATACAATTTGAAAAATCTAAATCACTTTGTCTAATTTTTTCATAAAGCGGCAGCATTGTTCCACCTGTCGCCAATCCAAACGTATTTGCTCCATTATTTAATTGTTCTGTTATCAATTCAACAGCACGATTATACAAACTATCTAACTCATTTATTACTTCTAACTTAACGACCATTTTTTGCACCTCATATTTTTATTATTTTAAGTTGTTCTTCTAAACTTAAGAAATAACTATTTTATATGCGTCTGAAATTGTGCGTAGCTTTCGTGAAATACTTCTGCAAAATTATCCGCAATCACTATATCCATCGCTCTTAAACCACCTACCACTGCACCACCGATTGGTTCCATTAAAGTTGGTAGGAATTTAAAAGGGAGTTTTTGAGCAATTGCTAATTGCTTGAGCCTTTCAATGAATAATGGAGTATTCGAAAATACACCACCTGCTAATACAACAGGTACAGCTTCCTCATCCCATGTCAATTTTGTATAACACGTGTTAATGGCATGTAAAAACTTCGAGCTTGCTTCGTCCAAAATAGCATTTGCTACAGGATCCCCAACTTGAGCTGCTTGTGTAACATAAATACTAAGTGGGGAAATATTTGCTCGTGGATGTCCTTCATTATAGACACATTCAATAAGTTGGGGCACATTTTCTACGTTGAAATGCTGACATAGATTCCTTGCAAGTATCGTTTCTGCAGCTCTACCATCGTAAGCCTGGAACACAGCCTTTAATGCTTGCACGCCCAAATCATAGCCACTACCCTCATCGTCAAACAAATAGCCCCAACCACCAACTCTCAAAAATGAGTGTTGCTTATCATACCCCATCGTTATCGCACCTGTGCCAGCGATTTGCACAATGCCTTCTTGTCCAAGCGTACCTGAATAAAGTGCAATTAAAGCATCATTCTCCACGACTATCTTTACATCTTTTCCAAGATACTCTCGCATTATTTCCTCGGTAAACGCTTCAAAACTTTTTTCTTTTACGCCTGACAAACCAGCAAAACAAATTTTTACTGCCTCAAACGCTTGCTCATTTTGCAATTGTAGTTCTTGCATAATAGAACGGATTGTATGTTCAAATTGTTGCTTACCGATAGCTGTAGGATTACTTCGTTTCGTTATTAATTTCGCATAGACATTGCCATTTTCGTCACTAATAACTGCGGTTGTCTTTGTTCCACCACCGTCTATTGCTAATACATACATTACATCAACCCCCTTTTTTAATATTGATTTATCCTTTACGTTTAGTTTTATCGTATCAAAAAAATAAAGGGATTGAGCAAACGATCATATACTCAATCCCTTTTTAAAATCGTTCACATCACTTTGTAAAACCAAACGACTCCCACGGCTGAATTTGGTGTAGTAAGAATCGTTCTTCAGGAACCACTTTTGCTACTACATTCGTACTACCAGAATTCGGAATCTCTTTCAGTACTACTTGAAGTTCACCTTTATAGCGAACATCCAAATCGTTATCAATCGTGACATCCCCAACCTCCAAATCATTTGTATCATGCGCTGGGAATTGTTCATTTTTATATTTCACTCGTGATTGTGTACTTCGAATGACGTATTCAGATACATCACCACGGTTAAAATGCGGTTCATCAAAGATAATATTTTTTTCTAAAGCACTTGTTTGTTCAGTTGTTACAACCCTTAACTCTAGCTTATTACGATTTAATCTGCCTAATGCTTGCAATTCTTCTTCCGAAGCATACATATTACCGATAATTAAATCATCGATTAACCCCGTATGCCATAAATCTTTTGCTTGTACAGTAATTGGGAGATGGCGATGCTCTTCTAGTGTTGGTAAGCCATGTGGGGTCTCCTCCCAAGGTCCAAACTTCGCGTGCTGAGAAGAAATCATTGCAGCTGTACGAATATGATTGTCTTTGAATAATTTAGATGCATTTAAGAAATGACTACGTGAAATCCCCGTATATAGTCTTGGGTAAAAATTATGACAACCAATTATATTCTCTCGGTTCGGTTGGTAGGACAATATGTTTTCCACATACTTAGTACCATTACTAATGTTTAACTCTACTTTCAAATCACATGGATTTAGTGACATGAACGCCTCTTCTTGACCAGAGAATCCCATGTCCAAGCGTAAAGCCGCTAGATGATATTGCTGTTTAATTTGAGCAATATCTCTATACGTTAGACCTAGATCTTCAAATACTTGTGGTGCGATGTCAGCAGAAATATCAAATCCGAGCTGCTTCGCAAATTTATTGATTTGTTGTAGTTTATTTCTTTCTTCATCATTTTTCATTGACATTAAGCAAGTGAATATTCTATCAAACCCATTTTCATGCGCTAGCTGAATGTAACTTTTCATTTCCTCCAAAGTACTATGTTGAGGATAAATTGATATTCCTAATCTTCTCATTTGTATACCTCCACTGACATTCCTTTATTCTTGTGATTCAGCATCTTTTGCTTTCGCAGCGCGGTTAGCCATTGCAATGAACGGTAGGTAAATACATACCGCTACAACAATTAACACTATACTAAGTACAGCGCCCCGCCATGATTGTGTTACTAAGAATCCATTAATAATTGGCGGTGTCGTCCAAGGTGCTGCAATTGTTGCTGCTGGAACTAAGCCCATTTTTGTTGCAAAATAAGCAATTGTAACATTGACCATTGGTGCTAAGATGAATGGTACAAATAAAATTGGATTTAATACTACTGGTAAACCGAATAGCAATGGTTCATTGATGTTGAAAAGACTTGGTGCAGCGGATATTTTACCTACTGTACTATATTGTTTATTCTTCCTTCCTAATATGAAAATTGCTATTACAAGAGAAATTGTTACACCCGCTCCCCCTATGCTTACAAAAGTATCAAGGAATGGTTTGTTAATAATATATGGTGCTGTTTTACCAGCCTCCATCGCAGCTACGTTCGCTTCGATAGCAGGGAGGTTAATTGTTTGTAAGAATGGTTCAACAATATTGGCACCGTGTACACCTAACGTCCATAAGAATGGTGTAATAAATGCTAATAATAATCCGGCAGCCCATGAATTTGTTAAGCCCATAAATGGTTCTTGAATTAAGGCATAGAATGACTCTACAATTTCTGTAACACCGAAACCTGCAGAAATGATTGTACGAACTAATGCAACTGAACCAATTGTAATGATCGCTGGTAATAATGCAGCAAATGACTTAGCAACTGCTGGCGGAACACCATCTGGCATTTTAATCAAAAGTTTACTATTTCCTGCAAGTCTACAAAATATTTCAGTAGCTATTAACGAAACAATGATTGCAACGAATATCCCGCCTGTTCCAGATGTTAACCCTGAAATACCACCTGCACCAAAAGTACCGAATGTCATATAAGAAGCAAGGCCAATTACCCCTGCAGATAAACCGTCTTTCCCATAACCTTTCGCTAGATTATAAGCAATTGTAAACGCTAACAAAAGTGAGATGATTC
Organism: Lysinibacillus sp. NPDC096418; assembly: GCF_044762775.1. Lineage (NCBI taxonomy): Bacteria > Bacillati > Bacillota > Bacilli > Caryophanales > Bacillaceae > Lysinibacillus > Lysinibacillus sp. NPDC096418. The sequence goes on from NZ_JBIWEY010000001.1 coordinate 171,966, forward strand.
CAAATGTTGCGTTCCACATGTTTCCGCCCCATTGAGTCCAAGTTTCATGTTCCCAAATCGAATCAAGAGCATTTTGATAAAATTTTATAGGTAAGTTATTGACCAGCACTGCAAATGAACCAACAATTGTTAATGGCATAAGTGCTATAAATCCATCGCGAATTGCGACTAAGTGACGCTGGTTTCCTATTCTTCCGGCAACAGGCACAAACTTTTCTTCCAGAAATTTAAACATCACATACCCTCTCCTTTTGTAGTAAATTTAAGTCACATTTGAATAAGGATTTTTTCTCATATTTCACAGTAGAATCTGATATCTTCTCTTATTTCACATCAGATCCTACTGTAATTCTTTCATGAATAATTTACTTATTAATTCTTTCATACAAGTCAATCATTTCATTCGCCATGTCGCGGAAAGTGATTGAATTCATTAAATGATCTTGCGCGTGTATCAGTAGAAGGGATACTTCAATCTTTTCCCCTCTAGCCTCTTGTGTCAGTAAAGCAGTCTGAGAATGATGTGCTTCTACTAATGATTGATTAGCTGCTTCCATCTTTTCTCGTGCTCCACTAATGTCTCCTGCTTTCGCCATTTGAATAGCTTCCATGCAGTCGCTTTTAGTGTTACCACTATGCAAAATTAATCCCATAATTGATTGCATTAATGCTTCTTGTTCCATAATTTTATATCCTCCTTAACCAATTAACGTAAGTGCTTGTTTTAAAACATTCTCGCCGTTCATCATACCGTAATCTGCCATGTTAATTGCTTCAATTGGTATATTCTTTTCTTTATACTTTTTCTCGTAATTTCCTTTTAAATAGCGGACTTGAGGTCCAAGTAATAAAACGTGTACATCTTTACTCGCCATAACTTTATCTACTTCACTTTCAGCGACTGCAAAAATATCTGCCTCGATGTTTTGCTCTTGAGCTACATTTTGCATTTTAGATACCAGTAAACTTGTACTCATCCCTGCTACACAAACTAACATAATGTTTTTCATAATTAATTTTCCTCCTTCAATATTGAAAACGTTTTCTTGAAATAAGAATATCACCAACTGGTATATACCACAATACGCTTTTCTCGGTATTTTTTGAACTAATAATGAATGAAAAATTTCCCTGTTGCAATCGCACTTAATTAATATTGCCACACCACAATCTGAGTATTGAAACAACTCAAGGATTAAGAGTTGGACCAATATAGTTTAGGTACTATTTCAATAAATTCTTCTTCACATATGCCTCTACTTCAACAGCCGTCGTCAATGTAAATAGTTGATCAAGATGGCCTGCTAATTCCGTTTTAGATAATTTGGCAATTTGCGCACGTGTATTTAAGATGGATGGCGCACTCATTGAAAACTCATCTAATCCAAGTGCCAACAAAATTGGAATAGCGATTTCATCTCCAGCCATTTCCCCACACATCCCTACCCATTTACCGTGTTGATGCGCTGCCTCAATAACTGTTTTCACAAGTCTGATAATCGCAGGGTGATAGGGTTGATATAGATAGGAAATCTTTTCATTCATACGATCGGCCGCTAATGTATACTGGATTAAATCATTCGTTCCTATCGATAGGAAGTCTGCCTCTTGCGCAAATAGATCCGCAATAACTGCTGCTGATGGGATTTCAACCATCATACCGACTTCAATCGACTCAGATACAGGAATTCCTTCCGCTACAAGCTTTTGTTTTTCCTCTATTAACAAGGCTTTTGCTTCTCTGAACTCGTCTAACGTAGCGATCATCGGGAACATTACCTTTAAATTACCGTACACGCTGGCTCTTAATAGGGCACGTAATTGCGTACGGAAAATGTCCTGCTGATCTAAACATAGACGAACTGCACGGTAGCCTAAGAATGGATTCATTTCATGCTCTAGCTTTAAATAAGGCAGGATTTTATCGCCACCAATATCTAATGTACGAACAACAGTTGGCTTGCCTTGCATTTTCTCTAGAACCGTTTTATACGCGGTAAATTGCTCTTCTTCATTCGGTAATTCCTGACGGTCCATATACAAGAATTCTGTGCGGAATAGACCGATTCCATCCCCACCATTTTCAAGTATCATGTCAACATCTTCAGGTTTCCCGATGTTTCCAGCGATTTCAATATGATGACCATCAGCACTTACGCTCTCTAAAGAACGGTATTGGTCCAATAATTGTCTTTCCTCTTCGCTCTTTTTCTGTTTTTCCATGTATTCATTTAGCACATCTTCAGTCGCATTCATAATCACTTTGCCAGTCGTACCATCGATAATAACCGGAGCCCCTTGAACAATATCTCTCGTTGCTGTTTTTGTACCTACCACAGCAGGAATCTCCATCGTTCTCGCTAAAATAGCTGAATGTGAAGTTCTACCTCCGATATCCGTAATAAAACCTTTTACATAAGTTTTATCTAATTGTGCTGTTAAAGAAGGTGTTAAATCCTCCGCTACGATGATTACATCAGTCGAAATGCGGCTAAGATCCGTAACCTCAACCCCTAACAAATGTGATAGTACACGCGTTGAAACATCACGAATATCCGCTGCACGTTCTTGCATGTATTCATTATCCATTGCTTCAAACATCTCAATATACATTGTAGCTGTTTCTTGTAAGGCAAACTCTGCATTCCATCCATCATCGATTTTCGCTTCAACTGCGCCAAGCATTTCTGGATCCCCTAAAAGCAATAGGTGCGCTGAAAAAATTGCCGCTTTTTCTTCGCCGAATTTTCGTTTAGCAATGTCACGAATTTCTTCTAATTCTAATTTTGCTTTTTGATACGCCTCTTTTAATCTGCCCTTTTCAGCATCAATATCCGTAACCCTTACTTTTTCAAAAGATAAATCAGGTTCTATCAAGCAGTAAGCTTTCGCTACGGCGATGCCATTTGACACAGCAATCCCGTTAATTTCTAGCATTCTTCACCAATCCCATTAGAAGTGATTACTTCCGTTACTTTATTAATTAGTGCTTCAGCATCCGAACCTTCCGCTGAAATATCAACAACAGAACCAGGTGAAACCCCAAGAGCCATAACGCCCATAATTGATTTTAAATTTACAGTTTTTTCTTTGTATGTCATAGATACTTCAGATTCAAATGGAGTTACCGCTGTCACTAATAATGTTGTTGGTCTTGCATGTAAACCTTCTGCCGCTGTAATTTTGTAAGATTTTTTCATTTGTATTTCCCCCTACTAAATTATTTAAAATCAATTCGACTTTTGTATTTTTCAATCATTAATTCGTTATGCGCCGGATTACTTGCTACATTTGCACTTTTAAATACCGGCAACTCACTAGTATAATTAGTTGTTTTTTCGATAATTTGACACAATAAAGCATTTAACATTGTAGAACCAATAACCGTTGAAGCAGGTCCATATTGCATTCCCTGATAATTTAACAGTCCATCGCCCACCGGTATATGAGTATCTAAGACAAAATCAACAACGTCCTCTAATCGATTACCGCTACTATGCATTGTCTTTTGCTCTCGATACATTAGTGATTGTAGTGAAATTACTGTTATACCCGCTCTTTTAGCTAATATCGCTGCATCAATCGGTGCATTATTTCGCCCGGATGTAGAGATGACTATGAGGACATCATTCGGTTGAAAGTCAAAATCTTTTTCGTGCTGTTGAATAATTGTTGCATCTTTTTCATTTTTCGAAGAGGTTAACGCACCAGTATGAAGCATTAAAGGTTCAATTGTAATTGGACGCACTGGTACTAAACCTCCCGCACGATAAAATGCCTCCTGAGCCAGAAGATGCGAGTGCCCACAACCAAATAATTGCAAAATCCCTCCTTTATGAAGCTTTTCCGCTATTACTTCAGCGACTTTTTCTATATTTTGCTGTTCATGTTTTATCACAAAGTCTAAGTGGTTTTGTACCTCTTTAAAATAAGAATGCATATAATCACCTTTGTATCTCACTTATAAATTTGTATCGATCTGCGCGATACGCACTGCGCACTAACTCAAATGGAACACCATCTACGAAATAGCTTATACGCTTAATAATTAAGACAGCAGCAGAACTACTTAAATGTAAATATTCACTTTCCTCTTTAGAAACAATTGCTGCTTCCATAACTTGAATCGCATTTCCAATTTTTTGATGATGCTTTGCTTCTATTATTGTATAAAGTGAGCCCATAACTTTTTTTTCATCTAATTCTGGGTACACTTTTACTGGAATATAAGTTCTTTCAATTGCCATGGGTTTTTTATCTGCATTTCGAATTCTGACAACATAAAATACTTCTTCATCAGGTTCTAAGAATAAATCCCGCGCAATATCAATTGGAGGAACCATTTTCTCAAACCGAATTAATTTACTGCTTGGTTCCATTCCTCTTGCCTTCATATCCTCAGTAAAACTTGTTAATCCCATTAAAGGCTGTTCTAACTTTGGATTCGCAACATACGTGCCTCTTCCTTTTTCACGATATAACAACCCACTATTCACTAAATTAGTAATTGCTTGGCGTACCGTCATACGACTCACATCGTATTGAAGAGATAGCTCTCTCTCGGAAGGAATATTTTCACCAATTTTATATTCTTCAAGATAGATTTTTCTCTTTAAAATTTCTTCGATTTGAATGTAAATAGGAATATGAGAATTTTTATCTAACACAATACTCACCATCCAACTGGATTAAGATCTCTCATACACTACTTTCCCTTGGCAAATAGTTTTTTGCACATTCAATTCTTGATCGAGTAGAACAAAGTCTGCATCATACCCTTCTTTAATATGCCCTTTTGTTAATAAATTCAACTGCTGAGCAGCGTTTGTTGAGGACATAGAAACAAGCTCTTGCCACGAACAATCTGTAACCGCTTTCATATTCTTCACAGCTTGTTCCATCGATAACACACTACCGGCTAACGCACCATTCGATAAGTGCGCACCATTTTCTGTAACTTTCACAACTTGTCCACCTAAATCGTAGTTCCCGTACGACAATCCTTTTGCACGCATAGCATCGGAAATTAAAATGATACCTGATGCTCCTTTTAGACGATAAGCTAATAGAACTGCTTGTGGATGACTATGCACAAAGTCAACAATTACTTCTACTTTTATCTTGTCCTCTAATAACGTACTACCTACTACGCCTACTTCACGATGATGGAAAGGTCGCATTTGATTATAGAGGTGGGTTGCTTGTTTTACACCCATCTTTACTGCTTCTTCTACTTCTTCATGCGTTGCATCTGAATGACCTATAGAAACAATAACACCTTGTTCACTAAGAGTTTGTACGAAATCGTACCCCCCTTCAACTTCTGGTGCCACTGTTATTTGCTTAATGCGTCGTCCACTTAACTCCTGCCAATGGTTAAATTGCTCAATTGAAGGTAAAATGATGTATTCAATTGGCTGAGCACCTGCACGTTTTGTTGAAACATAAGGTCCTTCAACATGAATACCTAGCAACTGTGCTTCATCATCACGACTATCAAATTGCGCGACATTTATTAGCGCATTTTCAATAGCTTGAATTGACTGCGTCATCGTTGTTGCAAGAAAGCCTGTTACCCCTTCTTCTACTAATGAGCGAGCCATACCATGCAGTGCATTTTGCGTCGCATCCATAGTATCATGACCAGCAGATCCGTGAATATGCATATCAATATAACCCGGGAACAATAACCAACCCTTACCTTTACCATCGATATAATGATCTGCTTCATATGTCAATTCAGTTCCTATTTTTAGAATTTGACCATTTTCAACATAAATATCCCCAACAAATAAATCCTGATCAGGATTCACAATCGTAATGTTTGAAATTAAAAGTGAATTTACCATTTTGCACCTCCTATTAAGTTAGAACTCTTTTTAAAACAAAGGTATAGTTGTCTATACCGATTAGAAAGCGATTACATAAAAGCTTTTTAATTACCTGCTAAAATACCAATCACCTTTGTTCTTATAATTGTCCAAGTTAATCAATTCTAATCGAATTATTAGCATTAACAATTATTACAATATGACGATTTCTGATTGTACTGTGATAAAAGAAATCCATACACTTGGAAAACATCAGGCTTAATATTACCGATATAGTATCATCACTTTTTTTAAAATTCAAACGATAACTGAAGTTAGTAAAACCTCAAATTCTCTCGAAAATGAGAAAGAATCCAGAAAACAAAAATAGACTTTAGCCTAAATCTATTGGTATAGTTGTCTATACCAATTAGAAAGCGGTTACATAAAGAATAAAATTTTTTCAATACCTCCTATATCAAAGCTTTTTACCTCTCAGCAAAGATTCAAATTACTGAGTCCCTACTCCAAAATATACGAAATATTATTATCTCTGCCTTTAATAAATGTAAAGACCATCCATTTAACAGCTCTAACAATTATTAAAGTATAACGATTCCCGAATATACCATAATGCAAGAAATACAATTACTTTGAATTCGTGTCTTATAGGCGGTTGACCGCACCAAGCTTCGTTATACCGATATATTATCATCTCTTTATTAAAATTTCAATTGAAAACAAAAGCTATTATAATTAAAAATTCTCTCGAAAATACAAAAATATAGTCTTTTCCGTTGGGTCAGTTCGGTAAAAATTAATCTATTTGGACAATATTTCTATACCTCACTCAATTTACTAAATCGTAATTTTGAAGCTACTTTACACTTAAAAAGCTCATACCGGATATTAATTAATTATCATTTATCGGAAATAATTACATCCTTCAAATATCCACTATTTACATTATGAAGTCACTAAAGGAAAAGGCATGTCCCGTTATGATTTGTACATTGATAATAGTCAGATGATTTTATTCTACGTTCAACTTAAGCAATTTGAAAAGTACACACGCCCGATTAAAATTTCTGAAATTAAGCAAAAACAAACAACCAGTCGCCGGTACACTACCGATAACTGGTTGGAAAATTGCTTTTTGACCTCTGTCTTATATTCAGGAGCCAGTTCAATAAATCTACATATCTTTTGTTTCTACTTAGTCTTGCACACGTGTAATTTTCACATCTGCTAAAATTGTATTAATAACCCAACTTGCAGCGATTAAACCAGCAACAGATGGTACGAAGGCATTAGAAGATGGTGGCATTTTCGCTTTACGAATGGCTGCATCTGGTTTCCCAACATGCTCAACTACATCCTGACGAACAACAATTGGGCTCTCATCTGAGAATACAACTTTCACACCTTTATGAATTCCCTCTTTACGAAGTTTCGTACGAATCACTTTTGCTAGTGGATCCGTATGTGTTTTTGAAATATCTGCAATCTGGAAGCGCGTTGGATCCATTTTATTTGCAGCACCCATACTAGAAATAATCGGGATATTGCGTCTCAAACATTCCTTCATAATATGGATTTTATACATTACTGTATCGCTCGCATCAATGACATAATCAATTCCTTGTGCGAAGAAATCCTCATACGTTTCCTCTGTATAAAACATATGCATATCAATGACTTCACATTCAGGATTAATGTCCGCAATACGCTCTTTCATAACTGCTGATTTTGATTTGCCGACTGTCGAAAGATACGCAACTAGCTGACGGTTCACGTTTGTAATATCTACATTATCTTTATCAACTAAAATAATACGGCCTACGCCACTTCTCGCACAAGCCTCTGCAGCGAACGAACCGACACCTCCTACTCCTAAAATAGCGACCGTTGTATTTTTTAATTTGTCGAGCCCTTCTGAACCAATAGCTAGCTCGTTTCTTGAAAATTGATGTAACATAACTACACTCTCCATTTATATGAATTTTCTCTTCATGAATCCATTATACCTACTGAATAAAAGTAAACCTAGTCATATACTATGAAAAAAGCAAATTTATTTTTATATTTTATCATGGATTTCTTCAGGTGAAAATGGTATCAAAAAAAGTATCCTTGGATGAGAAAGAGAATATCCAATAAGTCCCTTTAAGCAGAAAAACTAGCTTTCTATACGGTAAAAACCTGCTTCGCTTTCCGCGGCACAGCGTAAGCCGCAGGAGTTTACGCGGTTTTTTACTTTTATATCAAAAAAGCAGTATTATTAACAGTACTATCGCATACTATTATTCTTTTAAGACAGTCCCTCTAGTCAATAGAATTTAAGTGAATATGGCCTACCGTTTTCAATCTCTTACTCGCCAAATTAGATTGGTCCATACCTTTTCACACTCTCGTAAAGTAAAAATCTTTTTTCTAATAAATATCTAGTAGATCCTCATTACAGGCGGCTCAAAGCTCCCCCTGGAACAAAATCAACCGGTGCCTCTAATAAACTTTCATAAAGAACTTATTGACGTATTCGTTTCTCTACAAAATGAAAAGTATCCTTGTTCAAGGATACTTTTCACTTTCAAACAATATTTTAGTATGTAGAATCACTTATACACTCCACTGTGTATAGTTTCGATGAAAGGCCTCTACAAAGTTCGTTTCAACTTGGATACCTTCTGTTTTTAACGCTCCTACCACAGCACCGCCAATCGGCTCTAGCAAAGTTGGGATGATGTGTACTGGTAGCTGCTTAACTGTGGCTAATTGCTTTAGCTTAGGTAGTAACAGTGTCGTATTTGAAAATACACCGCCCGCTAATACTACTGGAACATCTCCATCTTCCCATGCCATCATATAGTAGCATGTTTTAATGGCATGATAGAACTTTTCACACGCGTCATGAATAATTGCATTTGCGACAACGTCTCCTTTTTCAGCAGCCTGATGTACATATTTACTTAACGGCGCAATAATTGTTCGTGGATGCTCCTCTCGATAAACACACTCAATCAATTCCGGGACGCTATCCACAGCAAAATGCTCCAATATTGCACCACTTAATGCTGTTGGCAATGCTCTACGATCATAACTTCGAAATACAGCCTTAAGTGCTTGTATGCCAAGATCATAGCCACTCCCCTCATCATCAAACAAATACCCCCATCCACCTACTCGATGGACATTGTGCTTACTATCGTACCCCATCGTAATGGTACCTGTCCCAGCAATTTGTACAATACCTTCTCTGCCAAGCGTGCCTGAGTAGAGCGCAATGATAGCATCATTTTCTATTATTAGTGTAGTGTCATTGCCAATATATTCACGAAGTATTGTCTCTACTGTCTTTTCTACATTCTTTTCTTTTACACCTGCCATGCCCGCGAAGCAACTTTGAATGGCTGCAAATGCTTGTGGGTTTTGCGCTTGTAATGCCTCCATTAACTCACGAATTGTAGCTTCAAAGTGCTGTATATCCATCGCTGTCGGATTACTACGCCCTGTTATGATTTTTGCGTGGACATCGCCGAACTCATCGCTAATCACAGCCGTCGTTTTTGTACCACCACCATCTATCGCTAATACATACATAACCTTCCCCCTAAGCTTTTATCAATTTTTGCCGACCACAAACACCTTTTTTCAAATGCCTAAAAGGATTGAGCTATTCTTTAGACTCAACCCTTCTATCACTACATACTATTTCGTAAAACCAAATGACGACCACGGTTGAATTTGTTTTAGTAAAAAACGCTCTTCCTCTACCACTTTTGCCACTATATTTGTACAACCTGAATTCGGCATTTCTTTTAATACTACTTGTAATTCCCCTTTATAACGAACATCCAAATCATTATCGATTGTTACATCACCTGGCTTTAAATCATGTGTATCATGTGCAAGGAAATCTTCATTTTTGTATTTCACCCGTGATTGCGTACTACGAATAACATAGTCTGAAACATCCCCACGATTAAAGTGCGGCTCATTAAAAATAACTGCTTTTTCTAATGCATTCGTTTCGGCATTAGGTATGACTTTTAGCTCAAGTTTATTGCGATTTAATTGTCCTAATGCCCGTAGCTCTTCCTCTGAAGCATACATATTGCCAATAATACAATCATCAATCAAGCCCGTATGCCACATATCTTTTGCTTGAACAGTTATTGGCAGATGTCGATGTTCTTCTAAGGTCGGCAAACCATATGGCGTTTCTTCCCAAGGACCAAATTTAGCATGTTGAGACGAAATCATTGCAGCTGTACGAATATGATTATCTTTGAACAATTTAGATGCCATTAAAAAGTGTTGGCGCGAAAGCCCTGTATATTGCCTTGGATAAAAATTATGACAGCCTGTAATATTTTCTTTGTTCGGTTGGTAAGATAATATGTTTTCGACATACTTTGTACCATTACTAATATTTAGCTCTACCTTTAAATTACACGCATCAAGGGACATGAATGCTTCCTCTTGACCAGAGAACCCCATATCTAAACGTAAAGCCGCTAAATGATAATGCTCCTTAAAATAAGCAATATCCCTATACGTTAAGCCTTGCTCCTCAAAAACTTGTGGTGCAATATCAGCAGAAATATCAAAGCCTAGTTGTTTAGCAAATTGATTGATTTGTTGAAGCTTCGTTCTTTCTTCATCGTTTTTCATCGACATTAAGCATGTGAAGATACGAGTAAAACCATTTTCATGCGCTAACTGAATGTAGTCTTTCATATCTTGTAATGTACTATGTTGAGGATATAGCGAAATACCTAATTGTCTCATTTAAATACCTCCGCTGATTATTGAATGAATTACACCTCGGCGTAATTCCGTCTAGATCCAAAAAATATGATTGCAATTTTCTGAATCTAGACATCCGCCAGAGGCTTAAATTTTATTTGCTCAGTGTCCTACTGCCTATTAAAAAAATTAGACTTCTACTTTTTCAATTTCGACTCTCTCAACATTTACCGCTTCAAGCTTACTTTCTTGCTGCGTTGCTTTATTTGCTTCTTGTTTTGCTATACGATTAGCCATAGCTAAGAATGGAAGGTAAATACATACTGCAACGACAATTAACACAACGCTTAATACTGCTCCAGCTATTGATTGAGTCACTAAAAATCCATTTATAATCGGTGGTGTTGTCCACGGTGCTGCAACAGTCGCCGCAGGAACTAATCCCCATTTCGTAGCAAAGAAAGCGATTGTAACATTGACCATTGGCGTCAAAATAAACGGTATAAATAAAATCGGGTTTAAGACAATTGGTAAACCAAATAGTAACGGTTCATTAATATTAAATACTCCCGGAGCTGCGGATAATTTACCAACTGTACTATATTGCTTATTTTTTCTCGCGATAATGAAAATCGCTATTATGAGTGCAATTGTTGTACCCGATCCACCCATATTTACAAATGCATCAAAGAAAGGCTTGTTTACGATATATGGAGCTACTTCACCAGCTGTAATCGCCGCAACGTTTGCTTCAATTGCTGGTAGATTAATAGATTGCATAAATGGCTCGATGATATTAGCACCATGAACACCTAAAGTCCATAAGAACGCCGGAATGAAAGCTAATAGTAACGCTGCAACCCATGTATTTGTTAAGCCCATAAATGGCTCTTGAATTGTCGAATAGAATGTACCCACAATATCAGGAATACCAAAACCTGCGGAAATGATCGTACGAACTAATGCAAATATACCAATAGTAATAATAGCTGGCAGCAAGGCTGCAAATGATTTCGAAACTGCTGGTGGTACCCCATCTGGCATTTTGATCAGTAGTTTACTATTACCTGATAATCTACAAAATACTTCAGTAGACAGCAACGCAACAATAATGGCTATAAATATCCCGCCAGTTCCAGTTGTTAAACCTGTTAAACCACCTTCACCAAAAGTTCCAAATGTCATATAACTTGATAGACCAATCACCCCTGCGGAAAGTCCATCTTTGTCATAACTTTTTGCTAGATTATAAGCAATAGAGAAAGCTAGTAAAAGGGAGATGATTCCGAATGTTGCTCCCCAAATATTGCCGCCCCATTGCGTCCAGGTTTCATGCTTCCAAATTGAATCTAACGCATTTTGATAGAACTTAATTGGCAGATTGTTGATTAGTACTGCTAATGATCCAACAATTGTTAGTGGCATGATTGTAATAAAGCCATCACGAATTGCGACTAAATGACGTTGACTTCCTATCCTTGCGGCTACCGGTACAAACTTTTCTTCTAAAAAACGGAACATCGTATACACTCCCCTTTTGTGTTTTTTTATCACTAACATCTAATTTAGATGTTATTCCCCTTTGATTCGTTCATAAAGATCTATCATTTCTTTCGCTAAATCTCGAAAAGTAATCGCATTCATTAAATGGTCCTGCGCATGAATAAGTAACATGGAAACTTCTACTTTTTCGCCTCTAGCTTCTTGTGTTAACAACGCTGTTTGAGAATGATGTGCTCCTGTTAAAGCCTCATTTGCTAACTCTATCTTTTTTCTCGCCTCATCAATCTCTCCTGCTTTTGCTAATTGAATGGCTTCCATACATTCACTTTTTGTATTTCCACTATGGACAATTAAGCCCATAATGGACTCCATCATTACTGCTTCTTCCATTGCCATTCCTCCTCACCCGATTAACTTTAACGCCTGTTTCAATACATTCTCGCCGTTCATCATTCCGTAGTCTGCCATGTTAATGACCTCGATTGGTAAATTCAGCTGCTTGTATTTTTTTTCAAATGTCCCTTTTAAATAACGTACTTGAGGTCCAAGTAACAGCACATCCGCTTCTTTGTCCGCTAAAACTTTATCAACTTCACTTTCCGCGATGGCATAAATGTCTGCCTCAATATTTTGTTCTTGTGCTGCCTTTTGCATTTTTGATACAAGTAAACTCGTACTCATACCCGCTACACAGACTAACATGATATTCTTCATATTTAGCACCCCTTTTTAATAAAATGTAATCGTTTTCGTACAATGAGGATAACATTTATTGGTATATACCACAATGCTTTTTTACACATTTATTCCCATAAAAATATGCTATAATTAGTGGGCTATCCCATAAATACTGGTAAATAAATGATATAACACAACTGGTATAGTCCAAAAAAAACTTCAAAATTTTTTCATAATCTAACGATTTCTCACTAGCTATTTAAAAATATTCATAAAAAACTGGTCGACCAATTGGGATTGCCTCTTGCCAAGTATCGATCACTTCTTTTGTCACAGCTTTGTTTGCGTATATGATCGTATCTTTAACAGAAAGGTAGCCGACCATCATGGCTGAAAATAGATTGATTGGTACTGCTAAGATATGCATATCTTCAATCGAATTATCCTCGATTTTCTCTACAATACCGTTTTTATTTATTTTAAAGAGATGGTCATTCCAAGAACCAAATGTATCTTTAATACATACATACAAAGGTTGCTGAATATCTCTCCACGGATAACGCTTCAAAAATTCAAAAACATCCACTATTCTTACCATGACATCTTTCGTAATTTCCTGTTTAAATTGAGGCTGCTCAAAATGAAAACCAAAGTGACGGTCATTCGAGGTAACACCTACAATTTTATTGACACTCGCAGTATGTGACGTAATAAAGCGCCAAATCGCTTGTTCAGCTACGACATCCACTGCTATAAAGTCTTTAACAAAGAAGGTTAAATTGCTTATCTCATAGCGCACATAGCCCGCTATTTGGTTATCACGGTAATAGGCAGCTAAATGACTGTCCGGTTCTCTCCTCATTATTCGTTGCCACCATGCACTATCACGCATCATACTACCGTTATTTAGTAAAGCTTGCTCATTAAAAAATTGCTGAATATCCTGAAATATCGCCTCGTCTGGCCATTCAAAGCTCATTCGTTTTACATCATCCACCTGTTGCCCGAAATTAGGAAACACCTCTGTTGGAATCGAATAATGCAGTTTTTCAAAAAATAATTCCCACCCAAAATAACGATAAAAAGACACTGAAAAAGGGGCTAGCACAGATATGAATTGCTCATTCTTACGCATATCTATTAATGCTTGGATCATTAGCTTTTTCATAATCCCTTGATTTCGATTTTCTGGATATGTCGCAACGAAGCCAATCCCTCCCATCTTATAATTCACACCATGCACGGTCATATTAAGTGGGAGCACCAATAACTGACCAACGACTTTTTCCCCATTATATGCACCTAGCGTTTGGCTATGCTGCACCCAATAGTGAAAATCTTCACGACGAGACCCTACATATTTGTTTGGAAAACAATAATCTCTTAAACGATGGACTTGCGGATAATCTTCTTGTGGAATCGATTTGATTTCTATAGTTGATACCCCCATTCACAAAATATTCAATCTATTATTGATAGACTACTAGATGATTTCGTACGTATTGCTCGACATCTTCTGCAGTGGACAGCATCATTATGTGCTCGATATGTTCCATTAACGGCTCTTTCAAAAGCTTCGTAATTTGCGCACGGGTTTTTAATATAGCGGACGCATTCATTGAAAACTCATCTAAGCCTAATGCAAGTAATATAGGTATCGCTACCTCATCCCCCGCCATTTCACCACACATACCTACCCATTTCCCTTGACGATGGGCTGCATCAATAACTGTTTTGATAAGTCTTAATACAGCAGGATGGTATGGCTGATATAAATAAGAGACATTTTCATTCATACGATCTGTCGCCAAAGTGTATTGGATTAGATCATTTGTACCTATTGAGAAGAAATCTGCTTCTTTTGCAAATAAATCTGCAATAATTGCCGCTGACGGAATTTCAATCATCATGCCCACTTCAATTGTTTCAGATACAGTAAATCCTTCATTTTTTAAATTTTTCTGTTCTTCCAGTAATAATGCTTTTGCAGCTCTGAACTCCTCAACTGTAGCAATCATCGGAAACATAATTTTCAAATTCCCATATACGCTAGACCTTAGTAAAGCACGTAGCTGCGTGCGGAAAATTTCTTGCTGATCTAAACACAAGCGAATTGCACGATAGCCTAAAAAAGGGTTCATTTCAGGTGCCAACTTTAAATAGGGTAGATTTTTATCGCCCCCAATATCTAATGTTCGTACGACTGTTGGCTTGTCATGCATTTTCTCTAGGACAGTCCGATAGACAGCAAATTGTTCTTCCTCATTCGGTAATTCCTGTCTATCCATATAAAGAAATTCTGTCCGAAATAGCCCGATACCATCTCCACCATTCGCGACAACTGTATCGACATCTTCTGGCTTACCGATATTGCCACCGATTTCTACAATATACCCATCTGCACTTTTACTCTCTAAAAAACGATATTGCGCAAGGTTTCGTTTCTCGTCTTCATGCACCTCTTGTTGTTTGACGTAATATTTCGACAATTCTTCTGTTGCGTTCATGATGATAGTTCCGTTTGTACCATCTACTATTACAGACGCACCATGTTTTATAGACTTTGTCGCTGTTTTTGTACCTACGACTGCTGGAATTTCCATTGTTCTTGCCAATATCGCTGAATGTGACGTTCTACCACCAATATCTGTAATAAAACCCTTCACGTATTTTGTATCTAATTGCGCAGTCATCGATGGTGTTAAGTCTTCTGCCACTATAATAACGTCTGAAGTCAACCGGCTATAATCCGGTATTGTCACGCCCAATAAATGCGCTAATATGCGTTTCGCAACATCTCGAATATCAGCTGCTCTTTCTCGCATATAATCATTTTCCATTGACTCAAACATAGCTATAAACATAGTAGATACTTCATGCAAAGCGCATTCAGCATTGATACCTTTATTTATTTTTGCTTCAATAGCAGTCAGCATCTCTGGATCTTCCAATAGCAAAAGATGTGCAGAAAAGATAGCAGCTTTTTCTTCACCAAACTTTTGTCTAGCCATCTCACATATTTCTTGTAGTTCCAGCTTTGATGTTGCCACAGCATTCTTAAATCTAGTATTTTCTGCTGCTGTATTTAACACTTCAACTCTAGTAAACGATAAATCTGGTTCTATCAAACAATAAGCTTTTGCTAGGGCGATGCCATTGGAAACAGCAATCCCCTTCAATTCTAGCATTCTTCACCAATTCCTTTAGAAATGATTACTTCTGTTACTGTCTTCATAAGCTTGTCAGCATCTGCACCTTGTGCAGAAATCGTTACAACACTCCCAGGTAAAATACCTTGCGACATTACACCCATGATAGATTTTAAGTTAACGGATTTATCTTTATAAGTTAGTTCTACCTCAGCTTCAAATGGTGTAACGGCAGATACTAAAAGTGCTGTTGGACGTGCATGTAAACCTTCTGGTGTAGTAATTTTAAATGTTTTTTTCATAGATAAAACCTCCTAATTTTATTTAAAGTTAATTCGGCCTTCATATTTGGCAATCATTAAGTTGTTGTGATTTTGATTGGTTGTGACATTTGTACTTTCAAAAACAGGCAAGACATCCATTTGATCCGCCATTTTCTCAATCACCTGGCTCAATAAAGTATTTAAAATTGTAGAGCCGATAACTGTAGAAGCAGGGCCATACTGCATACCCGCACGACTAAGTAATCCATCACCAACAGGGACGTGTGTATCTAACACAACGTCAACAATTTCCTCAAGTCGTTTTTCACTTTTATGTCGTGTTGGATGCTCTTTATAGGCTAACGATTGAAGTGACATTACTGGTATCCCCTGCTCTTTTGCTAATAATGCAGCCTCAATCGGTGCATTATTACGCCCAGACGTAGAAATGACCATCAGAATATCCTGTTCATGAAAATTAAATTGATCTGCATAGCTTTGAATGATGTCTGGATCCTTTTCATTTACAGAAGAAGTGAGTGCTCCCACATGAAGTGTTAGTGGCTCGATAATGATTGGGCGTACTGGTACTAGGCCACCTGCACGGTAATATCCTTCTTGCGCCAATAA
The DNA here is from genome assembly GCF_044762775.1 of Lysinibacillus sp. NPDC096418. NCBI lineage: Bacteria > Bacillati > Bacillota > Bacilli > Caryophanales > Bacillaceae > Lysinibacillus > Lysinibacillus sp. NPDC096418. The sequence continues at coordinate 188,748 of NZ_JBIWEY010000001.1, forward strand.
ATGCGAATGTCCACATCCAAACAATTGCAAAACGCCCCCTTTTTGGAGTCGCTCTACGATTACTTGTGAAGCTCTTTCTATACTTACATGTTCCTTCTCTAAAACATGAGACAGAAGTTTTTGTACTTCTTGAAAATAAGTATGCATATAATCACCTTTTTATTTCACTTATGAATTTGTATCGATCAGCACGATATATACTTCGGACTAATTCGAAAGGGATACCATCCGCTAAAAAACTTGTACGTTTTATGATTAAGACAGGAGCAGTGTTATTGATCTGCAAATATTTACTATCCTCATTTGAGACAAGTGCGGCCTCCATTTGTTGAATGGCATTACCAATTTTCTGATGAAATTTAGCTTCAATTAATGCATAAAGGGAACCCATAATTTTCTTTTCATCTAGTTCAGGATACACTTTGACTGGGATATACGTTCTTTCAATAGCCATCGGTTTTGAATCTGCACTTCTTATCCTAGCAACAAAGAATACCTCTTCGCCTGGTTCTAACAGTAAATCACGCGCAATATCCATCGGCGGTACGATTTTTTCGAAGCGCAAAATCTTACTGCTCGGCTCCATCCCTCTTGCTTTCATATCCTCTGTAAAACTTGTTAAGCCCATTAATGGTTGTTCTAATTTCGGATTAGCCACATATGTGCCTCGCCCTTTTTCACGATACAGTAATCCACTATTCACTAAATTCGTAATGGATTGGCGAACTGTCATGCGACTTACATCAAATTGCAAGGACAATTCCCTTTCAGAAGGTATATTTTCACCAATCTTATACTCTTCTAAATAAATACGTTGTTTCAATATTTCTTCTATTTGTACATAGATAGGTATATGAGAATTTTTATCTAACAAAATTTGCACCATCCTTATTACATTACTTCTTTAGTATTCTCAAATACTACTTTACCTCGACAAATAGTTTTTTGCACATCCAATTTTTGATTTACTATAACAATATCCGCATCAAAACCTTCTGCAATATAGCCTTTTGTTGTTAAATGTAATTGTTCTGCTGCGTTAGTTGAAGACATCGCCACAAGCTCTTGTAGCGAACAATTGGTTACAAATTGCATATTTTTAACCGCTACATCCATTGTTAGAACACTTCCAGCTAAGGCGCCATTCGATAAATGTGCACCCGTTTTTGTCACAGATACGGTTTGACCCCCTAAATCATACTCTCCATGTGATAGCCCTTTTGCACGCATCGCATCTGTAATTAAAATAATCCCCGTTGCACCTTTTAAGCGATACGCTAACTCGACAGCTTTTGGATGACTATGCACAAAGTCCACAATCACTTCTACTTTCACATTATCGTCTACTAAGACACTACCTACTACGCCAGGCTCTCGATGATGAAATGGTCTCATTTGATTAAATAAATGTGTCGCTTGCTTAGCACCTAATCGCACAGCTTTCTCTACTTCTTGCGTTGTGGCATCTGAATGACCGATTGATACAACAATGCCCTGATGACTAAGCTCTTCTATAAATTCGAAACCACCTTCGATTTCTGGAGCTACAGTAATCTGTTTAATACGTTGACCACTCAATTCCTGCCATCGATTAAATTGTTGAATAGATGGTGGCTTCATATATTCTACTGGCTGTGCTCCCGCTCGTATTGCAGAAATATACGGTCCTTCAACATGCACACCAAGAAGTTCAGCTTCACCTTCAGCGCTTTCAAATTGCGCTATATTCGATAATGCTCTTTCAATAGCAGGATCAGATTGAGTCATCGTTGTTGCTAGAAAGCCAGTTACACCTTCTTTCACTAACGAACGTCCCAAACTTCGGAGGGAATCATCCGTTGCATCCATCGCATCATTCCCCTCAGAACCATGAATATGCATATCAATATAACCAGGGAACAAAATCCAATCTTTCCCCTTCGCATTGATAGCTCGCTCTGCTACAACCGTTAATGCTTTACCAACTCTTTTAATACGACCATTTTCAATGTATACATCACCTTCAAATGGAAGTTGGTCATGATTCACAATCGTGACATTTGAAATTAAAAGTGTATTGGTCAATTTTACACCCCCATAAGAAAAACAATTTCTCTCCGCAACCACAGGTATAGTTGTCTATACCAATTATAAAGCGTTTACAAATGAAAATAAAGAATTTTTTACTTTTATATGTAATTTTTTCTTGTTCTATGCTTTTTTATCATAAATAAACTGAATTCATTTAAAAGTGGGATAATAGATAAACTAAGGGCGTCCCATTAGCCAGCTCAGCTAACTAATGGGACGACCCTACTTATAATTTACATTTTTTCTTCTATTGGCTTTTTCCAGAATCCAATCATTACTGCAGTTACAATTGATCCAATTAGGAGTGATACTGCATACATAAGTGGATTTTTAATAGCCCAAATTACGAAAATCCCACCGTGTGGCGCTTGTGATTCACAGCCAAAGAATAGCGCTAATCCACCAGCTAATGCCGCACCAACTACAGAACTAACAATTACACGAATTGGATCTGCTGCTGCAAATGGAATCGCTCCCTCTGTAATGAAAGAAGCACCCATAATATAGTTTGTTTTACCTGCATCTCGTTCAGCTTGTGTAAATTTCTTTTTAAAGAATGTCGTTGCTAAAGCTAATCCTAACGGTGGTACCATACCACCAATCATCGCAGCTGCTTGTGGTGCAAAATTATTAGATGCAGCCATTGCGATACCGAATGCAAATGCTGTTTTGTTTACTGGACCACCCATATCAACTGCCATCATACCACCAAGTACAAGACCTAAAATTACGGCGTTAGTACCTGATAAACCATTTAAGAAATTCATTAATCCATCCATTACAGCAGCAATTGGTGAATTAACAACGAATACCATTATTAAACCAACTATTAGAATACCGAATACTGGATACAATAACGTTGGTTTAAGCCCTTCGAATGATTGTGGTAAAGAAGAAAAGACTTTTTTCAACCCGAGGATTACATAACCTGCAAGGAAACCGGCAATTAATCCGCCCAAGAAACCTGCACCGCCAGATACTGCAAGTAAACCACCTACCATACCTGGAGCAAATGCTGGTCGATCACCAATCGCACTCGCAATAAATCCTGCTAGGACAGGAACCATGATAGAAAGTGCCGTCCCACCGCCGATTAAGTTTAAGGCTTCTGCTAATGGACCTTCTGTTTTATATCCGCCGAATAAAAACGCTAAGGCTACTAATAAACCACCACCAACAACAAATGGTAACATATTAGAGATACCATTCATTAATGGTTTATAGAAGTACTCTTTAAATCCACCTTCAGATGTTGTCGATTCAGTAGTTCCAATAGATTCACCTGTGGCTTTATAAATAGGTGCATCTTGATTTAAAGCACGATCAAGTAATTCATCTGTTTTACGAATACCCGCCGCAACAGGTACTTTTATGACATGCTTACCTGCAAAACGGTCCATTTCAACTTGTTTATCAGCCGCAACGATAATCGCTGTTGCTTTTTCAATGTCTTCAGCCGTTAGTGCACCTTTAACACCTGTTGAACCATTCGTTTCGACTTTAAATGCAATTCCTCTTTCTTTTGCTTTTGCCTTCAGAGCATCAGCCGCCATATACGTATGGGCAATACCTGTCGGACAGGCCGTTACCGCTAGAATTAATTGTTCATCATCTTTAACTTCCGTAATTACTTCTTCTTCGCCGTCTTCTTCTTTTTCTTTAGCATCAATAATATTGATAACTTCTTCTGAAGATTTTGCTGCTAATAAATCTTCACGGAACTTAGCATCCATCAATAATGAAGAAAGACGTGATAATGTTTCAAGATGCTCATTATTAGCACCGGCACTTGCTGCAATCATGAATAAAAGGTGTGCTGGTTTTCCATCTAATGATTCATAATCTACACCATTTACTGATTTTGCAAATAAAATTGATGGTGTTTTTACTGCATCTGTTTTTGCATGAGGAATTGCAATTCCTTCACCAATCCCTGTTGTACTTTGGGATTCTCGTTTTAAAATTGCTTCTCTAAAGCCATCTAAACTGTTTAAACGTCCAGCTATATCTAATTTTTTAGTCATTTCATCAATAGCTGCAGACTTGCTAGTAGCAGCTAAATCGATAATAACGGTATCTTTTTTTAATAAATCCGTAATTTTCATAGTCGACCACCTAACCTGAAATTTTCTTGATAGTTACTTAATTCATTAAAGAATCAATTTTCTCTAGTTGCTAAATCTTGGCTAAATGCAGTTGCACGTTCTATAGTAACGGCAACTTGAAATGTTTTAATTAAAGCTTACTTTTTTGACAGTTACTTGATCCAATAAAGAATCAATTTTTTCTCTAGTTGCTAAGTCTTGGCTAAATGCAGTTGCACTTCCTGTTGCGACCGCAACTTGAAACGCTTTAATAAAGTCTTGCTCTTTCGAATATGTCCCAATAAACCCTGCTACTAATGAGTCACCCGCTCCTACAGAATTAAGTACTTTCCCTTTTGGAACGGTAGCACTGTAAACCTCACCATTTGTAAATAGAAGGGCTCCATCACCAGCCATTGAAACAATTACATTTTCAGCGCCCATTTCTACAACCTTTTTACCGTAAGGAATTACCTCTTCAACAGTTTTAATTGTTGCTCCAAACAATTCACTTAACTCATGATGATTCGGCTTAACTAAAAAGGGCTTATCTTGTAATACTTCTGCAAGAACTTTACCACCTGCATCAACTACTACTTTCACGCCACGTTTGCTGTACTCCCTCGTTAAATCTGAATAGAATGTTTTGGGAAGTGAAGGGGGGATGCTACCAGCTAAAACAAGAATATCACCTTCTTGTAATGTATCTAATTTTTTAAATAGATCCTGAACATTTTTTTCGGCCAGAGCAGGTCCTTGTCCATTAATTTCTGTTTCTTCCCCAGTTTTCAGCTTTATGTTTATCCGCGAATCTTCTGATACTTTTACAAAATCGGTAAGAATCCCTTCACTTTCTAACGTGTTTTGAATGAATTCTCCCGTGAATCCTCCTAAAAAACCTAATGCTTTAGATGGTACGTCTATCGTATTTAAAACACGTGAGACATTAATTCCTTTTCCACCTGGAAACTTGCTTTCACGATCAATTCGATTTAACTGATCGAGTTGAAAATCGTCCACCTCTACAATAAAATCAATAGATGGATTCAGTGTTACTGTATAAATCATGATGTCACAACCTTCATGTTTGTTTTATCAAAGTATTCTTTCATAACTTCATTATCCAAATTGGTTGTTATAATACCTGCCTTTTCAATCTCCGCTACTTTTGCAAAGAATGTTTCTGTGAACTTACTTTTATCAGCCAAAACAAACGTTTCTTCAGCTAACTCCATTGCAATTTTCTTCAGAACAGCTTCTTCTGGATCGGGAGTTGTAAATCCAAACTTTATATCTACACCGTTCATACCTAAAAAACACCTATCAAATCTATACTGTTTTAAATTTTCTTGAGCGACAGAACCAACAATAGCTTTAGTATTAGCTTTTATCCGTCCGCCTATTAAATAAGTCGTTATATTTGCTGCAGTTAATGCATCAACATGCATTACACCATTGGTTACGATTACAATATTTTTATTCGTTAAAAACGGAATCATCTCTGAAACAGTCGTTCCTGCATCGAGATAAATACAATCTCCTTCACGAATCATACTGGCTGCAGCTTCTGCTATTAGTTGCTTATCATGAAGGTTTTTGGATGATTTATCTTGCATATTTGGTTCATCAATCTTTGAATATGGAAGAGTTGCACCTCCATGAATTCTTTTTAAAAGACCTTGCTCTTCTAAAAGCGCCAAATCTCTCCTAATTGTTGATTCAGATGATTTTGTTCTTTGTACTAAGTTCTGCAAGTCAACTACACCATTTCGAGTTAACATATCTAAAATAATATGATGACGTTCCGCTGTTATCAAAACCCTACACCCTCTTGTTCATTCATTCACCTTACAATGTAAGTATAGTACAAACAAAAATCAAAATCAATCATTTTCGTTCAAAATCATTCAAAATACTATTTGATTTCTTTTATTATGTGTTGATTGTGAAAATAAAAACTTCAAAAATCGCCATCAAGAATTCGGCATAATTAACTTTTCATACGTAAAAGCCTTTAAAACTCCTTCTTTGCAAAAGAAAAAAGACTATAGAAAAACTCGAAATTCGTTGAGCTTATCTACAGTCAGAGATAAATATTGTTTAGACACTATTTCAATAAATTCCTTTTCACATATGCTTCTACTTCAACAGCGGTCGTCAATGTAAATAGTTGGTCAAGATGGCCTACTAATTCCTCTTTCGACAATTTGGCAATTTGCGCACGTGTATTTAAGATGGATGGCGCACTCATTGAAAACTCATCTAATCCAAGTGCCAACAAAATTGGAATAGCGATTTCATCTCCAGCCATTTCCCCACACATCCCTACCCATTTACCGTGTTGATGCGCTGCCTCAATAACTGTTTTCACAAGTCTGATAATCGCAGGGTGATAGGGTTGATATAGATAGGAAATCTTTTCATTCATACGATCGGCCGCTAATGTATACTGGATTAAATCATTCGTTCCTATCGATAGGAAGTCTGCCTCTTGTGCAAATAGATCCGCAATAACTGCTGCTGATGGGATTTCAACCATCATACCGACTTCAATCGACTCAGATACAGGAATTCCTTCCGCTACAAGCTTTTGTTTTTCCTCTATTAACAAGGCTTTTGCTTCTCTGAACTCGTCTAACGTAGCAATCATCGGGAACATTACCTTTAAATTACCGTACACGCTAGCTCTTAATAGGGCACGTAATTGCGTACGGAAAATGTCCTGCTGATCTAAACATAAACGAACTGCACGGTAGCCTAAGAATGGATTCATTTCATGCTCTAGCTTTAAATAAGGCAGGATTTTATCGCCACCAATATCTAATGTTCGAACAACAGTTGGCTTGCCTTGCATTTTTTCTAGAACCGTTTTATACGCGGTAAATTGCTCTTCTTCATTCGGTAATTCCTGACGGTCCATATACAAGAATTCTGTGCGGAAAAGACCGATTCCATCCCCACCATTTTCAAGTATCATGTCAACATCTTCAGGTTTTCCGATGTTTCCAGCGATTTCAACATGATGGCCATCAGCACTCACACTCTCTAAAGAACGGTATTGGTCCAATAATTGTCTTTCCTCTTCGCTCTTTTTCTGTTTTTCCATGTATTCATTTAGCACATCTTCAGTCGCATTCATAATCACTTTGCCAGTCGTACCATCGATAATAACCGGAGCCCCTTGAACAATATCTCTCGTTGCTGTTTTTGTACCTACCACAGCAGGAATCTCCATCGTTCTCGCTAAAATAGCTGAATGTGAAGTTCTACCTCCGATATCTGTAATAAAACCTTTTACATAAGTTTTATCTAATTGTGCTGTTAAAGAAGGTGTTAAATCCTCCGCTACGATGATTACATCAGTCGAAATGCGGCTAAGATCCGTAACCTCAACGCCTAACAAATGTGATAGTACGCGCGTTGAAACATCACGAATATCCGCTGCACGTTCTTGCATATATTCATTATCCATTGCTTCAAACATTTCAATATACATTGTAGCTGTTTCTTGTAAGGCAAATTCTGCATTCCATCCATCATCGATTTTTGCCTCAACTGCGCCAAGCATTTCTGGATCGCCTAAAAGCAATAGGTGCGCTGAAAAAATAGCCGCTTTTTCTTCACCGAATTTTCGTTTAGCATTGTCACGAATTTCTTCTAATTCTAATTTCGCTTTTTGATAAGCCTCTTTTAGTCTGTCCTTTTCAGCATCAATATCCGTAACCCTTACTTTTTCAAAAGATAAATCAGGTTCTATCAAACAGTAAGCTTTCGCTACGGCGATGCCATTTGACACAGCAATCCCGTTAATTTCTAGCATTCTTCACCAATCCCATTAGAAGTAATTACTTCCGTTACTTTATTAATTAGTGCTTCAGCATCCGAACCTTCCGCTGAAATATCAACAACAGAACCTGGTGAAACTCCAAGAGCCATAACGCCCATAATTGATTTTAAATTTACAGTTTTCTCTTTGTATGTCATAGATACTTCAGATTCAAACGGAGTTACCGCTGTCACTAATAATGTTGTTGGTCTTGCGTGTAAACCTTCTGCCGCTGTAATTTTGTAAGATTTTTTCATTTGAATATCTCCTTTTAAATTAATTAAAATCATTGTGATTTTTGTTATTTTTAATCATGAAGTAATTATGTGCTGGATCACTCGATACATACACACTTCCAAGGACCGATACTACATTTTATAGACATCCATCTTTTTCGATAAATTGATAAAGTAATGCGTTTAAATTCGTAGAACCAATAACAGTTAAAGCAGGTCAGCATTGAATTCTCTGATCACTTAACAGCCAATTAATATACGAGTATCTAAGAATAAATCAACAATGTTCTCTAGTCGATATGCTTTGTCTCTTACTCTAGGTCCATTAATGATAGTAGAGATAATACTTTTGTATCTATTTTGGAAGCTTTTCTTCTATTTCTCAGCAACTTTTTCAATACATTGCTTTTCATGCTGTACCATGAATGTTTTTGGATGATTTATTGTTCATGGTAAGTAGTTCATCCATCGTTCGCTACTAAAAGTACATAATCTCTCCTAATTGATTCATATGACTTTGTTCCTTGTACTAAGCTTTACAAATCAACTATACCTTTAATCCAAAATAATATAATGAAGTTACACTGTTATTATTACCTACATCCTCTTGTTCATTCATTCGCATTACGTTGTCATTATAGTACAACAAAAAATCAAAATCAATCATTTTCATCCAAAACCAATCAACCCAAGCTTTAATTTTGTCATTTTGGTTAAATATTAAAATAAACATGTTTGAAAAATTCCCCACATTCAGATTCTCCTTTTTTTGTGAAAGAAAAAAACTGTAGAGTACCTCAAATTTCTTTGAGGTACTCTACAGTCTGAGTCATATAAATATTGTATACCGCATTCTATGAGCAATCTCCTACAATATTAACTGAAGGCACCATAAATTACTCCGCTGTATCGGTGACTTTTTATCAAATCAACAACTTAAACAATTATTAAACTATGACGAATCCCGATTGTGCCGTAATGCAAGAAAAACGTTCGTTTTGAACCCACGCCTTGCAGGTGGGTGCCCGCTTTGTAACTTTAAACTTCCCGCTCCGTGTGGGGCATGTTTGCTGGCACAAAATAGAAGGCTCCCAACGATATATTGTTCGGTCAAAACTGTTAATAAGAGTATGCAGCTAAACGAACACATCAGGATTCGTATTACAGTTATAATAACACGAATATTCAGATAATTCAAATCAATAACTATTAAAAATCGATCATTCTTTCGAAATTACAGAAAAATACCTAGATTCCGGACATTTTCTGTTAAGGAATCTAGGTATTTAAAATTATTTAGTCAGTAGCAATTATGCTTCTTTACAGAAACTTTTACAACAGCAGTAGAAAACAATTATTTTCTAAACGGTTTGATTGCTAAGCTTAACTCATTAAGTTGGTCTGGAGACACTTCACTCGGTGCTGATGTAAGTAAGCAGCTCGCACTTGCTGTTTTAGGGAACGCAATTGTATCACGTAAGTTTGTACGACCTGCAAGTAGCATTACAAAACGGTCAAGACCGAATGCAAGACCAGCATGTGGTGGTACTCCATATTCAAATGCTTCAAGTAGGAAGCCGAATTGAGCCTTAGCTTCTTCTTCTGTAAAGCCAAGTAATTCAAACATTTTTTCTTGTAAGTCGCGTTCGTAAATACGTAGTGAACCTCCACCAAGCTCATAACCATTTAACACGATATCATAAGCTTGTGCACGCACAGCTGATGGATTTGTATTCATTAATTCGATATCTTCGTCGAATGGACGTGTGAATGGGTGATGTGCCGCATAGTAACGACCGTCTTCTTCTGAGTACTCGAATAATGGCCAGTCAGTAATCCATAAGAATGCAAATTGTGACTCGTCGATTAAACCAAGATCATGGCCTAATTTCGTACGAAGTGCACCAAGAGATGCCGCAACTACAGAAGGTTTGTCAGCAACGAATACTAGAATATCTCCTATTTCAGCACCCATGCGCTCGATTAGAGATGCCGCTAATGCTTCATCAAAGAATTTAGCAATCGGGCCATTTAAGCCTTCTTCAGTTACTTTCAACCAAGCAAGACCTTTTGCTCCGTAAATTCCAACGAATTTTGTTAACTCATCCATGTCTTTACGAGAATATTTGTCTGCAGCACCTTTGATGTTGATACTTTTTACTTGTTTACCTGATGCAACTGTATCAGCAAACACTTTGAAGTCACAGCCATCAAAAATATCATTTAATGCAACTAATTCTAAACCAAAACGAACGTCTGGCTTATCTGAACCGAAACGATCCATTGCTTCTTGATATTTCATGCGTTGGAATGGCGCAGGAATATCAATACCTTTTACGTCTTTCATAACCGCTTGAATTAAACGTTCGTTCATTTCTAATACTTCTTCTTGTGTTAAGAAGCTTGTTTCGATGTCGACTTGTGTGAACTCAGGTTGACGGTCAGCACGTAAATCTTCATCACGGAAACAACGAGCGATTTGGAAGTATTGCTCAAAACCAGCTACCATTAATAACTGTTTAAATAATTGTGGTGATTGTGGTAAAGCATAAAACTCACCTTCATGAACACGTGATGGTACTAAATAGTCACGTGCACCTTCAGGAGTAGATTTTGTTAAAATTGGTGTTTCTACTTCTAGGAAGCCTTCGTTTTGTAAGAAGTTACGAATTGTACGAGTCACATCTGAACGCATTTTGAAAATATCAAACATTACAGGACGACGTAAGTCTAGGTAACGATATTTCAAACGTAAATCTTCTGACACATCTGTACGGTCTTCAATTTGGAATGGCGTAGTTTTTGCTGTGTTAATCACGATTAAGCTAGTCGCTTCTACTTCAATTTTACCGTTTGGTACGTTTGGATTAATTTGATCTTCAGAACGAAGTAGTACTGTCCCTTCGATTTCGATTACGTATTCATTACGTACTTTGTCTGCTAAAGTATGCGCTTCTGCTACATCTGGGCTAAATACCACTTGAGTAATCCCTGTACGATCACGTAAATCGATGAAAATTAAACCACCAAGGTCACGGCGACGTTGCACCCAACCTTTTAATACTACTTTTTCGCCTTGTAACGCTTCTGAAAGTTCGTTACTAGCATGTGTTCTCTTTGCCATTTGTAATTCCTCCAACTAATTATTTACCTAATAGATAATTTACTAATTCTGAAAAAGCGACTTTTTGTTGCTCGCCTGATTCCATATTTTTTACCGTAGCTGCTTGTTCTTCAAGCTCTGTTTCCCCTAGAACGATTGTATATTTCGCGCCTAGACGGTCAGCAGACTTCATTTGCGCTTTCATCTTACGGTCTAAATAATCCATTTCCGTAGAAATACCCTTCGCACGGAATGAACTTGTTAGCTCCACTGCTTTTAGCTTCGCTTCGTCTCCCATTGCAATCATGAATACTTCTAGCGCAGACTCTGTATCCAGCTCTACACCTTCTGCTTCAAGTGCAAGTAGTAAACGTTCGATACTTAAAGCAAAACCAATACCAGGCACATCAGGTCCACCGATTTCCTCCACTAAGCCGTTATAACGACCGCCACCACAAAGTGTTGTAATTGCACCAAAGCCAGAAGCTGTCGACATAATTTCAAACGTTGTGTGATTATAATAATCAAGGCCACGGACTAGGTTTGGATCTACCTCATAAGAAATACCAAGTGTATCTAAATACGTTTTCACTTGTGCAAAGTAAGTAGCTGATTCTTCTGTTAAGAAGTCAGTTAATGCTGGTGCAGTAGCCATCAATGAATGTTCGCGGTCTACCTTACAGTCTAAAATACGCAGTGGATTTTTTTGCAATCGGTTTTGACAATCCGAGCAAAACTCATGGATATGTGGCTCAAAGTGATTAATAAGTGCTGTACGGTGCGCATCACGTGTTACTTTATCACCCAATGAATTAATGACTAATTTTAAATTCTTTAAGCCAACTGATTCATACACATCCATTGCTAGTGCAATTACCTCTGCATCAATGGCTGGATCGGCACTACCGATAGCTTCCACACCAAATTGTACGAATTGACGATATCGTCCCGCTTGTTGGCGCTCATAGCGGAACATCGGCCCCATGTATGAAAGTTTTACTGGTTGGTCTGGAGAGCCAAACATTTTATTTTCTACATAAGATCGAACTGTCGAAGCTGTACCTTCTGGACGAAGTGTCAATGAGCGACCACCACGATCTTCGAAAGTATACATTTCTTTTTGCACAACATCCGTTGTTTCTCCAACACCGCGCGCAAATAAATCTGTTTGCTCGAAAATCGGTGTACGAATTTCGTTGTAACGATAAACATGACATAAATCACGGATAATCGACTCTACCTTTTGCCACTTTTCTGATTGTCCTGGCAAAATATCTTGTGTACCACGCGGCACTTTAAAATTCATACGAATACCTCCTCTACAATTTGCTTATGAGCGGGTTTGCTTGTGAATTGAGCGACTTTAATACGAGGTTGAGCGACCTATTTACATACGCTAAACTTGCCAAAACAAAAAAAGCCCTCGCCACCTTGCTAATCGCAAGGGACGAGAGCTATATATGCTTCCGCGGTTCCACCCTAGTTGACGCACAAAAAAACATGCATCCTCCTCATAAATCGGATAACGGCCGATTCCGTTTTTTCCTACTAAGCAATACCTTTTCAGAAAAAAGCCTCTCAAGTGTTGTTCACATTATACATTTTTGTAGGAAAGATTTCAGCCCCGGTCTTTCCCTCTCTTCTCCAATAGAGGTATATGCTACTCGCTTGGTCATAAGCGTTCAATCATTTTTTCATTACTCTTTATGTTAGTCATATCGACAAGTAATGTCAACTGTTTTTGTTTTTTTTAAGTCAGAAGCAGCAAACTACAAATTCCAGGACTATCCTCACACGAATTATTTATCATAAATATGATAAAATAGCACGAGAATAGGAGGAATCTGATGATAAAAAAACTACTAAATATAGTTCCCATCTTACTGTTACTCTTTACAGTCATGATTCCAAGTATGCAGATAGGACAAAAAGCTTCTGCTAATTCAGACGATTTAAAAGTAACAGGTACAATACTTCATTTACGTGAAGGACCGGGGCTCTCATACCCAATTATTACAACTCTCGAAGAAGGTGATTTCCTTACATCCATCGGGCGTCAAGATGACTGGATTCAAGTCAAAACTAGCGCCTATGAGGGTTGGGTAGCTTCTTGGCTTACAGCTCCGACAACTAATGTACAAACAGTCGATAAAACCGTCATCGCACAAGTCGATCGGTTAAATATCCGAACTGAGCCAGATATTTCATCTGCCGTGCTGGGTCAGCTCTCTACAGGCAACCAAGCAACACTTTTACAAGAATCCGGTGAATGGGTAAAAATTAACTGGAACGGTGTAATTGGCTGGGTATCGACTAGCTATGTGACAATTAATGAAAAAACTAAAAAAACTACAGAAACCAAAACAGAAACATCTGAAAATAAGACAGTCACATCACCCGAAGATACGACATTCACTGTATTGGTAGACACATTAAATGTCCGTAAAAAGGCTGATTTAACCGCAAATAAAGTTGGGACTGTCTCAAAAGGACAAGTCTTTAAAGTTCTGAAACAAGAACATAATTGGGTGCAAATCCAATACAATGCAAACAAAACTGGCTGGGTGTATAGCTTTTACGGAACTTTTTCTGACATGACAAAAAGCACATCCACTAGCTCTACAAAAAAAGATTTAGGTTCTGTTACCATCATTTATAACGGAACAAACCTTCGAACGGATGCCACAACAAGTGCAGAAGTTGTCGAACGAGTAGATGCTGGGGAAACTTATCCAATTATCGGTACGAAGGGCGATTTTTACGAAATTCAATTAGGTAAGAAAACTGCATTCGTCGCAAATTGGGTTGTGTCTACAGATGCTAAAAATACCGCTGTTAAAGAAGATACAAATATCACTCGTAACAAAGGAACTTTAAACGGTTTAACAATTGTTGTGGATGCTGGTCACGGTGGAAACGATCATGGTACAACAGGCCAACGTGGAACAGATGAAAAAGACATTACTTTAAAAACAGCTTCATTATTAGCATCAAAACTTAGTGCTGCGGGTGCCGATGTCATCATGACTCGTGAATCAGATGAGTATGTAGCACTGCGCAAACGTGTATCAGTTGCCCATCAATATGATGCTGATGCCTTTATTAGTCTACATTATGATGCGACAGACGATAGCTCTGTTTCTGGCTTCACTTCATATTATTTAAATGGAAACCAAAAGGGACTCGCTGAAGCAATACATAAGGGGCTCGGAAGTAAAATCAATTTAAGGGATCGTGGAACACAACCTGGTAACTATTTAGTCCTTAGAGAAAATCGCCAGAAGGCCGTTCTCATTGAACTTGGCTTCCTTAGCAATGCCGGAGAAGAACGCGTCATCACAACAGAGAAATTCCGTGAGCAGGCATCATTAGGTATCTATCAGGGAATCCTTGATTATTTTAATAAAGAAATTTAAAAAAATGAGCACATCACTGAATCAGTGATGTGCTCATTTTCTATGCTATTATGAATTATTTTGACTCCAAAAGAATAGTAACTGGTCCATCATTTGTAAATGCCACATCCATCATTGCGCCGAAAACACCTGTTTCGACATGTAAGCCATGTTCACGGAGTGCATCATTAAATGCCTCCCAAAGTGGCTCAGCAATTTCAGGTCTTGCCGCACTAATAAAACTCGGACGATTCCCTTTTTTTGTTTCACCATACAAGGTAAATTGTGAAACCGATAAAATCGCTCCACCATGCTCCAATATAGAATGATTCATCTTCCCATCAGCGTCTTCCCATAAGCGTAAATTCGCAATTTTTTTCGCTAGATAGGTGATATCCTCCATTGTATCCTCATGTGTAATCCCAACAAGGAGCACATAGCCTCGATCTATTGCACCCGTAACTTCACCACCGACTGTCACGGATGCAGCTTTACTACGTTGTAATACTACTTTCATTATTTGAAACCTCTATTCTATCAAGTTCACCTTGGCGTATTTACTTATGCATACAACCAGAGGAATAACGTTACTTAGTAGTTGTTAAACTATTAGTTAATAACACGTTGTACCGAATAAATATCAGGGATTTGTTTTATACGTTCTACAACTTTATGCAAATGCGAAATGTTTGAAATCGAAATCGTCAAATGGATAGTAGCTATTTTGTCTCGATCTGCTCGACCACTTACGGCTAAAATATTCGTTTTCGTTTCACTCACAATTTGCATAACTTCGTTTAATAAGCCTGGACGATCAAAGGCAGAAACCTCAATATCAACAGGATACTCTTTTCTCTCTGGTGCGAGTCCTTCTTCCCATTCTACTTCGATTAAACGATCTTGTTCACCCTCGACTTGAATGTTTGGACAGTCTGCACGATGGACCGAAACTCCTCGACCTTTCGTAATAAAGCCGACAATATCATCTCCAGGCACAGGTGTACAACAACGTGATAATCGAATAAGCATGTTATCAATGTCTTTTACAACAACGCCAGATTCCGTACGTCTTTGCGGAATTGGATTTTTCATTTTCATTTCAATTTTTTCAAGTGCCTCTTCTTGTTCACGTTCTTTACGACGTTTTTCAGCAAGACGATTCACAACTTGTTGAGCTGTAATACCATTTACCGCGACATTGGCAAATAAATCTTCTTCATTCGTGTAATTCATTTTTTCACAAACGCGTTTAAGATTTTCTGCAGACAATGTTTCTTTTAAATCAAAGCCTTGGGCGCGAATTTCCTTATCAATCATCTCTCTTCCTTTGATAATGTTTTCTTCGCGAAGATGACGTTTGAAAAATTGTTTGATTTTATTTTTCGCTTGTGATGATTGTGCGATTTTTAACCAGTCACGACTTGGGCCAAATGATTGTTTTGACGTTAAAATTTCAATGATATCACCAGTTTTAAGCGGTGTATCCAGCGTTACCATTTTACCGTTAATTTTTGCACCAATTGTACGATTTCCGACTTCTGAGTGCACACGGTATGCAAAGTCGATTGGTACAGAGCCAGCTGGTAATTCAACGACATCTCCCTCAGGCGTAAAAACATAGACCATATCCGAGAATAAATCGAATTTTAATGATTCCATAAACTCCTCTGCATTCGAAGATTCATTTTGGAATTCTAAAATTTCACGGAACCACGTCAGCTTTTGGTCCACATTTTGTTTTTCATTATCAACCTTTTTACCTTCTTTATATGCCCAGTGTGCCGCAATCCCGTATTCTGCTATTCTATGCATTTCCTTCGTACGAATTTGCACTTCAAGCGGATCACCATAAGGTCCAATTACAGTCGTATGTAGTGACTGATACAAATTTTGCTTTGGCATGGCAATATAGTCTTTGAAGCGACCTGGCATCGGCTTCCATAATGTATGCACAATTCCTAACACGGCATAACAATCTTTAATGCTATCAACGAGCACACGAATTGCTAGCAAATCATAAATTTCGTTAAATTGCTTTTTTTGTAACACCATTTTTCGATAGATGCTGTAAATATGCTTAGGGCGACCGTAAATATCCGCATCGATTTCAACATCACCTAATTGTGATTTCATTTCACCCATTACATTATCTAAATAGGCTTCGCGCTCATCACGTTTCTTCTTCATAAGACTTACGATACGATAATATTGCTGTGGATTTAAATAACGCAGAGCTGTATCTTCTAACTCCCACTTCACCGTAGAAATCCCTAGACGATGTGCAAGTGGTGCAAAAATCTCCAGTGTCTCTTTCGAAATTCGGCGCTGTTTTTCAGCAGGTAAATGCTTTAATGTACGCATATTGTGCAGACGGTCTGCTAGTTTGATCAAGATTACACGAATATCTTGAGCCATCGCGATAAACATTTTACGATGATTTTCTGCTTGCTGTGCTTCTTTCGACAAATATTTAATTTTTCCGAGCTTCGTTACGCCGTCAACGAGCATCGCCACATCTTCACCAAACTCACGCACTAAGTCGTCACGCGTAAATTCCGTGTCTTCTACAACATCATGTAAAAAGCCCGCTGCGACTGTTTCCGGATCCATTTGTAATTCAGCTAAAATACCGGCAACTTGTACCGGGTGAATAATATACGGTTCGCCAGAGCTACGAAACTGCTCAATATGTGCGTCTCTTGCTAATTCATATGCTTTTTTCACGAATGCGACATTTTCATCATTCATATAGGATTTGACTAAATCAAAAACATCTTGAGGAGTCAAAATTTGCTCTTTCGCCATAACATGTCCACCTTGCTCGTCAAATTTTTCAGATTAGATATAACTTCAATTGTATAAAACATCAAGGGCTATTGTAAAGGGACTGTGTCATATAGTTTAGTTAATCTCGTGAAAAGTGCGGAAAATGGAAATACTTTTCTTTAAAATGAACAAAAAGACCCCCTACTAAGCGTAGAAGCCTAGCAGGGAGTCTTTATAAATACGTTTATTTTGATTGATTGAATGCTACAGCAATTTTCGCACCAACAACTGCATTGTTTTTCACTAATGCAATATTGGCATCTAAGCTCTTGCCTTCAGTTAATTCTTTTACTTTTCCAAGTAAGAATGGTGTTACGTTTTTACCTAGAATGTTGTTTTCTTCTGCTTCACGTAAAGCTTTTTCAATAATGTTTGTAATGAAACTGTGATCCATTGCCTCAGCTTCTGGAATTGGATTAGCAATTACTGCTCCACCTTTAAGACCTAATTCCCATTTAGCGTGTAACATCGCTGCCACATCTTCTGGTGTATCTAATTGGAAGTTAACATCAAAATCACTTTCACGTGTGTAGAATGCAGGAACTTTGTCTGTACCGTAGCCAACTACTGGTACACCTTTTGTTTCAAGGTATTCAAGTGTTAAACCGATATCTAAAATTGATTTTGCACCTGCACAAATTACAGCTACGTTTGTTTGTGCTAATTCTTCTAGGTCTGCAGAAACGTCCATTGTTGTTTCAGCACCACGGTGAACACCACCGATACCGCCTGTTACGAAAATTTCAATACCAGCTAATTCTGCACAGATCATTGTTGCAGCAACAGTTGTCGCACCTAATTTTTTCGTAGCTAGTAAGTATGCTAAGTCACGGCGAGATGCTTTTGCAACGCCTTGTGAATTACCGAACATTTCAAGTTCTTCATCAGATAAACCGATTTTAATTTTACCATCGATTAATGCGATTGTTGCTGGAACTGCACCGTTGTCACGGATAATTTGCTCTACTTCACGGGCAGTTTTTACGTTTTGTGGATATGGCATACCATGTGAAATAATTGTAGATTCTAAGGCAACGATTGGTAAGCCTTTCTCTTGTCCTGCTTTTACTTCTTCTGATAATACGATAAATTCTTTCATGTTGTTATTCCTCCATCTCATTTTTCAAAAGTTCTTCTGTTAATTCTGGTCTGACCGTATATGGTGAAGCAAGTGTATTTTTGGAATTTGTTAATCCTGCATCAATACATACTTCAAATGGTTGCTTTGTTAGCCAGCTATGTATTACTCCGCTGACAAAGGCATCACCAGCACCTGTTACATCTTCAATTTTCGAGATTTTTTTTGCAGCAAAATGACGTGGCTGAATCGCAGTTGTTGCAGCGAAGACACCTTTTGCTCCTGCTGTAATAACAGCGTACTTAACACCTGCACCCAGCAAATGTTGTAATGCGTTTGCATAATCTTCTTCAGTTTGAATGCTATGCCCTACAATTGTTTCTGCCTCATCCGTATTACAAATAAACCATGTTATTCCTTTCAATGAATAAGGAAGTCTATTCATTTTCGGCGAAGATACAGGCACAATCACTAGTGGAATTTCTCTTGCAATCGCAATACTTTGAATATATTCCACTGTTTCTTTTGGGCAATTTAGATCAATAATAAAGCAGCCTGCATTCATCAGCATTGTTTCATGTTGTTTTAACAAAGACGGTACTAATAAATCATAAACATCCATATTGGCAACTGCTAATGCTAGTTCACCTTGCTCATCCATAATGGCTGTGTATGAACCGGTCGACGCATCTGGTAGCTGTTCTACATAGCGTAAATTCATAAAAGCTTCAGAAGCTTCTTGAATAGCTAGCCAATCAGCATCCTTACCAGCTGTCGTCAGCAACGTTACTTCATGACCAAGACGCCCAAGGTTTTCCGCAACATTGCGTCCAACACCACCCACACTGAATGTGGAACTAGAAGGGTTTGACGTTCCTAGTTGAACAGTTCCTTTCACATGGAACTTTCGGTCAAGGTTTGCTCCGCCAATGCAAATAATTTCATTTTCCTCAGGTAAGATATAAGCACGACCTACAATTTTTCCTTGCTTCGTTAAACTTGATACTAAATTTGCAAGAACTGGACGTGACAAATTCATCTTATCTGCCATCTCTTGTTGAGACATAAACGGATTTTGACGAATTAGCGAAAGTACAACTTGCTCTCTCTCATTCATAGCATCACCTTTTATTATATTTGTTTGAATTATAAACTTTTGTTTTCTGGAAGTCAAATAAAAAAGACGTGCCCATTTTATTATGAGGCACGTCCTTCGTTTTATTAGTATTCAATTAATGTTTTAATGTTTAAATCGCCAAGCTTTGCACGACCATTTAATTCAGTTAATTCGATTAAGAATGCACAACCAACTAATTCGCCGCCTAATTGTTCAATTAAACGTACTGTTGCTTCAACTGTACCACCAGTAGCAAGTAAATCATCACAGATTAATACTTTTTGGCCTGGTTTAATCGCATCTTTGTGCATTGTTAATGTGTCTTTACCGTATTCAAGACCATAGTCAGCACTGATTACTTCACGTGGTAATTTCCCTGGTTTGCGTACTGGTGCGAAACCAATTTCAAGTGCATAAGCGACTGGGCAGCCAATGATGAAGCCTCGTGCTTCAGGACCTACAATAATTTCAGCGCCAACTTCTTTTGCATACTTCACAATTTCGTCTGTTGCATATTTATAAGCAGGACCGTTATCCATAATTGTTGTGATGTCTTTGAAACTGATACCTTCTTTTGGCCAGTTTTCAACTGTTGTAACATATTGCTTTAAATCCATTCGTTTGTTCCTCCTATGAAACCTGTTGTGATCTATCAAATTCGCCTCGGCGTATTTGAGTCCAGATTTTTATATCGTGCTTGTACGATATACTCCACTGTAAAATCTGTGACATCCGCCGGAGGCAGTAACAATATTCACCAGAATATTGTTACATTCGTTCATCAAACCATTGCTTTAACTCTATATAAGGGGCATAGACAAGCTTCTGCTCCATGTCAATCTGTTCTGAACGTTGTTTGTATGACGGTGCCTCCGATAGCGCTTGTTTCGGCGCATCCACGTTGACAGTCGTCAGTCCACTCTCCATTCTAACAAAATTGAGTTCAAAAAACACCTGTGTCATAAACTTTAATGCATCCAGTGGCCAGCCTGTATGCTTGGCGAGATCGGATAAATGCATGTTTAATGGAAATGCAGGGCGATTTTTCAAAAATTTATAATACCAGCTAAATTGCTCACGCGTCGGCATACCATTGAAATATTGCGAATCCGGCATATAAAAATGCGCATAAATACGTGATGGCGCTGTTTTTTTCAATACATTTTCTAACAATCGAACATTTAGTGGCAAATCAAGTAAAACGATAAAATTGGCTTTTTCCACATTCGATAATGACTCATCGACATACAGAATTGGCACACCTAGAAGCGATTGGTAATATGTAATCGTTTCAGGTCGGAATGCTAGAAATGCAGCTTCTTCCTTCGGCACAGTATTTAGCCAGCGAGACGTTTGGCGTATTCCACGAATATCGAATAACTGCCATTCAGACGTTTGGACGTCCTCTATCATAAATTGTGGTTTTTTACGTCCTTGCCACTCATTAATTTGAAGATCCCCAATAAACGATACTTTTATACCATACGTAAGCTCATCATGGAGATGCCCTTTGTTAAAACCAACACTATCCAATTTTTCAAAGCCATCCGTTAATTCCATTTTAATATGATTTTCTGCCGCACCTATTTTACGCATTGAGGCAACTTCTACGTCCTCTAGCACATACACCGGTTTGGGGAAATCTGTACCAAATGGACCGAGCTTTGCAATTTCTTCAATTGCATCTGTCGAAATTTCATCAATTTTCAGTGGAATATCAATATTGATTACTGGTGTCAATTGTTCCTCTGTTAAACAAGCCCTTGCCTGCACATCAAGACGCGAGCGTAGTTCATCGACATGTTCGAGCGGTAAAGTCATCCCCGCTGCCATTGGGTGTCCACCAAAATGCGGTAAAATATCACGATTTTTAGCAAGTTCATTATAAAGATGGAAACCTTCAATACTACGCGCAGAACCTTTTGCAGTCCCTTTTTCAGGATCAAGGGATAACACGATTGTCGGGCGATAATATAACTCGACAAGTCGTGATGCCACAATCCCTACCACACCAGGGTTCCAACCTTCTCCCGCAACAACTAACACGAGTGAGTTATGAATTTTTTCATCTGCTTCAATCATCGCTGTTGCCTGCTCTGTAATGTCCTTCACAATATCCTTGCGTTCGGTATTACAAGTATTCAATTTTTTAGCTAGGGTTGTAGCCTTGATAACATCCTCTGCCATCAACAATTCCACTCCGGGTGCCGCTTCACCGAGGCGACCGACTGCATTTAAGCGTGGACCAAAGTAAAAGCCAATCGTTTCTTCGTTAATTTTTGACTGATCGGCACTTGAGACCTCACACATCGCCTGTACCCACGGACTAAGCGAACGTTGCATTTCTTCAATACCACGCTTTACTAAATAACGATTTTCATCGACTAGTGGCACTAAATCCGCAACCGTACCAATGGCTACGAATTCAAATAAATGCGTCGGCAATTCACCGTATAGGGCATGCGCCAGTTTAAACGCTACACCGACACCTGCAAGCTCGCCAAATGGATAATGTCCCTCTGGCACACGCGGGTGCAAAATAACATCCGCCGGAGGTAATTCCTCGCCTGGCTCATGGTGATCTGTCACAATGACATCCATACCAAGTTCCTTTGCCACACGAATCGGCTCTATACCAGAAATTCCGTTATCGACCGTAATAATAAGCTGGACACCTTCTTCATGTGCCTCACGGAATAATTGCTCACTCGGTCCATAACCATGTAAAAAACGATTTGGAATTTTGAACGTTACATCAGCGCCAAGATCGAGTAAAACATGTAGCATCACTGTCGTACTAGTCACTCCATCTGCATCGTAATCGCCATATACTAATATTTTCTCACCATTATCTAGTGCTTGCTCGATTCGCGCTACCGCTTCTGCCATACCATGCATTAAAAACGGGTCATAAACACTTGTTTCCGTCATATTTAATAAGCTTTCTGCATGTGCTGATGTTTCACAGCCACGTGCCACTAAAATTTTTGCAGCAATAGCAGAAAGTTGTAGGTTGTTTTGTAATTGTTGCACAAGCTGTTCGTCTGGACGTTCCACTTGCCATCTTTTTTTTGATTGAATCATTATTTCACTTCCTCACGAAAGCTATTATACCGAAAATGGACAAGGTACGCACTATCCGTTGGTTACTGATACGTCTATCCTTCAAACTCGTAATATTTTCCACATGCAAAGAAAAAAAGCCTACTCTCATTAAAGAGTAGACCTCACACATACACCTTTTGATGCAGCAACCAACGCTTCCACTTTTGCAAAATCACCTTCATGTAACGCTGTAACAATCGTACTTCCTACAATCACACCATTACCCAAAGCTCCCATACTTACCACTTGCTCAGGTGTTGAGATTCCAAACCCTGCAAGCACTGGAATCAGGCTGGCCTCACGCAACCTTGCAAAATGTCCCTCTAAATCAGTGGCAAAACTTGCACGTGCCCCAGTAATTCCGTTGACCGTCACCGCATAGACAAAACCTTGACTTGCTGCTGCGATTTTTGCAATGCGCTCGGGTGGGCTCGTTAATGACACCAGTTGCACGATGTCAACACCATATGAATTTAATGCCTCACGTAAAATCTCACTTTCCTCAAGCGGCACATCTGGTACTATTAATCCTTTAACACCACCTGCTGCACAGGCAATTCCAAACGCCTCTAAACCATACGCTAACACAGGATTAAAATAGGTCATCACAACAAGTGGTACCGTAATATCCTCTCGGAAAGACGTTAACTCTTCTAATACTTTACGCAGTGTCACTCCTTTAGCCAAAGCACGTTCACCAGCCTGTTCAATCGTTGGTCCATCTGCAACAGGATCTGTAAATGGAATGCCAACTTCAATCGCTGTAACGCCTATCGCTTGTAACTTTAAAATTGTTGGTTTCAATGTTTCTAAGCCACCGTCTCCAGCCATAATATACGGCACAAATGCTTTATCGCCAGCTTCGTTCACCTTTACAATAGCTTCCTCGATTGTTGTCATTACTTTTCACCTCCAAGAACTGCACGCACTGTATGTACGTCTTTATCACCACGACCAGATAAGCACACAACAATCACTTCATCCGATGTCATTGTTTTCGCTAGCTTCGCCGTATACGCAATCGCATGAGAACTTTCTAACGCAGGTAAGATACCTTCTGTACGACTCAAAAGTTGTAAGCCTTCTAGCGCCTCTTTATCTGTAATCGCGTCAAATTTCGCACGTCCAATATCATGTAAATAGCAATGTTCTGGACCCTTCCCTGGATAATCAAGCCCCGCAGAAATTGAATGTGCCTCTTGCACAAAGCCATTTTCATCTTGCAATAAATACATGTACGCGCCATGTAAAACACCCAACTGTCCTCCAGCAATTGCTGCAGCATGTTTGCCTGATTCAAGACCGCTCCCTGCCGCTTCTACGCCGTACAATGCTACTTTTTCATCATCGACAAACGGATGGAACATACCAATAGCGTTACTACCGCCGCCGATACAAGCTACGACAGCCTCTGGTAAACGACCTTCCTTTTCAAGTATTTGCGCTCTTGTCTCTATACCTATCACACGCTGAAAGTCACGCACAATTTTCGGAAATGGGTGCGGTCCTAAAGCAGAACCTAGAATATAATGTGTGTCCTCAACATTTGTTACCCAATAACGCAATGCTGCATTCACAGCATCCTTTAATGTTTTCGAACCGCTTTCCACAGATTCTACTTTCGTACCAAGTAGCTCCATGCGGAATACATTTAATTGCTGACGTTTTATATCCTCTGCCCCCATGAAGACAACACATTCTAAATTTAAAAGCGCACAAGCTGTCGCCGTCGCCACACCATGTTGCCCAGCTCCTGTTTCAGCAACAACTTTCTTTTTGCCCATACGTTTTGCCAGTAAGGCTTGCCCAATAGCATTATTAATTTTGTGTGCCCCTGTATGATTTAAATCTTCACGCTTTAAGTAAATTTTTGCACCACCTAATTCCTTCGTTAAATTCTCTGCGAAGTACAGTGGTGTTTCACGGCCTACATATTCCTTCAAATAATAGTCCAGCTCATCGATGAATGCTTTGTCTGCCATCGCCGTGTCATACGCTTCCTCTAATTCAAGAAGTGCTGTCATTAATGTTTCTGGTACATATTGGCCACCAAATTTTCCGTAGCGTCCCTCTTTTGTAGGTACACTATTTGCTAGTGAATTCGTCATTTTACTCTCTCCTTCTTTGCTGCCTGTAAAAACCCCTCAATCTTTCCTATATCTTTCACACCATCTGTTTCTACGCCACTCGATACATCCACCATGAACGGTGTAACAAGTGATACAGCCTCACTAATATTTTCCAGCTTTAAACCACCCGCTAGAATCAGCTTTTCTTTTGGAATACCAGCTGTCTCAAGTAAGGTCCAATCAAACGTATGCCCACTACCACCCTTAAAATCTGTCCCAGGAGCGTCAAATAAGTAATAATCGACATCGTACTGCGCAGCTGCCTGTACATCCTCAGCCGAACGTACAGACAACGCCTTAATCGCACGATAGCCTTGCTCACGGATAAAGTCTGGAGCCTCTTCACCGTGATACTGTACGTAGTCAAGGGGTACCCCTTCTACGGCGGTACGAAGCTCCTCAGCAGTTGGATTAACAAACACACCGATCTTTAGTACACCGTCTGGCACATGCTTTGCCAGTTCGTGTGCCTGTGCAATCGATACGAGCCGCTTACTAGGTGCAAAGACAAAACCAATAGCATCAGCACCAGCACTTACTGCTGCATTTACATGTTGGATTTCCTTTAATCCGCAAATCTTCACCCTTGTCATATTGATAGCCCCGCCTTACTTACTTGCAAGCTTTTTAATGCTTCCCCTGCGTCGCCACTTCGCATTAATGACTCTCCGACAAGCACAGCACTAGCCCCCATCGCCGCAACAGCCTTCGCATCGTCACTCGTCCATATCCCACTTTCACTAATGAGTACACGTTCGTCTCCAAACGGGAAAGAATCCGCAATTTCACATGTACGGTCTAGGCTTACTTCAAATGTGCGTAAATCTCGATTATTGACACCAATTAGCTTTGCCCCAATAGCAATTGCACACTCAAGTTCCTCGACATCGTGTACCTCTACTAACACTTCAAGTCCCAAACTTGTTGCGTAGCCGAATAAATCACGCAACGTATCAATTTCTAACGCTGCAACAATCAATAAAATAATCGATGCACCCGAGGCTTTGGCAAATCGGATTTGCACACGATCTATCATAAAATCTTTACAAAGAAGTGGAGTTGGGACAGCCTCGGCTACTGCCGCTAAATCGTCAAATGAACCTTGGAAAAATTTTTTGTCTGTTAACACTGAAATCGCTGCAGCACCCGCATTGGCATAAGTTATTGCCTGTGCCACCGGATCTGCACCTTCTGCAATCAACCCCTTCGACGGAGAAGCGCGCTTCATTTCTGAAATGACTTGTAGTGTATCTGATTTTCGTAATGTCTCAAAAAGTGATACACGATGTTGTTTTGTGAAATTTGCTAATGGGTCTGGCTGTTCTAAAAGTGCTCCTACTTCTATTTTTTTCTGTTCAAGTATTTTCGTTAATATATCCATTATCGAACCTCCAGCTCTTTTATTTTTTCACTGTAGGCAACGACTGCCTCTAGTTTTTCTAATGCGCGTCCGCTATAAATACTGTCTTTCGCCATATCGACACCTTCTTTGACCGTGAGTGCTTTGCCGTGTCCAAATAGCCCTATACCTGCATTTAACAACACGGTATATAGATAAGCACTTTGCTCACCTGCTAACAACTTACGCATAATGATGGCATTTTCGTCCGCGTTGCCCCCACGAATTGCTTCTAGTGGTGCATAGCTTAGACCTACATCTTCTGCTGTTAGCGAGAATGGAATTAAATCACCTTTATCGACTAACACAAATGTATTTTGCCCTGCTAGCGAAGCCTCATCTAAACCTCGTGGACCAGAAACAACTAACGCTCGCTCTCTTCCAAGCATTTGCAAAACTGATGCATATTCCATAACAAAATTCGGACGGTTAATGCCCGTAAACTGCGTAGCTAATGGCACTGGATTTGTTAATGGACCGACTAAATTGAAAATTGTCGGTTTACCAAGCGCTCGTCTGACTTCACCAATGCGCTTTAATTTCGGATGGACATTTGGTGCATATAAAAACGCAATTCCCTCTTTTTCAAGTAATTCAACTGTTTGTTCAATCGTAATATTCGTGTGAATACCGAGTGCTTCTAACACATCCGAACTACCAGACGCAGAAGAAATTTTGCGATTGCCGTGCTTTGCCATTCTTACTCCTGCTCCTGCTAATACAAACGCGGAAGTCGTACTGATGTTAAACGTATTTAAGCCATCACCACCTGTACCGCAGTTATCCATATAGACACCTGATTTTGCAGGCACGTCGAGCGCAAAAGAGCGCATGACAACCGCAAGTGCAGCTACTTCATGAGCTGTTTCACCTTTTGCCGATAAAGCCGTTAAAAAGCTCGCAATATCTTCTTTAGGTGTCTCTTCTTGAAACATCCACTTTGCCGCTTCAAACATTTCCTCATACATTAAGTGCTCATTTTGTTGTACTCTACGCTGTATTGCATCCATCAATTTACGCTCCCTTCATGTTGAAGCAGTTGTCTAAATAATTGTTCCTCTTCAACTACTTGCTCGATTAATTCTTCAACATCTGTATGTTTTGTCACCGTTACCGCTGTTTGCATGTGTAGTGTTTCGTTTGCGACAACGATAGATTTACCAGTTAAGGTAAAATCCAGATGACCGTTAAAGCCAATAAAACCAATGGCACCATCAAATATCCCTGCTGTTTGAGCTGTTTCTTCTAAATATGCCATTGTCTGTTCCTTCGGTGTACCTGTTAACGAAAGTGGTGGCAATGTCGCTTTTAGTACATCTAACGCATGAAGCATTGGCAATATCGTTCCCTCTAATCGTGATGTCATAAACAACATATGTTTCGAACGTTCGATGCGCATCACATCAATGATTTGAATCGAATCTCTGAAGCAAACTGATTGCAATTCATGCTGCACAGCACTTACTAACGCAGTATGTGATTTACGAATATGCACATTTTCAAAGACCTTCCGTTCGTTTTCAAGATCTTCCGCATCCGTAGGACCACGTTGATACGATCCTGCTGTTGGTGTCGCAATGACACGCTCTCCATTTACCCGAATCAAACTTTCCGGAGAAGTTCCCATTACAATATGGTCGTCAAATGTCACATAGTACATATAGGGTGCTGGATTTTTTTTTCGTAATTGACGATAAAGTGCAAATGCATCACCTTCTAAATTCGCTACATACCGCTTCGTCAGCACAACACGTGCATTTTCACTATCCAGTAAATCTTGTGCTTTCTTCAATGATGCTTCAAATTGTTCCATAGCTGTGGATTCAAGCGTTTGATACTGATAAGCTATATCTTCCCCTTCTCTTGCTGTTAACAGTTGCTTTGCAAGTTCATGAAGGTTTGGCTCCTTTTGTTCCGCATCGATATTCGTATGGATAAGTGTCACTTCATCTGTCACATGATCGAACACAATAATCGTTTCATACACATGAAAATGAACATCTGGTAGTTGCAGCTGTTCGTCATTTGCTTTAAATGAAGATGCCGCTCCGTATCCAACAAAGCCTACCGCGCCACCCGAAAACGGAAACTGTGTTGTGTTTGAGATACGCGGCATTAATCGTTTTAGTAATACAAATAAATCGCCTTTATGTGTATAGGTTTGACCTGTTTTATAAGCGAATTCCTGTATTTCATCGCCTGCCCCCTTGTATGTTTTACGAGGATTGGCTCCAATAAACGAAAAGCGCCCAGCCCCTTCATGTTGTGCTGAACTTTCAAGTAGAAATTTGTGTTGACCTTGAAGACGTCTGAAAATTAAAATCGGTGTTAATGAATCGCCATTAATTGTTTTCATCTTTGTTCTTGAACTCGTTGTTGATTGCATTATTATCAGTCTCCTTTTAAAAAATAAAAAAAGCCCCCTGCAAATAGGAAATTCCTAATTGCAGAGGACGATCATGACCGCGTTGCCACCTCAAATTAGAGCAAAATTGCTCTCACTTATGTGCATTATAGCACTCCCTATAACGTAGGATCACGTTTGCTAAATTGATATTAGCAACTCTCATAAGTCCATTCACATAAGCTACAAATCAGTTCACACCAACCACTGACTCTCTTTTTTGTACACTTATGCTACTACTCTTATTCAACAATTTCTCAGCTATTCTCTACTAAACTATGCTCATCTGTTCTAAGGCTGACCTCGCTCCCGAGATCTTCTACCATTTATCCGAACGAAAAGTTAGACTTATTCTAAGCTAATCTTTTAGAATTGTCAATCAATTAATCATAAAAAAGATGTATACATCAACTAGTTATTTGCCTACCTACTCTAGGAAATCAACATGCAGAAAATTAAATTACCATTTATACCCAGTTACGAAAGTAAATTTAGCTTTACAATAACACTTTTCTAGGATTGACCAGCCATATATATCAAGATATATTAACTTTAGAGTTATAATTATTCAACAATCTAAAAAAAGGTAGGTTCGCTAATGTCCGTTCGTAAAAAATTAAATATAGGTTTTATTTCACTTACATTATTTCTATTAGTCTCGAGCATTATTTCTTTTATTCAATTTAAAGCGGTCGAGGGAAATCTTCAGGAAGTACTCGATCAACGCATTATACAAATACAGTTAACTGATGAGATACAGAGGACAACTGATTCACATGGGAAATTTTTGCGTGCGTATATTTTAGATAAGAATACTTCAACAGAAGAAATCTTAAAGGAAACTGAAGCAAAACTGACAGAAAGCATTAATAAGCTTTCTGATATGGTACGTTCTAAATACACTACAGAAAGAGTACAGAAAATTGATGTGTTACATAATGAATTGTTAAAAAAATCCAATGAAGCTATACAAGCATTTAATAATGGCAATATCGATTTAGCCTTATCCTACATAAATAAAGATGTAACGAAAATCAATAACGAAATTTATACACTTTATTCTGAGTTAAGAGACTATCAAAATGAACAACTTGCAAAAATCGATGAAACTGCTAAAAATACTGTGTCACGAGCAATGCTCATTTCTATTGTAATGTTCATTTTAAGTGGAATTGTCGGGTTTTATTTTATGAACTTTGTGAAAAATTCTATTATTGTACCACTTCGCAAAGTAATCGATGCCGCAGATACACTAGCACAAGGTGATTTAACAACAACCAATATCGAACATCATACAAAGGATGAAATAGGCACACTAGCCACAGCTGTGAATACATTAAAACAAAATCTATATTCCCTTATTCAAAATGTACAAGACAGTGCATCACAGCTATCAGCTGCATCTGAAGAACTAACTGCAAGCACCGAGGAAGTGACTGCTACCTCGACCGAAGTCGCTCATCGTGTACAAGAAACAGCAACACATTTATCCACTTCTTCTACCGCTTCACAGCAAAGTGCAGTTGCGATGGATGAAACTTCTGCTGGCGTACAACGTATTGCTGAAGCGACTCAAAGCCTACATCAAAATGCCGTTACAATGAAGAATACAGCAAATGATGGTGGTCAAACAGTCGATACAGCGAAGCAACAAATGGCGTCAATTTCAGAATCTACTGTACGTATCGCTGATCTAACACAAAAACTAAGTAAGCAATCTGAGGAGATTGGACAAATTACGAAAGTGATTACAGCGATTACTGATCAAACGAATTTGCTAGCCCTAAATGCTGCAATTGAAGCTGCACGCGCTGGCGAACATGGCAAAGGCTTTGCAGTCGTTGCTGATGAAGTAAGAAAGCTTGCCGAGGAGTCAAATCAATCAGCGAGTCAAATCGTCGCTTTAACTAATGAAATCCAAACGGATACACGAAATGTAGCAGCAGCCGTAAATGAGGGACTTGCATCAGTACAAGATGGCGTCGTTATGATTAACAATGCTGGAGATGCTTTTTATTCTATTACGACATCAATTAACTCTTTTACAGATCAAATTGAAGATATTTCTGCAACATCGCAACAAATCTCTGCAAGCGCTGAAGAAGTTGCCGCTTCTGTTAGTGAAATTGCAAATAGTGCAAGTATTTCATCCGACAACGTACAAATGATTGCAGTTGTCGTCGACGAACAAGCCGCTACCATGCAGCAAGTCAATAATGTTGCAGTTGAGTTGAGCGAAAATGCTCAACAACTCCAATCATTACTTCACCGTTTTAAGGTATAAGAAAATCTTATTCGCGCTCAAGAGCATGTGACAAGCCGCTTGCCGCGGCTAAGGCGAATACTTAGACATGAAAAAAGAAGAGGCTAAGGTCTACTAAAGAAAAATAGAAAAAAGTGAAATTGGGTGCGCTCAATTTCACTTTTTTCGTTATTTGGAGCTAGTTATGTCCGGAGAGTTTTATCTCAGCCTCTTTTTCATATTCTCTACTCTTATTTTTCGATGCTTACTTTACCAAAATCATCAATTTCCATTGGGTGAAGGTCAAATCCTTTTATATAATCCGCCATTCCCACAGGTGGTGTTGTATGGGCTAGTGGAACCCAAGGTGCATCTTCATGTATTAAACGTTGTGCCTCTTTGTAAAGCTCGATACGTTTATCATGGTCATATTCTACACGTGCTTCTTTAACAAGTTTGTCAAAGGCTTCTGATTTGTAGAAAGCATAGTTACTTGCAGGTTTCTCAGCATTTTCACTCGTTAGGTTTGGATATAAGAAGTTGTCAGGGTCTGCCATTACACCTGTCCATCCCATTAACATCATATCGTGCTCACCATTACTTGCTTTTTCTAAATATGTTGCCCACTCATAGGACTCGATTTCTAGCTTAACGCCTATTTTCGCTAAGTCAGATTGAATACCTTCTGCTATCTTTTGAGGTTGTGGCATATATGGGCGAGGGTTACTCATCGCAAATAATTTCACACTAAAGCCGTCTGGGTAACCTGCTTCAGCTAATAATTTTTTCGCTTCTTCAATATTGTATTTGTAATCCTGTACATCGTCGGCAAATCCCCAAAGTGCAGGTGGAACAGGATGTTTCGAAACATCCGCAAAACCACTATAGAAAGAATCGATTAAAGCTTGTTTATCGATAGCCATATTCATAGCCTGACGTACTTTCAAATCATTGAAGGGTTTTTTCTCCATGTTTAATGCTACATAACCTAAGTTGAAACTTGGACGTTTTACTAGTTGTAAATTGTCATATGAATCGATTGTTGTAACATCACTTGGGTTCACACCATCTACAACGTCAGCTTCACCTGCGATTAATTGATTTAGACGTGCTGCATTATCAGGGACAACTGTAAATGTCATACCTGCCAATTTTGGTTCACCGGCTACATAATAGTTGTCGTTCGCCACAAGTTTAATGTTTTCGTTTGGCGACCAGCTTTCAAATTTAAATGGACCAGTTCCTACTGGATGTTGACCAAATTGATCTTTATGCTCTTGGATAGCGGCTGGACTTGCCATTGCTAACATAGGAATCGCTAAGTAGTTCGCAAATGGTGCAATCTTTTCTTTTAATGTAATTTCCACTGTTTTAGCATCTACGGCTTTTACAGCTTCAATTTTATGGTTTTCATCGCCTTTAAAGCCTCCGAACAGGAATGAATAATATGTAAAATCTCCGCCGACGTGGTATGGATTTTCTGTATCCATCCAACGTTCAAAGTTGAAAACAACTGCATCTGCATTAAATGCCGTACCATCTTGAAACTTGATACCTTCTTTTAAATGGATCGTGAACGTTAAGCCATCTTCTGAGGTGTCATAACTTTCTGCTAATTCAGGCTGTAATTCTAAGTCATTATCATATGTAAATAGTGTTTCAAAAATAGCATGCGTCACACGAATAGATTCGCCGTCTGTGACATTAATTGGATCAAGTCCGACCGAATCTGCACCACGTGCATAAATTAATGTTTCATTATTTGAAACTTTTCCTGTATCATCTTTTTTTGCTGTGTCCTCATCTTTACCGCCAGAACATGCAGCAAGTACCACTGACAAGACAAGAACTAAACAAAATAACAAAGATTTTGTCTTTTTCATGATGTCTACCCTCTTCCTCAAGTTATTCTGAATCCTTTAATACCCATGTACATTATAGCGTATCTTAATAGTTTCAAATAATTTTGTCAATATACCAATTTTAAAAAACAAATGGATTTTTCGGTTTTATCAAGTTAAATTTCTAGTATAATCATTAGAATCTTGCTTTAAGAGCAAAATATACGAATAATAACTTTTATTTCTAATAATATTATTCGGCAATGCAAAAAGAAACCTTGCCTACCATATGTAAGCAAGGTTTCCCAAATTATTTTATACTTGTGGCTCGTCTGAACCCCATTGTTTTTTATCTTTTTTACGAATTTGACCATCTGATTTTTTCATCTCACGGATTTTTAGTGAGTACCAGATTTGGGCTGCGATACAGATAGAAGAATAAATACCTGTAATTAAACCGATCAATAGCGCGATTGAGAAGTTTTGAATAGATGGTGCACCGAAAATAAGTAGTGCTACAACAACGATGATAACAGTCAATACTGTATTCACCGAACGTCCCATCGTTTGACGAAGTGATTTGTTGACGATATTCGCCAGTACTTCCTTGTCTTTAATGACATCGTGTTGATTTAAGTTTTCACGCATACGGTCAAACGTAACGATTGTATCATTGATGGAATAACCGACGATTGTCAGTATTGCAGCAATAAACGTAATATCTACTTCTAAACGGAAGAAGCTGAACATCGCTACGATTAAGAATACGTCATGCAGTAAGGACACGATTGCCCCAACGCCCATGCGCCATTCGAAACGAATAGCTACGTAAATAATAATTCCTAGTGCTGCAATAGCTAAAGCTTTAATTGCATTTTTCACAAGCTCCTTACCAACTGTATCAGATACTGTACTTACAGTTGGCTCATGACCAAACTTTTCTAAAGCATCTTTTTTGAATTTTAAAACTTCATCTTGCGATAGATCATTTTTATAGCGAATTACTGCCATATTTCGATCTTCACCTGAAAGAACTACATCATCAGATGGCAAGTCGATGCTCTCCAAATATTTCATAACTGCTTCTTTTTTCAATGTTTCATTTGCTTCAATTTGAACACGTGAACCACTCAAGAAGTCAACACCTAGATTTAGGCGGAATACACCAAGAACTACAGTACCTGCCACTAAAATTGCTAGTGAAATCGCATAGAACTTTTTACGATTGTGTACAAAATCAAAGCGGTCAAATTTTGTTGATAAATTTAATGTACCGATATTTTCGTCTAAGCTATGTTGTTTAGAACGAGGAATACCGAACCAAGCTGGATTGTCAAAGTAACCGCTGTTCACAAGTAACCCCTGTAACACTCGAGAGCCCCAAACAGCTGTTAAAAAGCTTAGTAAAATACTTATGATTAACGTTGTCGCAAACCCTTTAACAGAGCTTGTCCCATAGTAGAATAGGACCCCTGCTGCTAATAATGTAGTTAACTGAGCATCAATAATCGCTGATAATGATTGCTTCGAACCAAGTTGGAATGCGTGTTTTACTGAATGTCCGACACGAAGTTCCTCACGAATACGCTCAGCCGCTAGAATGTTGGCATCAACTGCCATACCAACACCTAATACGATAGCTGCAATACCTGGCAGTGTTAATACTGCGTTAATCCAGTCAAAGACAACAAGTACTAGGAATGTGAAAATCGATAATGTAATAATCGAGATAAAACCAGGTAAACGATAGTAGAATAGCATAAAGATGAAAATACATGCTACACCAATAATACTTGCAAAAATCGTACTTTTCAGCGCTTGGTCACCAAATTGTGCCCCTACTGAAGTAGAGTAAGTTTCTTCAAGTTTTACTGGTAATGCACCTGCATCTAAAATATCCGCTAAATTTTTGGTTTCTTCAACGGTAAAGTTACCACTAATCATAACATCCGTTGTATTTAATGTTTGGCTAACTGCTGCAGCGGATTCATAGCGAGGTTCCGCTTTTTGCGATTCTGCTTTGTAAGAATCCACACCCTCTTCAAAGTCTAACCAAACGACAAGTAAATTTTGGCCAGCTGGCTTTGCCGCAATTTCACGTGTAATATCTGCAAATTTTTTCGCATCTTTTAATGTAAGCGAAACGATCGGACGATTTTGTTCATCAAATGAAGCACTAGCACCATTTGCCTTTAAATCATCCCCATCTAATAATAAATTATCGTCAACATCACGGAATGTTAAATTCGCTGAAGTTGATAATAATTTACGCGCTGATTCTTGATCCTCAATACCCGCTAATTGCACACGAATACGATTTTTGTCCTCAACTTCGATGCTCGGTTCACTTACTCCGAGTGCATTAACACGGCTACCAAGAGCCGTTGCTGTAGCAGCAACAACCTCAGGTGTAATTTTTTGACCTTCTTTTAATGCTTGTACTTCATAAAGAACCTCAAATCCGCCTTGTAAGTCAAGACCAAGCTTAATGTCCTTTAAGACGCCTTCTACAGTCGTACTAATGGTTGCTGTAAAAAGCACCAAAAGCAGTACGAATGCAACAATACGACTTCTTAATTTCATTGATAAATCCTCCTCGAATTGGTGTAAGTCATGAACTTACACTACAAACAAGTATATTAACCCATACTTTTTGAAGCGTTTATTCCTCCTTTACTTTTAGAATAATGTTGCCTGTGCTTCAAAAGTAGGATTTACTTATTTCAATCGTTCAATAACGCGCAAGTATGTACAGCTTGATTTTTATAAAATGCTTGTACAAAGTAAAAAAGCGCAACACACTCATTATGAAACACGTTGCGCTTGGTGTCAATTCAACACGTATAGTATTCTTATTTTCTTTCAAAATTTCTACATATTTACGATAAAGTTAAATGTGACCTAGTAAGGATTTTAGCTCTTCTGCATTTATTTCTGCAAACCAATTATCTTTTTGTAAAAATTCTACTTGATTAAAGGACACAATATCGGAGGGTGACACATTAAAAACTGTTGCAACGACTTCATAAAGATGTAACTTTTCAATTTCTTTCTTTCTCCATTTCTTTTCTACACAAAAACGCCATAGCTCCTCTGCAGTAATTGTATCGTATTGATAGTACTTAAATTCCTCCATCTTCGTTTCTATAGCTGGACGGATTTTTTCAAATAGTTGTGCATGTTGCATACTCATCTTGAATCCTCCCCAATCAAAGTTGTATCGAAAGAAGTGTTTGCATACAAATAGTGTAAATGAATTTTTGCGGCTTGAGAAGGGACGGATGGCATGAGTTCTTTTGTACGAGGTACATTGTTTTTAATGTTTGTAATTTTTTTATCTAAACTTTTTGGTTTCTTTTATAGGATGCAATTTATGCGCATTGCTGGGGAAGAGGCAGTCGGTATTTATATGACCGCCTATCCTGCGTTTATTTTTTTCCTATCGCTTATTCAACTCGGACTACCTATCGCTGTAGCGAAAATTGTGGCCGAGCTGCTTGCACAAAATAAACGTGAAAGTATTTTTGGCGTTATGCGTACAGCAATTATTTGGTCGTTTATCGGTATGATTGTTTTCATGCCACTACTAGCACTTACAATCCCATATATCTCATCTACTCTTTTACATAATGAACAAACGACCATTACATTGTGGATTGCACTCTTCGCTGTGCCTGTCGCCGTTGGATCTGGTTTACTGCGCGCCTATTTACAAGGTGTTGCAAAAATCTCACCAACAGCATGGGCACAAATGATTGAACAAGGTGTACGTATTGGTTTTATTACTTTTTTGTTACCATTTGTCGCTGGTTATAATAATGCAGCTGTAACTGCTGCCGCTGCGATGGGAATTACATTACTAGCTGAAGTTGTAGCTTTCTTGTATTTATGGCTCCATTACATCGTCTCTAAAAAGAGACTATTGTCACGGAAAAGTGAAGTACAACCTTATCCAGCTACACCTATGCTTCGAGTTGCCATCCCTTCTGCAGGGAGCAAATTATTCGGCTCGTTTACTTGGTTTTTAGAGCCGATCATCTTTTTAAAGGCATTAACAATGGCTGGCTTAACAGCGTCTGCCGCGACCGTATTATATGGTGTCATTTCGGGTGTATTAGTGCCGTTACTCTTATTTCCAGCTTTCGTATCTGCTGCTCTTTCCATAGTGTTAATTCCGGCTGTTAGTGATGCAGTCGCCAGAAAGCACAACACCCTTTTACAGGAGCGTGTTTCTGTTTCATTGCGCTTATCATCACTCGTTGGCTGTGTTGCAGCTACGTATTTTTTCATTCACGGCGACGAACTTGCCATGAGTTTATTTCATCTAGATGAAAACCGTGGTTATGTAAAAATTTTAGCCCCTATTTTTTATTTTTATTATATTCAAAGCCCGCTACATTCCATTTTGCAAGCCGTTGGTGAGGCAAGAGCTGCGATGATGAACTCCATTTACGGTGGGCTCGGTAAATTATTCGTCATGTTTGTACTTGCCTCACAACCTGGCATTCAAGAAAAAGGAGCAGTAATTGCCATTGGTTTTGGCGTTTTGCTTACATCATTCTTGCATATTGCTACTGTCCGTCAACGTAAAAACTTACGTGCTGGTTTCCGCATGTTTGTCGTGCCTTACAGTTGCTTCATCGCAGTTTGTATTGCCCAATATTTTATAATG
Source organism: Lysinibacillus sp. NPDC096418 (assembly GCF_044762775.1). Lineage (NCBI taxonomy): Bacteria > Bacillati > Bacillota > Bacilli > Caryophanales > Bacillaceae > Lysinibacillus > Lysinibacillus sp. NPDC096418. The sequence continues at coordinate 226,275 of NZ_JBIWEY010000001.1, forward strand.
CAAATCATGCCGTTACCATTTATCTTGAGTAGTTGTATTACGTTATTTTTACTATTTACGCTATTATTATTAGCAAATCAACTTCGTTTTTCCGATTTACGCTATATTCGCAAACTGTCAAAACGTAGTTAATGCTCTTTTAATTGGACATGTAGCTTATTTTCCTCCCATATACAAAAAAAGACGGTGCTAATATCTGTGATTTTTTGTTTTGCTAACTCTGCTAACAGCCAATCTACATCTTTGTGCAAAATCATTAAATGTCGTTCTTGTATATCTCCATCGACAACAAGGGGATAGACAAAGGCTTTTTCATCCTTCTTATAAACAGACAGATTACCAGATGGCTCTAAATAGGCATATGCAATCTCTGTGACAGAAGCGATGCCATTTTCCCGTAGTTGCTGACATAAATCGTCTAAATTATAACGTTGCTTACGCATTTCCTGTTCAAAAATCACGCCATCTCGTACAAGTAGTACAGGATCACCGTCGATTAAATCACGAATTTTTTTATTTTTCAATGACAGATAAGCGCTTAAGATTTGTATGATTAACAAGACAATCATCGGTAGAATCGAATCAAACAATGGACTTTCTAATTCATCAAGTGCAAATGATGCAACTTCTGCAATGATCACAAAAATTACTAAATCCATAACTGACAACTCACCAACTTCTCGTTTACCCATTAAACGAAAAATAATTAAGATCAGCACATATAAAAAACACGTCCGAAAAATAATAGTAATATAATCTTCCATACAGTCACCCCCTTACTATCAAGGTGACCTTACTCATCAATTTTTATACAAAAAAAGACTTACAACATGTCCATGCATATTGTAAGTCTCTTTATCATTATTTTTTTAATAAGTCGTCGTTTACAACACGGCCGATTGCTTGACGGTCGAATTTCACACGAATATTATCAGCAATACTTAATGTTACAACTGTATCTTCAATAGCTTCTACAACACCGTGTAAGCCACCAATTGTAATAATTTTATCTCCACGTTGTAGACTGCTTTGCATATTTTGAGTTTCCTGTTGTCTCTTTTTAGCAGGACGGATTAAAATAAACCACATCGCAACGAACATCAATAAAATTGGTAATAAACCTAATAATTGATCCACAGTTCTTACCCCCTTTCTAATTCTCACTTTTTTAGTATAGACCATTCTACCCTAAAAAAGCGATGCACAAGCACAAAAAATTTCTATTTTACATAACTTTTTACTAGCAAAGGTAAAATAATGCTCAATTTAAGCTTAAAAGTTCTTAGCATCCGGTTTGTTAAATCCATATTTTTCAAAGAATTCTTCACGGAAGTCGCCAAGACGGTCTTCACGAATCGCTTCACGCACTTGCTCCATTAATTTAAGAAGGAAGCGTAGATTATGATACGACGTTAAACGAAGGCCAAATGTCTCTTCTGTACGGATTAAATGACGTACATAAGCACGAGAATAGTTTTTGCATGTATAGCAATCGCAGTTTGGATCGATTGGACCAAAGTCACGTGCATACTTCGCATTTTTCACAACTAAGCGACCTTCAGATGTCATTAAAGTACCATTACGCGCAATACGTGTTGGTAATACACAGTCAAACATATCAATACCACGGATAGCTCCGTCAATAAGTGAGTCTGGTGAACCAACCCCCATTAAATAACGTGGTTTATCCGCAGGCATTAATGGCGCTGTGAATTCTAACACCCTATTCATAATATCTTTAGGCTCTCCTACTGATAAACCACCAATTGCATAGCCTGGGAAGTCAAGCTCTACTAATGCTTCAGCAGAACGACGTCGTAAATCTTCATATTCTCCACCCTGAATAATGCCAAATAAACCTTGATCTTCTGGACGAGCGTGTGCTTCTTTACAACGCTTTGCCCAACGAGTTGTACGATCTACCGATTTCAACATATATTCATGTGTAGCAGGATATGGCGGGCACTCATCAAATGCCATCATAATGTCAGAACCTAAATCATTTTGGATTTCCATCGCTTTTTCTGGACTTAGGAAAAGCTTGTCCCCATTTAAATGGTTTCTGAAATGGACGCCTTCTTCTTCAATTTTACGGAATTGGCTAAGCGAGAACACTTGGAAACCACCTGAATCCGTTAAAATTGGACGATCCCAGTTCATGAATTTATGCAGACCGCCCGCTTCTTTCACGATATCATTACCTGGACGTAGCCATAAATGATATGTGTTCGAAAGAATAATGCCGGCATTCATTTCTTTTAATTCTTCAGGAGACATCGTTTTAACTGTTGCTTGTGTCCCTACTGGCATAAACGCTGGAGTTTCAAATGAACCGTGCGGTGTATGCACGATACCAAGGCGTGCTCCTGTTTGCTTACATGTATGAAGTAGTTCATAACGAATTGCTGGTTGTGTCATAAAATAAAAATCCTCTCTTATCTTGAGTAAAAACAGTACTCCGATTTGTTTCGTTTGTTATTTCCGCTCTACAACATGGTCTGTATTTGACAGTACATTCCACTACAGGCGGCCGCTTTCCGTTCCATGTACTTACATAGTAATTACATCAAGAACATATTTTGGCGTAGAGCCTTACTTTTTTGGTCGAATAAACATTGCATCACCGAAGCTAAAGAAGCGATATTTTTCTGCAACTGCTTGGTTGTATGCACTTAAAATAGTCTCTTGTGTCGCTAATGTACTCACAAGCATTACAAGTGTTGATTTTGGTAAATGAAAATTTGTGATTAAACCATCTACGACTGAGAATTCATAGCCTGGATAAATGAAGATAGAAGTCCAACCTTGCTCAGCACGTATTTCGCCATTATATTTTGAGCCGATTGTTTCTAATGTGCGCGTTGAAGTTGTACCAACTGCCACGACATTGCCGCCGTTTGCTTTGACACGATTTATGACCTCGGCTGCTTCTTCCGTCACACTATAAAACTCGGAATGCATTTCGTGGTTTTCAATGGAGTCTACACTTACTGGACGGAATGTTCCAAGTCCAACATGTAGTGTGATGAATACAATCTCTACACCTTTTGCTTTAACTTGTTCTAATAATTCTTCTGTGAAATGAAGACCAGCTGTTGGTGCTGCAGCAGAACCTCGCTCTTTAGCATATACGGTTTGATAGCGATCTTGGTCATCTAACTTTTCACGAATATACGGAGGCAGTGGCATTTCACCAAGCTGCTCTAAAATTTCATAGAAAATACCGTCATACTTAAATTCGAACAGGCGTCCACCATGATCTAATTCGCCCGTACAAGTGGCAGTCAGTAAACCTTCACCGAACGTAACCACAGTGCCTAATTTTACACGTTTTGCAGGCTTCACAAGTGTTTCCCATTCATCTGTACCAGCTGTTTGTTTTAACAGCAGGACTTCAATATGTGCACCTGTTTCCTCTTTTACGCCCATTAAACGGGCAGGTAAAACACGTGTATCATTTAGCACTAAGCAGTCTCCTGCATTTAGCTCATCTAAAATATGCGCAAATTTGTGGTGCTCCACTTTTTTTGAACCGGGTGTCACCACCATTAAGCGACTGGCAGTACGGTCCACAAGTGGTGTTTGCGCAATTAGTTCCTCTGGTAATTCAAAATCAAAATCTTCTACACGCATTGTAAATACTTCCTTCTTTTATGTTTGTTGAGGATACTCATATCCAAAATGTTCGTAGGCAAGATGCGTAGCTACGCGTCCCCTTGGCGTACGCTGGATTAAACCAATTTGCATTAAATATGGCTCGTACACATCCTCAATTGTCACACGCTCTTCACCAATAGATGCAGCTAATGTATCTAAACCTACAGGACCGCCTTGGAAGCGCTCAATCATATTGGTTACAAGCTTATGGTCAATATGGTCGAGTCCTCTTGGATCAACTTGTAACAGTTCGAGTGCTTGTTTAGCAAGTCCATCAGTAATCATACCATCTCCGAGAACTTGTGCATAATCTCGTACTCGTTTCAATAAACGATTTGCAATACGTGGAGTCCCACGGGAACGTCTCGCCATTTCACCAGCAGCTACCTGCTCAATTTCAACATCAAATAAATGCGCACTGCGCACAACAATTTCAGCGAGTGAAGCATCATCATAATACTCTAAACGCAAAAGCACACCAAATCGATCTCGTAGTGGTGCTGATAAAGCCCCAGCTCTCGTTGTTGCTCCAACTAGTGTGAACGGTGGTAAATCTAATCGAACCGAACGCGCTTCAGGGCCTTTTCCAACGACGATATCTAGACAGAAATCTTCCATAGCTGGATACAATACTTCCTCAATTGCACGAGGCAAACGATGGATTTCATCGATAAATAACACATCTCCTGGTTCAAGCGAGCTTAAAATTGCCGCTAAATCCCCAGGTCGCTCAATCGCTGGTCCACTCGTCATGCGCACATTAACATTCATTTCATTAGCAATTACAGCAGCGAGCGTCGTCTTACCAAGCCCAGGAGGACCATATAAGAGCACATGATCTAAACTTTCCTGACGAAGCTTTGCCGCCTCAATGAAAATTTGAAGATTTTCTTTTACTTTATGTTGTCCAATATACTGCGATAAACGCTGTGGACGTAAAGATAATTCAAATTGCTCATCAAAAGTGCCCGCTTCACCATTTATTAATCGTTCCGACATGAGCTCACCCTCCTTTCATTATGTCAATTTCAATAATAATTGTAATGCCTGCTTCATATACGCATCTGTCGTTTGCAGACTGTCATTTTCCTCAAGGCGCGGACGAATTTTTTCAAGTTCTTTTTCAGAATATCCGAGTGCCATTAATGCTAATAATGCTTCTTCAAGTTCATGTTTATGTGGGTTGACGCCGAATAATGGCAATTCATCCTCCATACTTGGTAATTCAATTGTATCTAGAAGTGAGCCTAGCTTGCCTTTTAAATCAAGGATCATTTGACGCGCAGTCTTCTTCCCAACACCTGGGAACTTCACTAAGAACGGCTCATCCTCACGTTCAATCGCACTAATCACTTGTTGCGGATTGCCTGTCGCTAATATGGCTAGCGCTCCCTTAGGTCCAATACCTGACACTAAAATGAGCTTACGGAATAGCTCACGCTGATCCAAATTAGGAAAACCGTATAAAAGTTGTGCATCCTCACGCACATGCAAATGGACATAGATTTGCTGCTCTGTTGCACTCATACGAAAAGCAAATGGATTCGGGGTATTTAACTGCCATCCAATCCCTTGTTGCTCCAATACAATATATTCAGGCGTAATACGTGTTACTTGTCCTTTTAAATAATCATACATGTAAAATCCCTCACATTCATCGTTATCGATTATAGCATATAGCGAACGAATGCTCGACAAAAAGAAAAGGTAAAAGTCCACCTTTTGCAACCAACGGGAAAAAGAATGACCGCCATATTAACGGTCATTCTCAGCTTTTTTGATATGTTATTATGTCTCTACAAATCTATCACTATCGTACCACAATCTTGGCCAATATGTGAGCGCACGTTTCGTAAATGGTAGTAAATAATCTAAAAATACCATTTGTTGATTTAGTGGTAAATCCAGCACATACAACCACTCACGTAATAGCTCATTCGGAAATTTTAATCGATGTAGTTTTCTTTTATCTAAACGCTTAAGTTGTGGTAATTCAACAATTAGTTTTTCTAAATCATAATCCACTGCCGGTAACACCCGATGCAACCATAAGACATATTCGTCATCTGCCTCACCTATATGAGCCAAATCAAAATCTATAAAGCGCAGTTTCCCATCTGTGCACCAAAGAAAATTATGATGAACCACATCTCCATGCAAAAGTGTTAAATCATTTTCCTCTACATCTTCCATTTCAATTAATCGTAGCGATTTTTCACTATATTTAAGTATTTGTGCAACTTCCTCTTTCGTTAAAAATGCACGTATCTCATTGCGTCGACTTTTAAAGCGCATCAAACGCATTTGCCATTTTAATAGTTGTGAGTGTTGGTGCAATCCCTGCACTTGCTGCCAAGCAATTTTTTTAGACGAATCATGCAATGATATTAATAAATCAAGCGATTGCTGTCGATCCTTTTTCTTCGAGAAATCTGCGCTATGGCTTCCTTCTTGCCACAATTGTACAATAAGTTGTTCATCATCACTTGGTACTAACGGTAATGCAAGCGAAGGCTCAAAATGAGCTAGCTGTTGATGAATTGTTCTTACTTTTTCAGCAACTTCTAATTGCTTCGCTCTTTTCACAAAATAATAATTAGACTCATATTTATACTTCCAAATATTAGGTTTTAATTCTTCGACGATATACACGATCTCACCATCGATAAGGCGTCATCCCACCAGGGAAAAATTGAGGTGGCGTCCATGGCGCAAATGGTGGGCATGGCGGTTGACAGTGGCATTGATCAAATTGCCAATTTGGCATCATCGGTGGTGGCATTTCACAAGGCTGTTCCATTTGGTGATGGTGCTGATGGTGTTTTACATTAAATAAAGAAGAAAATGAGCTCGATTCTCGGTATTGACCAGCTCCAGCTATATCATAGGCGGGCATTTGGCATGCCGCCTCTTGTTGCGGCATAGGCATCGAACATGGCATCTCTTGTGGCTGCATTGGCATCTGCATCTGTGGCATTTGCATCTGCGGCATTGGCCAGAACATCTGATGGTGCATTGGTTGGTGACAACTCGAACAATGTGGCATCATGTGCATTTGCGGTTGGTGGCAACTCGAACAATGTGGCATCATGTGCATTTGCGGTTGATGGCAACTCGGACAATGTGGTATCTGTGGCATTACAGGCATTTGTGGCATGATATTCATTGGTGGTGGAGGTGCTGGTTGAGGTGCTGGTGTTGGTGGAGGTGCTGGCGCTGGTTGGGGCGCTGGTGTGTGTATCTGGATTGGTGGTAAAGCCGGCTGTTCCATTTGTGGCATAACTAATTGCTGATTCCAATTCATCTCTAAAGGCGGTTGCATCCACATCTGTGGTTGTTGCATAGGCATTGGCATTGGGAACGGTATCGGAATCATTTGAGGCGCTGGTGGAGGCAGAGGTCTTGCCTCCTCCTTTTTAACACTTTCCTTTACATGATGCGTCGGTTGAACAGGTGCTTCTTTTACATGATGCGTTGGTTGAGCAGGTGCTTCTTTTACATGATGCATTGGTTGAGCAGGTGTTGCTTTGTGTATTTTTTCAGGCAAAATAATCTCCATGCCGGGCACAATATAATCGGGGTTGGCAAGATGGACGTTGAGCCGTTTCAAATCTTCAAACGAAATGCCGTACTCTTTGGCAATCTTCCACAATGTATCTCCCTTTTTAACAATATGAATACGCACTTTCTTCCTCCCTTCCTCTCTTCGTATCATATGTGCGAATATCTATTTGGATACAAAAAATTCACGCATAACCAAAAAGCTTCATGTTACACTAAGCACTAAGGAATTGATTTCCTTCATTACTGGCAGAGGTGATCTCTTATGAAAAAAATGTTAGGCGAGGAACGCCGACTGCAACTTCTTATACAATTACAAAAAAGCAAAACGCCCATTACAGGGACAGATCTAGCGAAATTTGCGAATGTTTCTAGACAGGTCATTGTGAATGACATGACCCTTTTAAAAGCAAGAAATGAGCCAATCATCGCGACAAGCCAAGGCTATCTATACATGCACCCAGATCAACTCAGTCAAACTGTTGAACGCACGATCCCTTGCTTCCATTCATCAGGAGATGCAAAAGATGAACTCCTTACGATTGTCGACTGTGGTGGCACAGTAAAGAACGTGATTGTCGAACATCCCATTTATGGTGAAATTACAGCTTCCATTATGGTATCTAATCGACATGATGTAGAGAGATTTATACAACGCGTTCAAGATACAAAAGCGAGCTACCTTTCAGAACTTACAGGTGGTACACATTTGCATGTTATTTCTGCACCCTCTTTAGAAACGCTAGATATAATCGAAAATGCCTTACGTACTAAGGGCTATTTAGTGAATGAACAATAGTATAAAAACTATAAAAAAGATTGTCCGTATGTAATCGGACAATCTTTTTTATAGGAACATCATTGAATCAAAAAATGTACGATGTATTTGTATTTTATTCTCGTTTTCCACCCTAGCTGCTCGATAATTTCATCCATGTAGATGCAAATAAAAAGTGCAAATGCCATTACAGCACATGCACTTCTTATAAAAAGCGTTGTCTTTGTTCTGCAGTTGGTAGCAAGCATGCTTCCTTTTGACCAAATAATCGATAACGACTTTTGGCAAAAAGTCGATAGAAAAAGTTACGAATAAAAGGCGGTACAGCAAGCAAAACATAAAATAATTTCCAAGCTCCGTCTAAATGTCGACAAACTCTTAAAGGAGCAGTGGATTCCGAATAAGCCTGACCACCTTCTATCAAAATCACACTATCTACATCAGCAGGAATTTTATATTCTTTAAGTAGCCTTTGCCCCTCTTCACTTTGAATCGAAGCAAACTGAAAGTAAGCAGCCTTATCACGCTTGATAATAAACTGCACACTGCTATCGCAAAAATTACAAATACCATCAAATAAGATTATGCCACTCATTTAATCGCCTCCTACCCAAACTTCACGACTCTTCTGGTGTAATATACGTAAAGTATGTACCTAGTGACTTCACTTTGCAACCAAGAGCAGCTAACTCCTCCATCGCCCCACGCATCATCGGCTCTTTTTCATCTGCCAAGACATCAATCATGAAGAAGTAATCGCCAAGTCCTGTTTTTAAAGGACGTGACTCAATTTTACTTAAATTAAGCTGACGCCATGCAAAAACAGATAGAACTTGGTGAAGTGCCCCTGAACGGTCCGTTGGTAAGGTAAGCATAAAGGTTGTTTTTGCCTGACCATCTGATAATTCTTGTGGTAGGCGTTTGTTTTGCTTCGATAATACAAAGAAACGAGTATGGTTGAAGTGGAAATCATGTATGTTTGCTTGAACTATTTCCAAGCCATATTTTTCAGCAGCTGAAGCATTCCCAACTGCCGCAATACATTCAGTTGGATTTTCGGAAACAAACTTTGCTGCTGCCGCTGTCGAAGTTGTTTGATGTAGCGGTACATCACTAAAACGATAAAATAAATACTTATGGCATTGCGCTAATGCATGTGGATGCGAATAAACACCCTTAATAGATTCCCAGTTTTCTTTTTGCTCTTTATTGACCATTAAATGCTGCTGAATTTTCGATTGTAGCTCACCTGTCACATAAAGTGTTGCTTCATGGAATAAATAATCAAGCGTTAGCGGTACCGAGCCCTCTAATGCGTTTTCAATCGGCACAACTGCTAAATCCACTTTGCCCTCTGCGACTGCCTCAATACACTCTGGAATTGTAGCACATGGCACAAGCCAATCATTCGGAAAAACCCCCTTCGTTGCTAAATATGTAAAAGATGCTTCTGGTCCTAGGTACGCGACTCTTTTTTCCCATTGTTGATTTGTCATTGAAATTGCCTCCTTTGCTACAACTAGTAGCATTTAAACCATTCATAATTTTCTAATATCTCCGGTTAAAAAGAAAGAGCGCACAAAATATGCGCCCATTTCTATTACAATGCACCTGAACTAATAACTTCTGCCGATTCTACAAAATCAAGACGTTTTAGTTGTTGCATTAATTCATCTAGTTCACAACTCATGCTCGTTACATCTAACGATAATGTGACGTTTGCACGACCTTGAATTGGAATCGTTTGATGGATTGTAAGTACATTACAATGTGTGTTCGTCACAGTTTCTAATAGCTTTGCAAGCGTTCCTTTACGGTCCTGAAGCTGTAAAAAGACTGTTAAAATCCGTTCTTGCACAATAGAGTGGAAAGGAAAAACAGCATCACGATATTTATAAAACGCACTACGCGATAAATCTACTTGCTTTACCGCATCCCATATGGAAGATACCGTACCACTTGAAAGTAAGTGTTTTGCCTCCAAAGTTTTTTGCATAGCATCTGTCAAAACGTCTTCACGAACTAAATAATATCGCTGGTTAGCAACGTTTTTCATACTCTTCCCCCTAAAACCTATTCTTTAGTCGACAAATTCGAATTCGAATTCTAGTAAGCGTACGATGTCCCCATTTTGTGCACCACGTTCACGTAATGCCTCATCGACACCCATACCACGTAATTGACGTGCAAAACGACGTACACCGTCCTCGCGACTGAAGTCAGTCATCTTGAAGATACGCTCAATTGCATATCCACTAAGAATGAATGTGCCATCAGGTTCACGAGTGATTTCGATTGAATCTGCTTCAGATTGGTGTTTGTAAAGTACCGTTGCATCTGATTCTTCATCAAGATCTTCGAATAATGGGAATTCTGGAGTCACTTCTAGTAAATCAGCAATTTCAAATAATACCGGTTTTAAGCCTTGGCGTGAAACCGCTGATACTGGGAAGATTTTCACATCTTCGCCCACTTTTTCTCGGAAAATTTCTAAGTTTTCCTCTGCATCTGGCATGTCCATCTTGTTTGCCACAATAATTTGTGGACGCTCTGTTAAACGAAGATTGTATTGTTTTAACTCTTCGTTGATTGTTAAGTAATCTTCATAAGGGTCGCGTCCTTCCATACCTGACATATCAATTACATGCACGATAACACGTGTACGTTCAATATGACGTAGGAATTGGTGACCAAGACCAACACCTTCGTGCGCACCTTCGATTAAACCTGGTAAATCGGCCATAGCAAAGCTACGGTGATCATCCGTTTCAACCATACCTAAGTTCGGTACGATTGTTGTGAAATGATATGCACCTATTTTAGGCTTTGCTGCAGAAACCACTGATAGTAATGTTGACTTACCTACACTCGGAAAGCCTACTAAGCCTACATCTGCTAGTACTTTCAACTCTAATATAACATTTAATTCCTGTCCTGGCTCACCTTTTTCGGAAAGTTCTGGAGCAGGATTGGCAGGAGTTGCAAAACGACAATTTCCTCGGCCACCACGACCAGCTTTAGCAATGATTGCTTGTTGACCATGCTCGACTAAATCGGCAAGGACAGTGCCTGTTTCTTCGTCCATTACGACAGTGCCTGGTGGTACTTTAACAATTAAATCATTTGCACGTCTACCATGCATTCCTTTACTCATACCGTGTTCACCACGATCAGCTTTAAAGTTACGTTTATAACGGAAATCCATTAACGTACGTAGACCCTCTTCTACTTGAAATACAACGTTACCACCGTGACCGCCATCGCCACCAGCTGGACCACCATTCGGTACAAATTTTTCACGACGGAAGGCTACCATACCATCCCCGCCGTCGCCACCTTTTACATAAATCTTGACGTGATCGACAAACATTTAATTCACTCCCTGCTTGCACTCAATACATATATCCAAGACGTATTTGTCTCTTCTACTGTTTGAATGTCGAATTGTTTCAAACCTTTTTCGGTGAATGCATCAGCACTCCAAAGCCCATTTAAAGTAAACGTCACGTCAAATGTATCGTTCTTAACACGTACATCAATCGCTAAGCTCTGTTCAGTAAATGGATCTAATGTATCATAAACATGAATAACTGTTTTATTTAAGTATTCTACAACTGCCGTATCAATATCATTTATGACAGGTTTATTAATCTCACCACTAATTTTCATTGGTAACGAAGGATAGCGCCAGCTTGCCGTTTGTAGCCATTCCATCGTTTGTGGTAACTGTAGTCGATTTATGCTAGAAAGCACCCGTAATTGTTCAGAAAAATTTTGAATAAGTTTCTTTGATTCATCGATTCTACCTAAATCTAAATTCATGCGAATTAGTTGAAGCTGATTCACATAATCATGATTCGCAAAACGTAATACTTCACTAATGGTTAGTGATTGACTGTTCATCCCATTCACTCCAATAAAGTTATCTTTATTAGTATAACAAGTTTTAACGTTTTTTTCTCTTAATTCATCGCAACAACTATGATTTTTGAAGAAAAAAAAGGACTGCAATAAATGCAGCCCTCCGCTTTATGATCATAATTATGAAAATTAAGCTTGTTGAGTTTCTGGGTATACAGATACTTGTTTGCGATCGCGACCTAGGCGTTCGAATTTTACAACACCGTCAACTTTAGCAAATAGTGTATCGTCACCACCACGACCTACGTTTGTACCTGGGTAAATTTTTGTACCGCGTTGACGGTAAAGAATTGAACCACCAGTTACGAATTGGCCATCAGCACGTTTAGCGCCAAGACGTTTAGACTCAGAGTCACGTCCGTTTTTAGTAGAACCTACCCCTTTTTTCGATGCGAAAAGTTGAAGGTCTAATGCTAATAACAATTTCATTCTGTTCCACCTCCTACTTTGTTGTAGTTGATTTGGATATATTGTCCGTAATTTTGCACCATAGAATACACTTGGGCAGTCATTACTTGGACAATTAACTGTAGTTTTGCATCAATTTCGGGTTCTAAATCCGTTGGTAGATCTACCTTAAGATAGCCTCCACCTTCAGCTGCTTGTTCAACTTCTGGTTGTAATTGTAGTAGTGCATAAATAGCATTTACCGTACCAATGGCAATAGTAGATGCTCCTGCACATACTAAATCTTTACCAGATTCGTCGTACTCAGCATGTCCTGAAAATTCAAATGCAGACACATGTCTATTTTCATCATGATGTATCGTAACTTGTATCATTAGTTACACCTCACAATTAAGCGTTGATTGACTCAACAACTAATTTTGTATAAGGTTGACGGTGACCTTGTTTACGACGGTAGTTCTTTTTAGCTTTCAATTTGAAAACAACGATTTTCTTTTGACGGCCTTCTTTCACAGCTTTAGCTGTTACTGTAGCGCCCTCTACGAATGGAGCTCCAACTTTAACGTTTTCGCCACCTACGAATAAAACTTTATCGAAAGTTACAACTTCGTCAGCTTCCACGCCTAATTTCTCAACATAGATTTCTTGACCAGCTTCTACTTTGATTTGTTTACCACCAGTTTCAATAATTGCGTACATTTTACTGCACCTCCTCTTAGACTAAGACTCGCCTGTTTATGAAGGTGATCACAAGGATACTTAAACCTTCCCAGAGCGGTTGTAGTAGCACGGGTGCTACAAACAATAACATTAAGATATTACCACATAGAATCTATTAAGTCAACCGGTGCATTACATATTTCTCAAATGCTAAACGGTATTTCCGATAATTCCATTCTTTTATTACTTGCAGCCATACAAAGAGACAAAGTATCACTAAAAAAAGTGATTGTGGCAAATTACTTATTGTCATCAGTAATATGACCGTTACAATAAATAGGGAAAACGAGTGATAGAATTCAAACGCTTTAGCACTCGGATAAAAAATAAGAAGAAGTGCAAGTATAATTCTTCCCCCATCTAAAGGTATGACCGGCAATAAGTTAAAAGCCAATAACACAAGTTGCACATTTATCAATCTTTCAGCGATTAATTCTGGCATAAAAAAAGCAAAACCAATCCCTAGTAACGTAGCGATTGGTCCCCCTAAAGCAATCCACAAGAGTGATTTTTCATTAACAATCGCAGGATTTTCGAATTCAATTTCTCCTCCGTACGGCGCTATCACGCACGATTTCACCTTTACACGACAAAGCTTAGCTGCAAGCAAATGCCCTGCCTCATGCCATAAAAGTGCCCCTAATATAATAGAATAATACGCAATTTGCCCGCTAAAAATCATAAAAAAAACAAAAGGGATACATAAAATATGCAATTTAATTTTCATTTGTATCCGTTTTAAGCCATTGTACAATTTCTTCTAAACTATAATGTTCACTATTTTTTTCAATGGACATATATAATTGCCCAGCCTGTTTCATGCCAATTAAATCATTCTCTTTTACAGATGTATATGGAAGTTGTGCCAAGCTATCAAGCATACCATACGAAACGGTCGTCCCATCTGCATAACTAATCGACATCGTCTTACCAGTATATTTTGTATGACCTGTAAACACAACGAGCCCTTCTTGACCAGTATATACAGGCAATCCTACATCATACTGCAATAAAAAGCCTTCTTGGAATGCTTCAGCTTTGGCAAACGATAATAAATCAGATTGTCCAATATCACTTGAGACAACAATCTTCTCCTCCTCTTTTTTCAAGAGGCTTTGTCCTAGCTCAGTCAAATACGTCATATCCGCTGAGGTAGTAACTAGCTTCCTTATAGGTGTTTTAAGGGTACCATTGTCCTCTAAGCGAATCACAAGCATAATGGCAGCTACAAGTAACGTCATAACAATCCATTTCCATTTTCTAAACAAGCCTTCATCCCTTTTTTCACACTATATGAGGTAGCATGTCCGTTCATGCAAAACAAATGTGCTAAAACATCCATTCTCATCAGAAAAACCCAGCTACTAGACATAGATGCAACCCTGTGAAGTAGTTTTGTTGATCTTCGTTCCAGCTGGGCGAATTTAGCTGACGCTTTGCTTTCACTACACAAAATAACTGTTGCTCCGAAGCAGTTCATCGAACGCCCCGCCGGAACGGAAATCACCCCCCATTCATAATGATGAATTTCTATAAAAATGAATTGGACATGTTCCGAATGTAATATTACTAATATCGAATTCTTACAAAAAAATAAAAACCTTCCACATAAATATGCGAGAAGGTTTAATAAATTATCTAGAAAATAATGCTTTGAATTTTGAAAACATGCCTTTACTTTCATCTTCAATTGCCATCAATGGCACAGACTCCCCTAAAATACGACGAGCAATATTACGATAACCTAAAGATGCTTTGTTCTCAGGATCCATAACAATTGGTTCACCCTTGTTTGATGATGAAATGACACTTTCACTATCAACTATAATACCTAATAAATCTATCGATAAATGTGTCGTAATTTCATTAACATCCAGTGTTTCGCCATTTTTCATCATATGATGACGAATACGATTAATAATAAGCTTTGGTGCTGTAATTTCCTCTTGCTCTAATAAACCGATAATACGGTCTGCATCACGCACAGCAGAAATTTCCGGTGTCGTCACAACAATCGCATGATCCGCACCTGCAACAGCATTACGATAGCCCTGCTCAATACCTGCTGGGCAATCTATTAAAACATAATCATAGTCTCTTTTTAATTCATCTACTAAACTCTTCATTTGCTCAGGTGTCACAGCGTTTTTATCTGTAGTTTGAGCAGCAGGTAATAAAAATAGTTTCTCATCTACACGTTTATCTTTTACAAGTGCTTGATGTGTTTTACAACGTCCTTCAACGACATCGACTAAATCATAAATAATACGATTTTCTAAACCAAGTATAACGTCCAAGTTTCGCAGTCCGATATCGGTATCGACTAAACATACTTTTTTACCTTGAAGAGCCAATGCAGTTCCAAGATTGGCAGTAGTAGTTGTCTTCCCTACTCCGCCTTTACCTGAAGTTATTACGATTGCTTCACCCACATTAGCTTCCTCCTTTAGACGCAATTAAGAATGGTCGAATATTTTTCAACGTATGAATTTGGTCGTACATAATACGACCATCATTTCCTATAAATGCACAAATCATCTCTGTTCTATTCACTTTTTTTACATGTTCATCTGACATCACTTCAACCTGATCAGCAATCATAATATGTGTGGCTTCAAAACGAGAGGCAGCAATAATTGCTTCTTTATTGCCTTGCACACCAGCATGTACAATCCCTTTTAACTTCCCAAGCACATATACATTGCCGCCAGCTTCAACACGACCGTTTGGATTGATATTACCAACAATAATAATATCTCCAGGTGCACGAAGGATTTGACCAGATCTGACAACACCGACATATGTATCTTGTTGACTCTCTAATATCCTCTGATTACTTTCCTGTACAGTTAGTACATCACTTTGCACTTTCGAAACCGAAAGTTGCTCAGATTGTTGCACAATCTCTACTAATTCTTTTAATTGCTCATCAGAACAGTATCGGTAACCTAGATGTAATTGTACATCTACTTTACCATCGATACCGCCCTCTGAGACTTTTCCTTGTAGCTCCTCTACTAAATCAATATAAGCGCATTGATCATCTAAACGTAAGATAAAGCCGTCTTTTGTACCTTTCATATTAACAAGTTGTTTTTTCATGAATATTTCACCTCACGTTGCTCGTTATTACGATACTTCACGCGCTCTCTGTAAAACACGCGCATTAATTAGATACTTGAATGCCCAACCAAGAATCATTAAAAATAACATGTTGGCAATCATTGTAGGTAGCAACCGTGAACGTAAAAAATCTGCTAGTGGAATCGATGTAAAATCGATTAAATAAAAGAATTGATAAAGTACAAATTCTAAAATAGCTACCAAAATAAGCGAAATAGTTGTTGTAACTACTAAATGCTGATGAATAATTTTTACGATTGAACCAGCTAAAAAACAAATAAGTGGATATAACACAGAGTATAATCCAATAATATCAATGTAAAAGACATCATACAAGACACCAAAAAAAAGACCATACATCACCGCACGCTGACGGCTGTAATAGATGGAAATAAAAATCAAATATAATATTAAAAATCTCGGTACTAAATAAAAAATTTGCCCGTTCAACTCAATTGGTGAAAGCATTGCAAATTCAGGTTCTAGCAAAAATAACAGTACCGCAATAGAGGGAATGAGAAACCGAACCATCATTCATCCTCCTCTTCACTGTCCTCTTGTGGGTTTGTTAAATCTTTATTTGTCGAATTCCCATCCGCACCATCAATAACTGTTGATGTACGGTTTGCGATCATGACATACTCTAAAATTGAAAAGTCGGCAGATGGTTTAACATATGCCATTTTCGTTAAGCCATAATCATCTGTGCTGATCTCTGTAATCTCACCAATTGGTATACCCTTTGGAAAAATCCCGCCTAGTCCAGATGAAACAACTTGCTCGCCTTCTTTGACCATTAAGCTTGAATCGATTCGCTTCAAAATGAGTTCATTACGCTCTTCATCAAAGCCCTCGATTAAACCGTACGCTTCTTTTTCACCCAAGACCATTGCCGACACACGGTAGTTTGGATTATTTGTATACAAAAGTTCTACCTCAGATGTAAAAGGTGTCACCAATGTAATTTTACCAATTAAACCACTCGCTGTCATAACCGCCATATTCTTAGTCACACCATGTGAAGAGCCTTTATCTAAAATAATTTTCTCTTCCCATTGGTCTGGATTACGAGCAATCACAGTTGCCTGAATTGGATTAAACGCTTTTAAATTTTCAGATTTTTCAATCTGTTCAAATTTCTTGATGTCAGATTTCAGTTGTAACGCCTCATTTTGTACAACTGCAAATTCTTCTAAGCGTGCTTTTAAGCGTTTGTTTTCTTCGTACGTATTTAATAGAGAGTCAATGTTATTAAAAATACCAGCAATATAATTGGCCGGCTTCGCAACAATCGATTGTGCGACGCCGACAGTATCTTTAATAATTTGTTCTGGTAAAGTTGCGTTTGTTCGATCACGTAATGAGAAGCTAATCAATGCCACAAGAAAAATCATGCCCACGAGCAGCAATATTACTTTCTTATTGAAAAAAAAATGTGGCATTGCCTAAACCTCCTTACCCTCTACCTTGTTGTTGACGAATTAAATCAATATGATCTAAAGCTTTTCCAGTACCAATTGCTACACAGTCAAGCGGATCTTCTGCAATGAATACTGGCATATTCGTTTCACGACTAATAACTTTATCTAAGTTAGTTAATAATGCACCGCCACCAGTTAAGACAATTCCGCGCTCCATCACGTCAGCAGATAATTCTGGAGGTGTTTGTTCAAGTGTTTTCTTGACGCCATCGATAATAGCTGTCACTGCTTCACGTAATGATTCTGAGATTTCAACAGAAGAAATTTCAATTGTTTTCGGTAAGCCTGTTAAAAGGTCGCGACCACGGATGTCCATTTTCAGCTCCGGACCTTCAGCGCTTGCCGTACCAATTTCCATTTTCACAGCTTCTGCCGTACGTTCACCGATTGTTAGGTTATACGTCTTACGAATATATGAAATAATCGAATGATCCATTGCGTCACCGCCGACACGAACTGATTCACTTGTTACGATACCACCTAAAGAAATAACTGCAACTTCTGTAGTACCACCACCGATATCAACGACCATAGAACCAGTTGGATCCCAAACAGGTAAGTTTGCGCCGATTGCAGCTGCAAACGGTTCTTCGATTGTGAATGCTTCTTTTGCACCAGCTTGTCGAGATGCGTCGATTACCGCACGTTGTTCAACTGATGTAATACCATAAGGCACACAAATCATAATATTTGGCTTTTTCCAGTTACCTCCGGAATTTTTTGATGCTTCCTTTAAGTAGTACTCTAGCATCGCTCTTGTAATTTCAAAGTCAGCAATAACGCCGTCTTTCATTGGACGAATAGCTACGATTGAACCTGGTGTACGACCGATCATATTTTTCGCGTCATTACCCACCGCAACTATGTCTCCTGTTTTTGTATTTTGTGCTACAACTGAAGGTTCGCGTAAAACGATCCCTTTTCCTTTAATAAAAACTAATGTATTCGCTGTGCCAAGGTCAATCCCGACATCTTTACTTCCTAATCCAAACAAATTGTGTACTCCCTTTCTATTTAAGTCATCCTTAAGTTTCGTTGACATAAAATCATACCGCTCATTATAACGCAAAAACGTAAGAATTTATAGTGTCACATGCACTGTCTTACGTAAAACATAATAATTTATTTTTTCTATTAAAAAAATTGCGTTCATAGATTAGCATATAATTTTTTTTTACGTAAGACAACGCCTGGCACCTTGCCAATTTTTGTGAATAACCGCCACTATCACATATGTACAATGACGTACTAATAAGCAAATAGTTGCTTAAACATAAAAAAAAGTTCTGCAAGATACTCTTACAGAACTAAAAATAACCTTTTTCCTTTAGACTAATAGATTATTGATCCCCGGTAATCACATGTTCGGCCAAATCTACACCTATAATAAAATCCGCTTCTTGATTTCTTTTGTCACTTTAATATCTTCTGGACTCAGTGTTGGTACACCACTTGTACAAGCTAAACATACTTAATTTTAATAGAATTCATATAATTACTTATAATGAGTAATTCATCAAATATATATTACCTTCCAATAAAGTGTAGTTGTTTTTTGATTAGATTTCCTTTCCCCACTAAAACGTCTGATTGTTTGAACTTCGTTTTATTGCCTTATTGAAGAAAAGCTATCGTTTGCCAGGCAATTATCTTGTGAAAATATATTAATACTATTAAACTAAGTACTTAGTAGGTTCATTAGTAACCACATATTATTACTGAAAGAGTTGATTTAATATGACATGGGTTTGGGTTGGTTCGATACTATTTTTTATTCTTAAATTGTTAATGAGTCCTCCAAGTGCACTTGTAGCATGGGTTTTAACTAAATTTGCACTTCATCCAAAACTTGATTCAAAAGATGTTACTGTTACATTTAACGGAAAGCATTTAAAAGAAGAAGAAAAAAATAGATTTACTGACTATTTTAATGAAGCAAACTTTTTAAAAAAACATTATATATTTCCAGGCAATGAAAAATTATTTCTACATCCAGAGACCAATGTTACTCCATTTGTCATCAACGTAAAAAAAGGCAAAAAAGATGTTAATTTCTTTGTTTATAGTACTGATAATCAAGTTGATGTAGTCAAGCAGGACAAGAAAAAAGTTATTTCTTATAGTATTAATTCTGAAAATTTACTGAATTTTACAGTTTAAACTTAGATGTAGGAATAGTTTAAAAATAGTAAAAAGACTTATTATGAAATAGGGCTACCCCTCTGATACAGGACGGGAGTCAAATAGCATTTAAACAACCAGTTGTCGGTATAATACCGGCAACTGGTTGTTTAGTTTCTCTCAAATTCGAATATAGCTATAATACACCTCCAAATTGAAGTTTAGGTTCTAAACCCAAATTCAATCGAAGATGCTTTTTCATTTGACTATACTAACAGAAGCAACCTCACATGCAGAACTAAAAATAACCTTTTTCCTTTAGACTAATGTATTGATGATCTCCAATAATCACATGATCAACCAAGTCTATGCCAATAATATAACCCGCTTCTTGAATTCTTTTCGTTACTTCAATATCTTCTGGACTCGGTGTTGGTACACCGCTCGGATGGAAATGCTTATGTTCGTTTAGGTAAGTTCAATTTATAACAACGAACTAAAATTCATTATAAACTACAAATAAATAATAAATATTTTAGAAACAACCATTTCTTTATCAACCAGCTTAAATTCTATCGTTATTTCGGAGACTCCTGCGAGAAAAGCGAGACAGGCAAGACCCCAAACAAAGAAAATCGAATGAGGATACTCCACACTCGGCATGTGAATATTGCGAATACCCAAACACTAAATCTTATTTAGCAAATTTTTAGTTTGAAAAAATTATTAGAACTACAATTTTTCACTGCCCTCATTCGAACTTTACAATGTGCAGAATGGTTCTATTTTAACGTTGTTTTTGGATCCAATGTGGAATTTCATACTCGGTACTTGCTTGTATAAAGCAGTGCTTGAGCGTCCATGTACTAGAGAGTACAATCTTTTGATGACGATGTAATAACCCAAGAACGAGGTAGCCTTCCATATCTTCCTTCTTAGCTAACCTTGTCCACCATTCCTCGACATCTCTTACCTCAACTAGTTTCGCAAACATGGCATCCACTTCACGCCATGTTTGCTCATCCGTGCTTAACGATAGTAAATAAAGCGCGTAATTCACACGTGCAAGTGGCCTGTCTGAATTTTTCACCATGTCTAGTAATTGATTGAAGTCGAATTGTCCTTCGACAGAAGCATTATCATGACGAATAATGTAAAATAAGTTACTTGCATGTTCTATTTGCCCTTTCTTAAAAAGCTTGACATAAAATTCAATAGCCTTTTCAATATTATGCTCATTTTTATAATAATGTATAGCTAATATATTGTAGACTTCATCTTCTTCTGTCTCCAACAATTTATCGATAATCTGTAATCCTTTTTCAAAATCTTTCGGCAATACATCCATCACCAATAACGACGTAGCATAAGATAAATAGGCTCGCCTATACTCTAATGAGCACGCTTGTTCAAACAAACGAATGGCCGTATCAATATCTTGTGGTATTTCTTCTCCTTCTTCTAAATATTCAGCGAGAGCCACCATTGCTTCTGGTACATCTTTTTCAATTTCACGCCAAAGAAGTGCTTGTACATCTTCAGTTGTTTCATCAAAAGCATTTTCTTGTATTGATAGTTGACATCTAATCGTTATTGCTTTTTCAAATCGGTCTTCTATTAATTCCTCAAAGAGTTGCTTTGATTCATCTACCCTTTTCGTTATTTTATCCCCTTTGGCTAATTCGATGGCTAAATTAATTTTTGAGACATTGCAGCCCTTTTCCATACCTTGTCGTAGAATTTTCTCCCCTTCAATCCGTTTTCTAGAAGAGCCATTACCATTTAAATAAGCCATTCCAAGCGCACTATAAGCATTTATAAACTCATTTTTTACCGACATTTCTAAATAGTGGATACCCAAACTATAATTTCGTTTAAAACCTATACCATCTACTAGTGCGTCTCCAAGCATCAAACACGCTTCATTTGAGCCTTCTTCAATCGCCATTTGTAACCACTTCAACGCCTCATCATTGTCTTGGGGAAACCCCCCTAATTCATATAGATGTGCTCTGCCTAATGAAAACATGGCTGAAATCGAACGCATTTTCACAGCCTCTAACAGCCATTGCTTTCCTTGTTCAAAATCTGCCTTTACATGTTTACCATCTAGGTAATATTCAGCTAAAAGCAAACACGACTCTTCATGCTCCATATCAATTGCTTTTTCAAGCCATTCAATGCCTTCATCTATATGTTGCGGTAGATGTTCACCTTCGATTAATTCCACACCTAAAAAGCACATCGCTTGCACAAATTCTTTCTCAGCTGCCCGTCTTAACCATTGCTCGCCTTCTTGTACATTCTTCGTTAATCTCTTACCATTGATAAGATTTACCCCTAAGTTATACATCGCCGGGATATTTTCCCTTTCTTCAGCTAGCATGCTCAATAATTGATAAGCTTTTTCGGGATTCGCTTCTGACTGTTCCGTCCTTAATAAAAAATGAACCAATATGAGGATACCCATTTCATGCCCTTCTTCCACAAGTTCCTCCAGTAATTCATAGCCCTCATCTTTATTAACAGCTAAACCTTTTCCATCAATCAAACGACTACCTAACATCATCTTCCCAGGTTGATATCCTTGTAGAATCGCTTGACGAAGGTATTGCTCACCTTCTTGTCGTAGCTGTTCCTCTTTTTTATGATCAATTAAATAACTCCCTAAAAAACACAATATTTCGGGTTCATCTCTGTCAGCAGACTTGCGAAGCCACGCTTCAGCTTCCCTTTTCTCATGTTCTTTGCTACTTTTCCCCATCAATATTAATTTTGCATAATTCACTACAGCATTGGGTTTTCCTAGTGATGCCAACTCTCGCATGCAATACTTATAGCCTTGAGGAATCTTCTTAACGGATGTAATCATGTGACCAGCTAATTCTTGTACTTTCTCGAGCTCTGCGTCTTCGATTAACTCATCGATGATTTCTTTGACAATCTCAATTTCTTTTCGAGACCCCTCGCTCATCCAATAATTCACAAAGTCAGCAACTAGTTTCGACTCAATGTCTTTATCGTCTTTCATCCACACGGTATAGTCCTCTAAATGTCTTTTTAAATCGCGTTTACCAATGCATTTTTTTACATAATCCGCATATGCCTTAATGCCTAATTTAATATTTTTCTTGGCTGTTTCAAGACCTTGAATCTGATACGAAACCGGCTTTAGTAAATCAATGATTTTATCTAAATTAAGCCGTTCGTTAAATTTTTCTTCTAAATATCCTTGCACATCATCTAAGCTAATTGCAGAAATCGGCTCGAAAATCGCGAGTAAATGTAGAACTTCTTTTAAATATTCACCGCGGCCATCCTCATACGCACGCAGCCATTCATCCTTTTGTCGGTCAAAATATTTCCCAAGCTCATCTTCCACATCGACTTGTGTGAAATCGCCGTTAACTTCCTTTAGTTTACGGGCAATTGCCGCAATCTGTAAGGACCACCCTTTACTATTGCGGTAAATCTGATCATTGAACTTTTTCTCCTCTTTTCCAGCGAAATCGTCAATACCTGTAAAGAGCGGAATTTCACTGCGTTCTATATAGCCGACTTGGTCCGGATAAACCAATGCGCTACTATAATTTGTAAGCCATTTTTCAATTCCAAGATTCGGACGGACCGTCAATAATGCAGATACACCTGGTGGTAATTGACGTGGTAAAAATTCTAAATTATCGAGAAAGGTAGTGATTTCATCGAGTGCATCAATAATTATGACGACCGGACCGTATTGCTTCGTGAGCTTTCGGAGCGCGCGACTGAAGATGGCTTTATGTATTTCGAGCTCACTCCTAACATTTGTAGGGTGGTTCAACGCATTTGTATTTAACGGTAATGACACAACATTCTCCTGAGTGGATGAATTAGAAAAATTCTTCGCGGGCGAAAATAGTTTCTTGGAATAATTGCCAAAGTGTTCACCTGAAATCGCCCTTTTCATTTGCGATGAGCTATTAAAAAAGCTCATTTTGTCTACTTCTTGCAATGCAGGAGTATGATTCGGTAAATCTTCTGGCTCGAGTAACATCGTATTCGCTTGTGAAATAAGTGAGCGTAAAATACGAACAGGGTCAGATTCCCACTTCCCAAAATGAATAAGTTGTCCAGGCAACCACGGTGCAGCTTGCTTGATGTTGGCGTCTGGCTCAATCAATCTATCTTGCTTCGCAAGTAATTGCTCAGATACCTTTGCACAAAGCGCTGTCTTCCCAATTCCTTCAATACCTGTGAGTAAATAATAGCCGCCACTTTCTCGTAACTCGTTGGTTAGCTTACCAGCGATTTTCTCCACTAAATCCTGTCTTGCTTTAAAACCTTTGATTTCTTTTCCACGCGACACACGGATCGAAGCGATTAAATCCTCTGCTTCTGCATCAATCTGACGACATAACAGCCCCTCCAAATTGGCTTTGA
This sequence comes from Lysinibacillus sp. NPDC096418, assembly GCF_044762775.1. Lineage (NCBI taxonomy): Bacteria > Bacillati > Bacillota > Bacilli > Caryophanales > Bacillaceae > Lysinibacillus > Lysinibacillus sp. NPDC096418. The sequence continues at coordinate 250,467 of NZ_JBIWEY010000001.1, forward strand.
TAACGTCATAATTTAGGTACAGTGGGACTAAAATAATTGTCATGGCACAGCGCAAATAGTTCAATCGCAGTTCACTGGATGAAAGTGCCGTATTATGCGTCTCGTAATTTCTAGAATTAATTGCAATCCACATATACTTTTTCCCGACATCTTCGAAGGCATCAGGCGTCTCTGCTTCCATCTCTTGTTGGTTTAACAGCCGTAACTGTGTAACGGTAGGCTTTAAGGTGAAGTAATGCTTCTCTTGATTGAGCTTCTCCCACTTTTCCTTATCGCTAAAATACAGCACGGGTTTAATCCATTTCTCAACATTCAGTAGTACCTGTGAGGCTTGGTCCGCATCATTTGGATCGGTAAACGCTCTTTCAATATTTTTTAAAAACGAGGAGATATTAGTGAAATATGGGTGTTTTTGACAAGAAATGGCAAGTCGATCAGCTAAAGTAACAAGCTTTTCTAAATCATCAATCATGCCACAATACGTACTTTTCGATAAATCATTTTTAAGCAGATCTTCGATTTCATTTGTATAATTAGAGAAAAACAGTTGAGACACTTCTACCCCTCCAATTGTTTTGGTATGAAACAATTGTACCATTTAAAAATTTTAATTATATAGGCATAAAAATAAAAGTATGGTTACAAAGGGACTGATTCCCATATTTAAGACAGGGGTCAAAAAAGCATTTATCCAACCAGTTGTCGGTTTTGTATCGGCGACTGGTTGTTTAGTTTTGCTTGTATTCGGATATAGTTATAATCCTAATTTTTCTCAGTTTGTTCTCCGATTGCAGTCGTAGTATTCGTTAAACTGTCTAAAGGAAACGTCTCAGCCTTAATACTGAATGGAACGATTTGATACGGGCATTATCAGCGCGCATACCTTTACGGGATATGCTCGTGATAATGCCTTTTCCTTTAACGGCTTGTTGAAATCTGTTTCGTTGGCACATCAGCAAATTTCATTTCAATGGCCTTCGTTTTTACTTCGTATTGATAACTAACTCTTGTTCCCACAGAAAAAAACACCTTCTAATTAAAATTTGGGTAATTAAACCCGAATTCAATCAAAGATGCATTTTTTTGTCTATACTTTTGAGGTCAGTCCCACTCTTGCAGAACTAAAAATAACCTTTTTCTTTTAAACTAATGAATTGATGATCCCCAATAATCACATGATCGACCAAATCTATACCTATAATATAACCCGCCTCTTGAAGTCTTTTCGATACCTCAATATCTTCTGGGATCGACGTTGGTACACCACTCGGGTGGGTTTTATTTTAAGAACACTCAAAAAAGAATTGTATCATTCGAATGGGTTGATACAATCGTTTTTTACGTTCTCTTAATTCAACTTTATTAACTATACAAATTCTTCTTCAATTACACCTTGCAATTTTGGAACATTAATAAACATAAAACGAGAATTTACCCAATGAATTAATTCACTTAAATTTTTATCAACTTCTCTTAAGTTTCTAGAGCAATCAAGAGTATAATGAATAGATTCTTTATTATATTCTTCTAACAATAAATTGGTAGGTATTGACTTACCATTGTCGGATTTCTTTAATAGTTGGGTAGAAGAAATAACTTTTTTTATCATCTGATTTTTTTCAAATACTATAAAAAAAATATTTTTTATAGTATATGAGTTATATGACAACAAAGCATTATATAAATTTAAATCAATATAAGTAGAAATAATTTGTTCCCGTGCTTCAAATAGTGATTCAATTTTCAATGTTTTTTTTACTTCTCCACATACTAAAAATACTGCCTTTTCTTCATGATCAAAAACCAATAGAGAAATATCGCATTTTCTTTCTTTAAAAGTTTGAGCCTTAAAGTTTCCAAAAATACTTTTTTCCTTACTACTATCTGAATCTCCATATTTAAACACTTGAAATCTATTATTATCAGATAAATCTAATTCTAATATTTCAGATATATTAACATCAATATCATTAGAATCTTGAATATCCCTATCAGAATATTTTTCTGTAATAATCAAATCACCATGTATTTCTGGAATTAATGAAAAGTGATTGTTAGTAATACATTTAGCAATCCTACCATGAATTTTGATACCGTTATTCATCTCTATATTCACCGCCAATAAAATACTTTAATTATTCTCTAACTCCCATTGCAATTCTGTAGTGATGTCCAAAAAATCATTTATTTGCTTATTAAAAATATCAAAGTCCACTCCATAGCTAGTTTTCGGGAGAATTTGGATTTTATTCCCATTAATTAAATAAGCATTTATTTTAGAAATAAAATTACCATTAAACTCTTCTATTAAATTATTCAAATTTAATTTTTCTAAATAAATATTTTGACGTTCTTTATCTAGTTTAGAAATCATTATAATATTATTCAATGCATCACCTATAAAATTATTATGAGTTGTAAGCCAAAGTAAGTTCGAACTATGCTCTTGAAAAGCCAGCAAATATTGAATTAATTTAACTGAGTTACTAATAGATAAATGTGATTCGGGCTCTTCCAAAATTATGTTAGGATTTAAAACTTTTTCTATTAATATTTTTAAAATTGCATATTCATTTTGTAGAGAAGATGCCATGTTTGCACTTATCAAGCTATTATCAGGTAATCTATATTTAATATCACCTTCAGGACTTGATATTATTTCTGCTTTTAAAAATATGTTTTGTAGGTATTCAACGAATAGTTTTGTTTTACTATCGAGTTTCTTATTCGATTTGATAGCTATTAGCCTTAATATTTCATCAACATACTTTTCTATAAATGGATCAATACTATTCAAATTATTCGATTTATTTCCATCTTCATCTACAAGATATCTTGAAACCATAAGCTTATTATTTTCTTTTTTAGAAGCAAAAAGAGCTAGATCTCTTTGATAAGCCTCTCGTGAAGCTGGTAAATAGTAAAATTTCTCTGCATAATCCATACCTTTTTTTCTGTTTGTTGCTATGTGAGAAGGGAATAAATTGATCTCATAAATATGTTTCATAATAATCTGCATAGCATATCGAGTAGATTCTTCAATATAATAATCAGCTATTTCAGGTTCATCTTCAGAAAATCCTCCCAAAATACTCAAGCCAAACCTACTAACTAAATTTCTAGATCTCACTTCAATCGTACACTCAAAATCAGAAGTGCCCCTAATAAAGAAATGTATTTCTAATGGTTCTTTATGTAGTATTTCCAATTTCACATCACTAAGTTTATTTATATATTCATCATCTGAATATGCTTTTTTTAATATTTTTGGTAATGAGCCATTAAGAAGTTCATTCATCTTCAATTCAATATCATCATAAAATTCAACTAAATTTTCACCATCAATATTGAACTTAAACTCTAAATCCCCAATACTTTTCGATTCTTCTTCAATAAACAGAACTTCTTCATCAAATTCATCATCCAAATTTCCTTTTTTCCAATACATGTTTAGACCATTATTCATCGTTTGCATATTAAAAATATAATTAAATTTTTCTAGTTCACTTAAAGTAAGGTCAGGGATTTCTCTTGATAAAAAAAATTCGTTAATCGTTGTTAATATTTTAACTAAATGGGTCTTACCCGAACCATTATCTCCACAAAAAATCATTATTGGGCTTAGTTCAATTTCACTGTTCTCAATATTAAAAAAATTAAATAATTTAATTTTCAATTTCATCTCTCCCATATATAAAAAATTCTATTAATTCCCATTATAAAACAAAATGTATAATTATCACACGCTTAAATATGTTACAAATATGTTTAGAATTCCACTTTAGTTCCTTCTCACAAAATTTTTCCACCTTCAAACGAAGGGCAACATATTGTGCACAATATTTTATGATTTTTTGTTTTTCATTATTAATAGTATGTTGTTTCTTTGTTCAAGTTGTTCTATATTTCTATTTTCCTAGACAACTAATCTAATTTAGTCCCATACGTAACCTCCTAAAAGTTATTGAACTTTAAAAAAATGATGTATATACTATTTTTAAATGTAAAATAATTACACTTAAAAGGGGTGTTACTTTGAAAAATTTATATGTTATTGATGGTGGTGTAGATTTATTAAGTGTTGTTAAAGCATCTAATGAAGACGAAGCTTTTAACTTATTTGCTAAAAGTAAAATTAATGATCCATTCTTAAAAGAAGAAATCGAAAAAATCTTATTAAATGCTGGTTTATTCGAATATTTTTACAAAGATGGTAATGGAAGTTTCTTCAATGACTTAACTGGTGATTATCCAAAAAGGCTACTGAAAATGAATGAAACTGAGAGAGAAAAATATATTGATTATCATGTTGAAAAAAATATACGTGAATTTTGGAGGGATTTCCCCCATTTAGCCGAGGAATACTACCTAGAATGGCAAAAACAATGGTATTCCGAAATAGATAGTCCCCCTACTTTCTCTAATGAATTTTACAAAGAAACTATTAAATTGATTATTTTAAACACTAATTATTACGACGGTTTTAACATTACAAAAATTGATTTAGATTATACTAACATACAATATATCCGAGACAGCTTAGATTAATTAAATATTCTACATCATCTATATCACTCATCTACTAATCAAAGAAGATGAGTGATATTAATTAGTTTTAATTTCTTCATTCACCTGTAAACCCACTAATTCTTCCCCTATCCTTCCATATCTTGCACTTTGTGTAAGTGATAGACCAAAACACTCATTCAGAAATTGTGGGCCAAATCTTGCAGCACAATATTGAAAAGCTGCTATTCTTAAATATTTCGGTGTAAAACCTGTAATACTTTTAACTTTTTTACAAATTAAAATATTTGAGATAGACACATCTTTCAAAGATTTATAAGATGGAAATAATTTTTTTGATTGTTTTCTTTTTAACGAGCTCTCTCTAATCTTTAATGCTTTTTCCAATAACAGGAGATCGATTTCACTTAAATATGCTGGGGGTCTGTTTTCAATAGTTATATATTTTTTTTCTAAAAAAATATTTTCTAACTCAATTGACCTTATTTGCGCACTTGTCAATCCATGAAAATATATTAGAGAGGTTATAAAACGCTCCGTAACTAAATCTTCATCTCCATACTCTATAGACCTAAAGATTTCTTTATGTTGAGTGATAGATAAGGGTTTAACTTCTATCATATCATCCCTGGCTACAAATTGTTCAATCGGCACTGTAAATATAAAACCATGTTTCTTCATATATGCGAAGAAATTATATAATGTTCTTTTTTTATTTTGTCCATTCACGAAATCAAATTCTAAGAGATATTTATTAACCATATCTTCTTCAACCTCTGCCCAACTCGAAAGACTATAACGCTCCATTAACCAACCATAAAATCGAATAACTTGAATAATACTACTTTCAACAGAAATCCACTTTTTTGTATGAGTTGAATTCTTACGATAAAAATTTCCCATTTTTTCATTTTCATATTCAATTATTTTTAATAATGGTTTTTGAAATGATTTATTTATCTGTTTAATTTTTTGTATAATTAATTGTTTTTCATCTTTTACTCTAGCTTTCAGCAACCCTACACTCTCTAAAAAAACTAAAAAAAAATTCTTTGGAGCTATTAGATTTAGAAAACTTTTTCTCAAAAAATAACAACCAATCATTCGAAAGAAAAATATTAAGATATTTATTACCACTAATGACTTTATATTTATACTCCTTTTTTTCTACTAAGATAATGAATGGATAAAATTTCAATCCACTTGGAATAAAATCTTGTAAGTAAGTAAAATATTTCTCAGTGTTCCCTAATATTTCAGCATAAGTTTGTACCGTCCTATTCAAACCATACAAATATTGAATGAAGTAATAATATAATCCTTTAATGGAACTATTGTTAAAAATTGAATCCACATATTCAAATGTAGTTCTTCGAAAAACAGTTCTATAAGCGACACAGTCATAACAAAAACTATGTTGAGATTTTTCAGTCAAATTTCTCCCGCAATCATGACACCTTTTCTCTGAAAAAAAATAGTCACAAATATCTTGTTGAAATCTATTTTCTGGTCTAATATCTTCTGGAAAAAAATTTTCTTGTTTATGTTCTATATCTAATATAAGCAATTTTTTAGATATCAAAAATGCTTTAATTGTGAAAATAATAGTAGGAGATTTAATGGAGCTTTTTCTAAAATAATCTACTTCTAATTGGGAACTAACAATTTTAACATTGCCAGTATAGCCCGATAAAATTTTTATGAAATCTATTACCATCCTTGATTGAAGTACATGTTTCCATGAACTTTTGGCTATAAATTCAATAAACTCAACTAATAAATCCGAAGCAAACTGACTTTTAATTTTCGATATTCTGTAATTTTTTTCATTATAACAACTCAATATACGTTTGCTCTGACAATCATTACACTCTCCAGTTTTTTTTATTGTTTTTACTGAAGCTTTTTGACTACATAGTGGACAATTAGCATACATAGTTAACTCCTTCAAATCGGTGGCATCTTACGTTCATTACCATTAGATACTTTTTTAACATCAACTTCATGCATTTTATCTTTAGATACAATAACCGTGGGTTTGTGAAACAGCAAATCATTTGGTTTACAATTTAAAGCTGAACACAAAGCATCCAATGTATTTACTTTTATTTGTTTTGGAGGTTCGTTAATTAAAGCTGCAATTGAAGGAGCCGACAACTTATATCCGGTGATTTCTTCCATCTTTCTTGCTAACTCTGCTCCAGACCAAATATTATTTTCAGCCATTATTTTTCTTAATCGCCATTCAACAGCCATTCTTAATCACCTTCCTCTAACTCAACCAATTGTCTTCTCCATAATTCTTGACTTACTCTTATTCGTTTTTCAATATAGTCACTACTTGGTTCTAAGTAACCCGCTGTAGTTGCAACATTTACATGGCCTAATAATTTACTCATAGTTAAAATATCCACACCATTTTCTACCTGGTTTGTTGCAAAAGCATGTCTTAATTGATGAGCAGAAAAAATTTCTTCTTTAGGAATTCCTATCTTCATTTGTCTTCTTGTCAAATTAGCACGCATTGTGTCACGAGACACCCTTTGTCCATTTTCGGACAGAAACAACGCTGCATTATCCATATTTTCCTTATTGAATCTAGGTAATATTTCTTCAAGATACCACTTTAACAATAGATCTACATCATTTAACATTGGTATCCAACGAGGTTTATAGCCTGTACCTCTACTCCCTTTACCAAATCGAACATGTATTTTACCTCTTTCATTACCTAAATCAAACCGCAAATCATTTTTATCGACTTTTGTAAGTTCAAATATTCTTAAGCCTGTTAACATTAATACCTTAAAAAACACCTAATCCCTTGCTACTGTATAATACTTTCTACCATCTATCATTTCTTTTTTCATTCCATTAAAAAAAGTATCTACAATTTCTTTTTTTGGTGCTACAACTCTAAAATCATTATCATCTTTTCTATGAAAAAACTTATTAAATTCATCTAGTACATCAGGAACGGTAAGTCCTAATGTATTAAATATTTCTAATGATTTTCTTCCTCTTAAAAAATTATAAAAAGTTGAAATATTAGATTGATACATACGTCTCGTACTATGTGCTAACCCCTTTCCTACTAGAGATAAATAAAAATTTTCAACATCATCAGTTGTAATATCCCAACAAAATTTATTGGATAATGTTAAAAATTCATTAATATTTCTTAAATTTAAAGCAATTGTATGAGAAGTATATCCCTTAACTTTTTGTTGTCTTTCCCATTCCCCTAATAATTTCGATTGATAATTAAGTAATAGATCTACATTTAGTTCAGCTTTTTTTGATTCAACAATATTATTAATTAATTTAAACTTTTTCATATAGCACCTCACATTTTTAGGTGTTACCTAACTTTTTTAGGTAGCACCATCATAACATGAGTTGTTTTAGCTGTCTAACATATACATAATCCGATGATTATGCGCACATATAATGGAAGCCGCCGATCGTTTTACTGCCTCGCGGAAAATCTCCCTTGGATGCACTATAGATGCATTCAAGCTTCCAATAAAAATCGTCTGTCGATGAATGATTTGGTTCTTAACATTCAGAAAAAGTACGACGAAATGTTCTTGTGTGAGTGATGTCATATCGGGCATTAAGTACGTCGCAGCATCTTGCGGAGAACGAATCGTATATTTTTCATCAACTTGCTTTTGTGACAAACGCCGTCCCAACTCTATAGCTGCAAGTAACTGAATTGCTTTTACTTCACCAATGCCTTTAATCGTCATCATCTCTTCAATCGTCGCATGTTTTAAATGATGTAAACGTTCGAATGAACTGAGCACACGATTTGCAAGGGATAGAACCGATTCCTCCTTCGTACCTGAGCGCAATAGTATAGCAAGTAACTCTTGGTTCGATAGGCTCATTGCCCCTTGCCGTAGCAATCGTTCACGCGGACGATCTGCGATATGTACGTCCCGTATCATCATCTCTGGTAAAACATCTATAGGCAAAAGCCTCACTCCTTCGCAAATTGGATAATATTTCGCGCTACCAATTGCGTAAACAACGCTGCAAGTGGTAACCCAACAACATTGTTATAATCTCCTTCAATTCGCTCAACTAAAAGTGTGCCAGCCGTTTGGATACCATAACCCCCCGCCTTATCATACGGATCTCCTGAATCAACATAAGCTTCGATTAATTCTTGAGATAGATTATGGAATATGACTTTCGTTTCTTCCACAATAGTCGTCTCTTTTCCATTTGGTTCTAGTATGACAACCGCCGTCATGACCGCATGACTTGTGCCTGAAAGACGTGATAAATGTGAAATTGCCTCTTCTCGCGTTGTTGGTTTATGCAAAAGCTCATTGTCAAAAACAACAATCGTATCTGCACCAATGACAGTTGCTGTTGGCACTTTTTTCGCAACATCACGTGTTTTTAACAACGCCACACCTTTCACATACTCTTGCATCGTCGTTGCTTGTACACTTGTTTCCTCCACATCACTCGTCACAATGTCAAAAGGGACCTCTAACATCGCGAGCAATTCCTTACGTCGTGGGGAAGCGGAAGCAAGTACAAGTTTTTGATCTGTTTCAAATATCATCTTTTACATTCCTCCTCAACAACCATCATAACGGAGAAATGTTCTTTTGAAAATTTTCAAAAAAACGAGATAATATTCATTTCACTATACTCTCGGCTTAAAATTTCACTTGTAAACAAGCATTTTTAGACTTATAGTGCGCAAATACATGTAAGCGAACAATGTTCAAATCATTTGATATCTTGGATGCAGCCATACCGATTGATTGCCAATCATCAGGTAATGTAGAATCATTCGCTGTTTCCTGAAAATTTAATTTTGCTGCATTTTTATCCGCTAGCACACTAGGCAATTCAGCAATCTTTGCATCCGTACAGCTTTCATTGACGACAGTAAATGCCTTTTTAAACGTTGGTGGAGCTTCTAAGAACGTTAACTTACTTTCATCAATCACCATACTTGTCCAAACATAAAACTTCCCGTCCACGTCCACAATAGCTCCTTCCTTTAACGCTGGATACTCGGCTAAAAACGCACTCGCACTTTCATAATTTGAAAATACACCCGCCTGACTAGCATAAAACATGGCTGAAGGAGACGTGTCACCCGCAGTTGTAATTTTTTCCTCTTTATCTACAGTTTCATCTCCCTCGTTTTTTAGTGCTATTTGATTACTCACTTGGAGAACGCCTAAAAATATTGCAACACCAAAAAGTCCTACAATGCTCCCTATAACAATTGCACGAATCACTTGTTTTTTTATAACATGACTTACAATTTTCATGCGTTCATCACCTCACCATCCAACGTAACAAAATTCACATAAAAAAAGACGAGACTCATGTCGTCTCGTCTAAAAAAATTTATCGCTAGTATGTAGCAAAATACGCCTCAATTCATCATAACTTGCAAAATGTACTAATAGATTATTTGCAACTACTTAATTTTTACGTTAACAAATCATTACCTTATACTAAGCAAAAATACGTCTCAAAACATTCAACTATTCTTTTTAGGGTTCACTGCTATAACGGGGAGTAATAGTAACTCTCCTTTATCATATGGTCATAATTTTTTATTTCACTCACTGTGAGTCATTTTTTAATAATGAATTTCGTATTTCTGCAAGTAAGTATAACGAACCTGATACGATTGTCTTACTATGCATTTGAGATTGATCTTTAATAAATGCCGTGCAGTCTTGTAAAATATATTTTTCTTTAGCGTTTGAAAGCTGAAGCAATTGTTCTGCTGGCATAGCTCGAGGATTGTCTATATCCACGAAATAAAAACAATCACTTACCTGCTCAAGATGACGTAATACTGCCTTTACGTCTTTATCGGCAAGTATACCGACGACAAATGTAACGGACGCATCTGGTAAGTCCTCATGTATCGTCGCGACAAGCTTCTCTGCACTAGCAGGATTATGGGCCCCGTCTAAAATAATATGTGGCAACACTTCTTCATAGCGCCCTAACACAGTTGCCTGTTGAACACCTACAATAATACTTTGAAGGCTAACAGGTATATTCAATGCAGGAGCCACCTCGAAAAAAGCTGTAATCGCAAGTGCCATATTACTTGCTTGATGTTGCCCTTTCATTTTTCTTTTAAGAATCGTAAGTGTTAGACCGTTTTCATCATTCGTATACTTTTCACCTGTAGTCGACTGCTCAATGTAAAACTGATCGCCCAACTCTAGTACATGTGCATTTTTCTTACGTGATTCCTCATAAACAGCAGCCTTTGCTTCTTGAGGCATTTCACCGATAATGACAGGGCGATTTTGTTTAATAATACCTGCTTTATGATGCGCAATACTTGCAATGGAGTTCCCTAAAAACTTTGTGTGCTCTAGCGCAATGCTTGGAATAATGGAAACAATCGGCGTTACGACATTCGTGCTATCAAGCAAACCACCCATCCCTGTTTCAATTAACGCCACATCAACATGACTATTCACAAAATGTAAGAAAGCTACTACCGTCAGCAATTCAAAATCAGTCAACTTTCCGCTTAGTCCAGCCTTATGCATTTGCTCAAATACGCCGTCCATCTCTCCCGTAGTAATGGATAAACTTGCTACTTGTATTTGGTCATGTACATCTAAAATACAAGGCGACATAAACTTACCAACACGCAAACCATGCTCTTTCGCAATTGCTTCTATAAAAGTAAGCGTAGAGCCTTTACCATTTGTACCAGCTATATGGACCACTTGAAACTGTTGCTCTGGATTCCCTACCAATGATAATGCTTCTTGAATTGCTGTCAGTCCAGGTTTGATGACATCATCACTTTGTACCGACCATTTCTCTTTATAGCGATCAAATTGCGGAATCATCCTACTACCTCCAAGAGCGCTTTACGTGCTTCCGCTATAAAATATAAAGAACCGGTAATGATCAAAATATCAGCCTCTTCTTTTCTCTGTATTTCCGCATCAATAACTTGCTGCCAATCTGAGTTATACACTTTTTGGGGATGCTGTGATAACGCTGCTAATTGCTCTGCTGGCATAGCATTTGGTAAAGAAATTTGCGTAAAGGCCATCGAGTTTGCTACTTCATCCATTAATGCAATACTATTGGCGTGATCCTTATCAGAAAGCGCTGCATAAATAAAGTTATAGTTTCGATTTGGATAGACATCTTTTAATGTTTGGATCAGTGCTGCTGTACCTTCTGAATTATGTGCACCGTCTAAGACAATATTATTGGCAACTTGCTCAAAGCGACCTGCCCACTGCGCTGTTTGTAGTGCCTTGCGTATAGTAGTGTCTGAAATTTTTACATGACCTTTTTCTTGTAGCACTAACATCGCAGTCATTGCAAGACTAGCATTTGCTACTTGGTGTAAACCTGCCATTTTCAATACAATATCTTGCATCTGCACCTCTTGATTTTCATAATCGAAATGCTGCATCCTTTCATATTGTTGTTGCGTCGTAACCTTAAAATCTTCCCCTAAGATACGACACTCTGCATGACGTTCTTCTGCCACTTTACGTATGACTGCAAGCGCATCTTCATTTTTCACCCCAACAATAACCGGTACATCTTCCTTAATAATGCCTGCCTTTTCAAAAGCTATTTTTGCATACGTGTCTCCTAAAAAAGCGGTATGCTCTAATGAAATCGTCGTAATTATAGAAACAAGAGGTGTAATGACATTTGTAGCATCTAAACGTCCGCCAAGACCTGTTTCAATCAACGCAAAATCAACATGAGCTGCAGCGAAATATTGGAACATTATTAACGTTATCACTTCAAAAAAACTTGGATAATCGCCGTTGTAATGCGTTTCAACAATATGTGCCACCGCATTCATGTACTGCAAGAATTGTGCATCAGGAATCTGTACACCATTAATTGTTATACGTTCGTTGACACATTCTAAATGCGGTGATGTAAATGCCCCTACTTTATAGCTTGCCCCCTCTAGCATTTCACGTAGCGCATTTACAGTGGAACCTTTACCATTAGAACCTGCTAAATGAATTACTTTTAGCTGATTTTGTGGATTATCTAGATAAGCCAGCACCTCACGCATCATTACTAATGGTGCACGTTTATGGTCAACTGCCTTTAATTTGAAAATAAAATCTGTACATTGTTCCATCGTTGTAAACAAACCAAACACTCCTTATGTATGCAATAGCTCTATTTTAGTACAAAAGTTGCCTCACACACACACAATTCGCACTCAATTTAAAAGTGGCTATCCAAAAAGTCTCTTTAAGCTTAACATCTAGCTTTCTATATGGTAAAAAACCGCTGCGCTTTCCACGGACACAGCGTCAGTCGCAACCCTCACTACGCGCGATTCGTTGCGTCTTACATCTTGTGCATACTCCTGCCGCTACGTTTCACTCACGCTTTCGTCGTGAAAAATGTTCCCGCAGGAGTCTACGCGGATTTTTACCTATATATCAAAAAACAGTATGCCGGAAGTACTCTCAGCATACTATTTTTACTTTTAGGACTGCCCCTTTTAAATTGAGGATAACTATTGCAACTGATACTCCATTCCAAGCAGAGCACCCATATCAGCTAAGATAATCTTCGCATCTTTATTTAAATAAGGATGAACATCTGATCTTTGAACTAATTCAAATGAGTTCTTTAATGTTCTTTTTAACATAGATATATCAAAGTTCGAACAATATTCATTGATTTTATTGATTGTTAATAAATCTGCACGTGTTAATTTATTGTTTGTTCCGTCGTTTACTTTGCTATCCGAAATTACATGCTTGATTAACACTTTCGCATTTGCATTAAGGAGTCTATAGTATTTTGCTTCTGATAATTTAAGGAGATTTATCTCTATGATTGCTCTCGCATTAACAAATTCTAAATTATCACAGGCCGTATTTACTTTCGCAATGGTTGTTCCTATATTTCCAGACATCAGTAACCTCCAACATTTAACATTACTTTATTGCATAATAAAAGGCCATTCTAATTACGATAGAATAGCCAAGAGAATTATTAATAAATCCTTTTCTTTGGTAACCAGGCGATCATAGCATTTCAGATTAAAAATAATCTTTATACCTTAGACCCTAGGCTTTGCGCCCTGCCTTTTCAAGCAGTTTGCCTTTGTCTATTATACTAAGTTTAAAATATCATACTATACAAAAAGACCTATTTCAATAGATTTATTTCATTACAAATCACACAAATAGCAAAAAACAGCGAATGACCAAAAATGTCATCCGCTGCAATAAATTAATTACATATTTTTCAGTTCTTCTAAACGTTTTAGTACTAACGCATGTTTGCTTTCATAATCTGCTAATTTCTCACGTTCAGCATTTACTAAAGCTTCTGGAGCTTTTGAGACAAATTTTTCGTTTGAAAGCTTTCCAGACACTAACTTAACTTCTTTTGCCCATTTTTCTAACTCTTTTTCAAGACGAGCAATTTCTTCTTCTAAGTTAATGAGGCCGACTAGAGGTAAGAATAGCTCTGCTCCCGTTACAACAGCTGTCATTGATTGACCTGGTGCTTCTAAGCCTTCACCAATCGTTAACGTTTCAGGGTTACAGAATTTTTCTAAATACGCTTTATTTGCTTCAAGTACACTTACAGTCGCAGCATCTTTTGCTGAAATGAATAATGGTACTTTTTTGCTCATAGGTGTATTTACTTCCGCACGAATATTACGTACCGAACGTATAATATCCATAAGCAATTTCATATTATCCGCTTCTTCTGCGAAGTGTAAGTCATCACGAACTGTTGGCCATGCTGCCACTGTAATAGACTCACCTTCGTGTGGTAAGTGTTGCCAAATTTCTTCCGTAATAAATGGCATGAATGGGTGTAATAAACGCATCGTTTGATCTAACACGTACGCTAAAATTGAACGCGTCGTTTTCTTCGCGGCTTCATCATCACCATTCATTGGTAATTTCGCCATTTCGATATACCAAGAACAGAAATCATCCCAAATGAAGTTATATAGCTCACGGCCCACTTCACCAAACTCATAACGTTCTGCTAAAAAAGTAACGCGTTCGATTGTTTCATTTAGACGAGTTAAAATCCACTTATCTGCAACAGATTTTTCACCAGTTAAGTCGATTTCATCATATGTCATGCCGTCCATGTTCATTAATGCGAAACGAGAGGCATTCCAAATTTTATTGGCAAAGTTCCATACCGACTCTACTTTTTCTGTTGTGTAGCGTAAATCTTGACCCGGTGATGAACCTGTTGCTAAGAAGTAACGCAGTGAGTCAGCGCCGTATTGTTCGATCACATCCATTGGATCTACACCATTACCAAGTGATTTACTCATTTTACGACCTTCGCCATCACGTACTAAACCGTGAATTAATACATCTTTGAATGGCCGTTCACCCGTAAATTCAAGCCCTTGGAAAATCATACGTGATACCCAGAAGAAAATAATGTCATACCCAGTTACAAGCGTACTTGTAGGGTAATAGCGTTTGAACTCTTCGCTTGCTTCATCTGGCCAACCCATAGTTGAAAATGGCCATAATGCAGATGAGAACCAAGTATCAAGAACGTCTTCATCTTGCGTCCAGTTATCAGCGTCAGCTGGCGCTTCTTTTCCAACGTAAATTTCACCTGTTTCATTGTGATACCATGCTGGGATTTGGTGACCCCACCATAATTGACGAGAAATACACCAGTCGCGAATGTTTTCCATCCAACGAGAATATGTGTTTTCAAAACGAGAAGGTACAAAGTTTACTTTGCCTTCCTCATCTTTTTGAAGTTCAAGGGAAGCATCTGCAAGTGGTTGCATTTTAACGAACCATTGTGCTGAAAGGTAAGGTTCTACTACTGCGTCAGTACGTTCAGAGTGACCTACAGAATGCATATGTTCTTCGATTTTAATTAACACGCCAGCTTCTTGTAAATCAGCAACGATTTGTTTGCGGCATTCAAAACGATCCATACCGTTATATTTGCCCGCAAGCTCATTCATTGTGCCATCTTCGTTCATTACTAAAATACGTTCTAAATTATGACGATTACCAACTTCAAAGTCGTTCGGATCATGCGCTGGTGTCATTTTTACAACACCCGTACCAAATTCCATATCTACATATTCATCAGCAACAATTGGAATTTCACGGCCTACGATTGGTAAAATAATTGTTTTACCAATTAAGTCTTGATAGCGTTCATCTTTCGGGTGAACAGCTACACCAGAGTCACCAAGCATCGTTTCAGGACGTGTTGTAGCTACTTCTACGTATCCTGATCCATCTGCTAATGGGTACTTCATGTGGTAGAAAGCACCTTGAACATCTTTATAAATTACTTCGATATCTGAAAGGGCAGTTTTTGCAGCTGGATCCCAGTTAATAATACGTTCCCCACGATAGATTAAACCTTTTTCATAAAGTTGAATGAATACTGTTTTTACTGCATCTGAAAGACCTTTATCTAATGTGAAACGTTCACGAGAATAATCAAGACCAAGACCTAACTTTGCCCATTGTTCACGAATATGTCCAGCATACTCTTCTTTCCATTCCATTGTTTTTTCAAGAAATTTTTCGCGTCCTAAATCATAACGAGAAATATTATCTTCACGAAGTTTTGCTTCTACTTTCGCTTGTGTTGCAATACCCGCATGGTCCATACCTGGTAACCATAGCGCATCATACCCTTGCATGCGTTTCATACGGATTAAAATATCTTGTAATGTTGTATCCCACGCGTGACCAAGGTGTAATTTCCCTGTTACGTTCGGCGGTGGAATAACGATTGAATATGGTTCTTTTCCGCTTTCAGGTTTCGCCTCGAAAAACTTACCTTGTAGCCACCATTCATAACGACCTGTTTCAATCGACTGTGGATCATACTTTGTTGGCATTGAAATGTTTTCTGTCATTTTCGTTCCTCCTATTTTGGACAAATAAAAAAACTCCTAACGTCTATAAAAGGACGAAGGAGTTTTAAGTTCGCGGTACCACCTTTAATTCCGAGCTAGTTTAAAGTCCAGTGCCTACAATAGCACTTAAACAAAACCGATTCTCGGCTCTCAATTCGATAACGGTGTTTAACCGGCTCTAACTACTATCAGTTCACTAAAGCTGCTCTTGGGCTACCTTCAATTGTGCACAAATGGAAACTTTACAGCTACCGTTTCCTCTCTATAAAATGCGCGGGCAATTTACTCTTCCCTTTCCATGCATCGCTATTTAACTTCCAACATTGTACCGCAATAGCACGCATTTTTTCAAGTAGTTTAGTTATTTTCAACTAGTAGCTTAGAAAGGAAGTGAAATTTCATATGCGACGTAAATACAATCCCTGGTTTTTACCACCTTGGCTACGACAAATTCGTTTTTACTGCCGAACAATCATTTTACCAATTTGTGCTTTCCAATTTGTACGTGTCATAATCATTCCAACTACTGGAGATTTTATAATTTTATTATTATTGTTGCTTCTTTTCTATTTACTAATGAACGATATCATTTGACGGGCGTACTTTCAACAATGTGTAATTCTCTTCTAAATCCCAAATCATTGATGGTGCCTCTTGCTCCCATGAGCTAGACTCACGAATAACAATTTGATTCGTAGATTCTTTTGCTAGCATAATTTGCTCTTCAACTACCAGTACAACTTCTTCAGCAACAGGTTCAGCAACAGGTTCAGGTGGTGCCTCAACAATATGGGCCACCGCTATTACTTGCTCCGGTTCACTAAATGTACTCGCGATCGTCCATTCTAGCTGACATGTTTGGTTATTGAGTGAAGGTCGAATGTCTTTCACCATTAAACTATCAATAGATGCATCTTTCGGTAAATCCACATGTAAAGGAACCGCATACTCAAAATAGCCGGTATCTCCTTGAAGATCAAGTGCATCTATTTTCACCAAATCATCTGAATCCATCATTGCATGTTCTTCTTGGAAATCAAAACGTACATGTGCTGTCACATGATAAATACCAATTAACCGCAATGAATCATCTAATTGTTGAGCTTGCCATTGAGGTGTAATCTGCACAGCAGCAATTTCTGTTGGGCAACCATATCCAGGAAAACAAAATGTCTCACTCATATTCCAAGTTTTATGTTCGATAATATTCCCTCCCATGCATTATATGTTGTTTTAAAGAAGGGTATGACAGCAAAAAAAGAGGTGTCTCAGGGTTTGAGACACCTCCATGTTTTAAGCATGTAATGATTTAATTTTATTCGCTACACGATCTGTCAGCATTTGTGTTGCTTTTGGTACGATTGGCTTAAAGATTGGGTTTAAGATAGGACCTGCTAAGCCCCCTGCAGTCACCTCTAAATAACCTGTCATACGTGTATTGTTCTCATCAATACTTTCTGCTAGGAAATAGCCATTCCCAGTGAAATTATCAGAAAGTCCTTTTAAGTTAAACGTTACTTTAGAAGGAGCAGACCATTCTAAAATATCAATCTCTACTTCTACCGTTTTCTTCAATACACCGACATTACCTTTAAATGTCCATGTAGACTGTTTGTCGTTAATCATCGTATGCGCATTATAACCTGGGACAAGCTTTGCCCATTTCTCCATATCACTGACGAAATCCCATACGTTTTCAATCGCTACGGGTACTTCTACTATATGTGTGCCTGTTGCCATATCAATTCACTACTTTCTTTTATGAATAGCTATATTATAAACGATTTTGCTTACAAAATGCTTATGAGAATAGTTGTATTTATGACGAATAAAATTTAGCAGACAGGTTTCGAAACATACGCTAATATTAAGGAAGTACCAGTAGGTCTCTATAAAACTCTTAAAAAAGACAATTATTAAACAAAACATATGACCGTAGCCCATTTCGCTTCCTAATAAGGACTTTTTTAATACTTTCTATGTTATTACAAATTGAGTTACCTTTTTCATCATGCTAGTAAAAACAACTCTATTTTATTGGAATTGTTACTATCGCGGATTGCTCTACTTTCATGTCTGGTGTATTTGCTATTGTATGAACTAAAGGTTTTCCTGCATTTGCTTGGAACGTCAATTGATATTCATTCGGGCCAATTGGATTTAATATTTGGGTCGTCAAGCTTTCGCCTGATTCGACTTCAATCTCTAAAAAATTTGGCATCAGTACATCATTATAAGGAAAATCACTGTCCACATAGAAAGTCATTGTAGCTTCAGACCCCTTATGTTCTACATTTGTGATGACGATATCTCCCATCTTACCTTGTGAAATTCTCTGTGGAAATTTATCTGCAAGTGGCACTATAATATCTTCTCGTTCATGGTAAAAAGGGACGAAATAATAAAGAATTTTTAATTCTGTTATTTCTTCACTTAACGGCCCCAATAGATAAGTATAAGTGACCCCATTTTCATCACCACTCCCAGACTTGTCCAACACTCTGATAGGTGTACCATTTTGATCCGTTACCGTTTCAAAAAGAACCCGCTCTTCTGAGAATATTTTTTCCATTAACGCGTCAAACTTTACGTTCAATTTTGTTGTAGTAGTAGATGTTTCGAGATGATCTACCGTAAAAGATATACCATCGATTTCACCTGTTTGTCCTGTAGCTAAAGTTTTGATATTATTTTTCACCTTTTGGATTGGCGTCCTATAAACCCATTTGGCCGTCGGATCATCTATTTGATGAATATTAAATGTAAGATCGAAAGCATCAGGTAAATTATCTGGCATTCTAGTTTCCCAGACTCCGCGGAAGACATCATTATTTTCTAAAATTCGCATACTTGATCCCGCATTAATTTCCTTCCCATCAACATGTATACTTGAAGCATACTTACCTTCATAACTTGGCATTGAAAAGATTACATCAAGGCGTGCACCATCGTATACAATTTCTTCAACTGTAATTGGTAGGCCATTACTTACAACTGTCTCATTCAAAGTAACTTTATTGTCATCTGATAAAGCATTAAGTAATCCCTCATCATACTTTTCAATGTCATACATAAAACCAATTAAAGGAACGTCAGCTAAAACATTCGCCATTTTCGGTGAAATAAAGCCAGATCCTAGAACAAGGCCCCCTGTAGCTACGACTAAAAGCATTGCCATTGCAAATGATTTTTTCTGCTTTTTCTTTTTATGTTGCATCCCTTTTTCAATCACTTGATCTAGTTTTTCTAACGGCACATCGATGTCATCAATTGTCTTTTTTATATTGTTCTCCATAAAACTCGCCTCCTCTATTAAAATATTTTTTCAATTGTTGGATCCCCCTATGTACATTTGTTTTGACAGTTCCTTCTGGGCATTCTAGTAAATCAGCAATATTCTTCGTTGGAAGATCTCGATAATATTTTAATAAAATCACCGTTTTGTATTTCTCATCAAGCTGTTCAATCGCTTGAAGTAAATCTAATTTTTCATCGTAAGAAGATTCTTGTCCTCTCTCTGGTAGCTGCTCCTGCATCAGTAAATTTTTTTTGTTTTTGCGTAACATTTCAAGGGCTGTATTAATTAAAATCTTCATCAGCCATGTCGCAAAATACTGCTCTTCTTTTACCGTATGGATATTGGCATATGCCTTTGCCACTGTTTCCTGCACAACATCTAGCGCATCATTTTCATTTCTCATGTAAATGTAAGCCATCTTGTATAGCTTTACTTTCTCATCCTGAAGCAGTTTTAAAAATGCTTGATTATTGCCCTTCTTTGCCTTCGCTAATAATGACATCGCTAACAAGTTTGTCACCACCCTTTCTGTTTATCTATAAGTTAGATGAACAACTTATCCAAATCGTTTCAAATAAAATAAAAACGTCGAACTTTTATCGTCCAACGTTTTTATAGAAAAGTCATTAAATTATGTATCTCAAAAAATAAGCATCGTAATTTCCCTAAAGCTTTGATACCAATGTATTCAACTGCTCTCGGTTGATTTCACCCTGAATTCTGTATTGAACAATCCCATCCGAATCAATAATTAATGTTGTTGGATAACCAATAATTTCAAATGATTTTTGTAAGGTACCTTTCTTATCTAAAAAAATGGGAAACTTTATATTATACTGATCCGCAAATTTTTCTACAGATTCAACACCTTTTTCTTTAGAAGTCATATTAACCGTGAGGAATTCCACATTCTTTGGCTTTTTCTTATAAAATTTATTTAAGTCAGGAGCCTCATCTATACAAGGGCCACACCATGATGCCCAAAAGTTTAATACAAGAATTTTACCTTTGTAATCCTTCAATGTTGTTTCAGAATGATCTAAGCCGATGAGTTTGGTTTCATATGCAATACGCTCCGTCCCATCTTCATTTTTAATCAGAGCATTTATTGTTTGGTTATTTGTAAACCCATTTTTTACGACAATTCCTATCAAAGTAATAATTAGTACCAGCGAAATGATTAAACTAATCTTTTTATTAACCTTCATAACCTACCCCTTCATTCTATATTTTTATTAAAATAGAAATTTTTGCATATACATAACAATACTATTCTTTTCACAATATAGAAAGATAAATTAGGGATAAATTAGGTTTATTACCAAAAGTGTGGAATCTCATTTAGTTAAAGAATTTATCGATTTTAAAATGCGTGTTCATTGGAGTGAAGGCTGGCGAGTGTAGCTGACGGCATTCACCTTTCGCTGCAGGGCAACGCTTCCTGCGGCATTAGCGTCCCAGATGAGACCCTGTAGCAAGGCTAAAAACGGAACATCCTGTGACAATTTATCTGCACGAAAGCGAAGGACAGCCGCACACACCTTCGTGACCAACATCATGTTGGCCCGAAGCTGGCACATTGGAGGTTCCTCGGAAAGTGCCCAACCGGAACGGAACCCAAGCTATGGTGGTAAGCTGAGTTATTAACAACTATAAAAAAAGATAAAAGCCACCCCTAATGGATGGCTTTCTAGCTATAGATATATTAGCGTGCTAATTGTGCAAATACTTTATGGAATGCTTCCACTGTTTGCGCGATATGCTCTTCTGTATGTGCTGTTGAGATGAATAACCCTTCAAATTGTGAAGGTGGTAGGAAAATACCTTCTCCCGCCATTAAACGGAAATACTCAGCAAACAATTGTAGATCGGAAGTTTTTGCAGAAGCAAAGTCGATAACATCTTCATTTGTGAAGAAGAAGCCAATCATTGAGCCTGCACGGTTAACTGTATGCGGGATATTATATTTCGTTGCTGCCGCACGGAAACCTTCTTCTAATTGATCTCCTAGTTTTTTGAAGTATTCATAAGAACCTGCATCTAAACGACTTAACGTTTCATAACCAGCTGTCATAGCAAGTGGATTCCCTGAAAGTGTACCTGCTTGGTAAATAGGACCTGCCGGCGCAACTTGCTCCATAATTTCTTTTTTACCTGCGAATGCACCTACTGGAAGGCCACCACCAATTACTTTACCTAAACAAGTCATATCTGGCTCGATACCGAAGTAACCTTGTGCGCAACCATAGTCTACACGGAATCCTGTCATTACTTCATCGAAGATTAAAATCGTTCCGTATTCTTTTGTTAAGTCACGCAAGCCTTGTAAAAATTCTGGCTGCGGTGGAACAACACCCATATTCCCTGCAACTGGCTCAACGATCACTGCTGCAAGTTCTGAACCGAAGTTTTCAAAGACAGCTTTAACAGATGTTAGATCGTTATATGCGACTGTTAACGTATTTTTCGCGATATCTGCAGGTACTCCAGGGCTATCTGGTAAACCTAGTGTTGCGACACCTGAACCCGCCTTAATCAGTAGTGAATCACCGTGGCCATGGTAAGAACCTTCGAACTTTAAGATTTTGTCGCGTCCTGTAACACCACGTGCGACACGTAGAGCAGACATTGTCGCTTCTGTCCCTGAAGACACAAAACGAATCATATCCATTGCAGGTAAACGATCTAATACTAATTTTGCTAATCTATTTTCAGTATAGCTTGGCGCACCGAATGATGAACCCTTCGCCGCAGTTTCAGCAATAGCTTGAACAACCTCTGGATGCGAATGTCCTAAAATAAGTGGACCCCATGATAATACATAGTCAATATAGTCATTACCATCAATATCTTTAATGATTGCACCTTGTCCTGACTCCATGAAGATTGGGTCCATATTTACAGATTTGAATGCACGTACTGGACTACTAACACCACCAGGCATTAATTGTACTGCTTCAGCGTATGCTTGTTTTGATTTTTCGTAAGAACGAGCCATTTATTTCTCCTCCAACCAGCGTGCTGCATCTTTTGCATGATACGTAATGATTAAGTCTGAACCTGCACGTTTCATACCTAGTAATGTTTCAAGCACAACTTTTTTCTCATCAATCCAGCCGTTAATTGCGGCTGCTTTCACCATTGCATACTCGCCTGATACGTTGTACGCAACGATTGGTAATGTGAAGTTATTTTTTACATCACGAATAATATCTAAGTAGCTAAGTGCAGGCTTTACAATTAAGAAATCAGCACCTTCAGCTACATCAGATTCCGCCTCACGGAATGCCTCTAGACGATTCGATGGGTCCATTTGATACGACTGACGGTCACCAAACTGTGGTGCACCATCAGCCGCATCACGGAATGGTCCGTAATAGCTTGAAGCATATTTCACCGCATAAGACATAATTGGTATATGTTCAAATCCAGCTGCATCTAATCCTGCACGAATAGCTGTAACGAAACCATCCATCATATTCGATGGCGCAATAATATCAGCACCAGCTTGTGCTTGAGATATTGCTGTACGTGCAAGCAAATCTAATGAAGGGTCATTTAAAATTTGCTCTCCTTCAATGACACCACAATGTCCGTGGTCTGTATACTCACATAGACAAGTATCTGCAATAACTAGAAGTTCTGGGTGACGTTCCTTAACTAGACGTGTAGCCTCTTGCACAATACCATGGTCATGGTAGGCACCTGTACCGACAGCATCCTTTTCCGCAGGTAAACCAAATAAAATGACAGCAGGAATACCTAAAGCAACGACTTCATCGATTTCTGCTCCTAAGTTATCTAATGAAAATTGAAACACACCTGGCATTGAAGACACTTCATTTTTAATATCTTCGCCTTCAATGACAAAAATCGGATAAATAAGATCTTCTTTGTGTAAGTATGTTTCTTTTACCATGGCGCGCATTGCAGCATTCGCGCGCAGACGACGATGTCTTTGAAATTGTAATTGAGTCATGTTCTCTGTTCCTCTACTTTCATTAATTCCTCTAGTACAGCCTGCATCGTATATACACTTGGTTTCACATCTACTTTAGCGCCATGATTGGTAATCGCCGCTTCCGTGATATGACCAATTGCAGCAACACGAACCGCTTCCCAGCCAACAATAGATGCAACATCTAATGCGTAAACATCCACCGCTGATGGACTTGCAAAGATAACCGTAACATCCTTGTTTTCACGAATACAATTAATAATAATTTGCTTGTGATCATGTCTTTCAAGTGTTTCGTAAATCGTCCATTCCTTTAACTCAAATGGCAAGCCATCCTTTAATGTTTTCTTCGCTTTTTCACCACGAATAAACAAACAAGAAGGGTTCGCTCCAGCCACGCTCGGAAACTCTTTGACAAATACATCAGCACTAAAAATAGTTGGCATAAAGCTAACACTAAAACCTAATTTCTCTAAAGCCTCTGTAGTTTTGGTACCAATAGACGCAATCTTCCCTTGAAAATGCTGTGCATTTAGATTAAATCGCTTTACCTTACTTGCAAATGCATCTACTGCATTTTGACTCGTAAAAATAAGCCAGTTAAATTGGCGCGCATACTCTAATTGCACTTCATCATTTTGATCTATAAGTTCGCAAGTTTCAATTAATGGGGTAACTATTGCTCGGCCACCTAGCGTTGTAATATCTTCGATGATTGTGCTCGTTTTAGACGTGCCCGTTAAAATAATCGTTTTACCTTGTAAAGGTAAATTACTTTGCATCTTGCTCTGCCTTCACGCGTTGAATTAAATCAAATGCACCTTGCTCTGTTAAAATCGTTGCAAGCTTTTTACCAACCGTCTCTGCGTCAGAACCTACGACAGTTTCTTTATAAATAACTGAAGCATCTGGTGCTGCAACTAAACCTGTAAGTGTAATTTGTTCCCCATTTGTTTTGGCATACCCTGCGATAGGTACTTGACAGCCGCCGTCCATAGCAGCTAAAAATGCACGTTCAGCATGTGCTTCTTGCCATGTTGAACCGTCTGTAAGTTTAGCTAGTTCTGCTAATAATTCCTCGTCGTCTTTACGGCATTCGATACCTAAAGAACCTTGTGCAACAGCTGGTAAACAGTCTTCTATTGATAAAAACTCAGTTACAACATCATCACTCCAGCCAAGACGCTTTAATCCCGCTGCCGCTAAAATAATTGCATCGTATTCTTCTGTCTCAAGCTTCGCTAAACGAGTATCGACATTACCACGAATCCATTTGATTTCTAAATCGGGACGCACTGTCAATAACTGTGCACTGCGACGAAGTGAGCTTGTGCCGACTACAGAACCTGATGGAAGGTCTGCAAATTTCACATGTCCTTTTGAAATAAACGCATCTCGTGCATCCTCACGAGGTGGGATACAACCAATGACTAAGCCCTCAGGTAACACTGCAGGCATATCCTTCATAGAATGTACCGCAAAGTCGATTTCCTTATCGTAAAGTGCTTGTTCGATTTCTTTAACGAATAAACCTTTACCACCAACTTTTGATAATTGTACATCTAAGATTTGATCACCTTTTGTCACAATTTCCTTCACTTCAAATTCAAATGGTGCTCCAGCAGCCTTCAGTTCATTAATGAACCAATTCGTTTGTGTTAATGCTAGCTTACTTCTTCTTGAACCTACGATAATTTTTCTCAACAGTCTCCAACCTTTCTTCTAATACCATAAATGGAATCGCGATAAGCTACTACCTAAAAAGAAATTAGCGACAACCAATAGATAGGCATAAATTTGTAACCAAGCGAAATTTGTGCCTATCAGCTTACCTTTACGATTCACATATAAAATTGAACAATAAAGCACTAATAATATAAGAGACCCAATAATTTTAGCGTCAAAAATAAATAAGCTATCTAGCGATAAGAGTGCCCATTCAAACCCTAAAATTAAGCTTACAAATAACAAAGGGATCCCGACAAAAAACGATACATTTATCCAATTGCTCGTTTGCTGTAAAGAGGGCAAACGCGACCATAAATGTGTCAATTTTTTCTTCTTTAATAAGCGATATAACACTAAATACAATGTCGAAAACACGAATGCTAATGTAAATGCCGCATACGATAAAATCGCAAATGATATATGAATAAAAAGCATTTCCGAGATTAAGGTCTCCCCTACTGCTCCAGTTGGTCGTTTGGGCATAAAAGTAAAAATGCTCGCAAACACAAAGCCTAGTATATTAATAATAAATACCGGCAAATCCACTCTCGCAATACAATGAAGAATAATCGATAATGTCACAAGTAACCATGAGTAAAAGAGTATCCCTTCATATAACGACAAAATCGGAAAACGCTTTAGTTCAATAATAGTTAATAATATAATTGTGCTTTGAATGACCCATACAAATGATACAAGCCAAAAAGCTATTCTTCTTGCACGAACTTGCTTATAAAAGTAATCAGTAAAGTAAAATACTAGACTGATCGCATACAAGACGATCATTACTTCATAGAGCCTTGTCGTTGTCAAATCAGCCAATAGACATCCCTTCTTCATATAGAAAAGTGCTAAAGCCCCCGTCTATACTTGCGTTGGTAAAAACACCGCATCCTATAAAGCACTTTAGCCTAGACATTTTTTAAAATAAAAACGTTTTCGTACCCTTAGTTTACCACACAGATACGAAAACGCCTCATATAAATTCTTTTATAAAGAGTACTTTGGTTGTATAGAAGCCTGATGCTGCACTTGCTCTTTTCGTTGTAGCTTTTGCTCGGTCATCGCATCAACTTCTTCTTCAACTGCATCCTCAATACCAAATATTTGTTGGAATAAACGTAACTGTTCATTTGCTTTAGGTGAATTCGCCATTTCTTTCGCTTGCAAAATAGGCTCTTTTAATAATTGATTAATAATTGATTTTGTATGTTTGCTTAAAATTTTACGTTCACGATCCGTTAAATCTGGCATTTTATTTTCAATACTCAACATCGTTTCCTCTTGAATACGACTCGCCTTTTTACGCAATGCTGAAATAACTGGTACAACACCTAGTGTAGCAAACCAATCTTTAAACTGAACAACCTCTTTGTCTATCATTTGT
Source organism: Lysinibacillus sp. NPDC096418 (assembly GCF_044762775.1). Lineage (NCBI taxonomy): Bacteria > Bacillati > Bacillota > Bacilli > Caryophanales > Bacillaceae > Lysinibacillus > Lysinibacillus sp. NPDC096418. The sequence continues at coordinate 277,273 of NZ_JBIWEY010000001.1, forward strand.
GTTATTTCAGAAGCAGCTCGTTCACGCTCGGCTAAATTCGCCTCTACAATGCCTTGTAAGTCATCAATATCATACAAGAAAATATTCGGTAAATCTCCTACTCGTGGGTCAATATCACGTGGTACTGCAATATCTACCATGAATAATGGCTTACCTTTACGGAGACGATCGACAAATTCCATCAATTCATAATCAATGACATAATCTGTCGAACCAGTTGACGTAATTAAAATATCCGCATCTAATAATGAGCATTGCAATTCTTTCATCGATTTTGCCTCGCCACTAAACTTTACAGCTAAGCTCTCCGCTTTCTCAAACGTACGGTTAATAACTGTGACTTTGCCCACACCGTTTCCGTATAAGTTTTCAATCGCAAGCTGACCCATTTTTCCAGCACCTAAAATTGCAACATGCTTACGCCCTAATGAACCAAAAATTTTCTTTGCAAGTTCGACAGCTGCATAAGATACAGATACCGCATTTTCACCAATAGCTGTTTCATTATGTGCTCGTTTTGCAAATGTCACTGCTTGTTTGAATAACTGATTGTAGACCGTACCAGTCGTCCCAATCTCTTGTCCATTCAAAAAGCTCTTTCTCACTTGACCTAAAATTTGCGTTTCACCAAGGACCATTGAGTCGATTCCAGCAGTCACTTTGAAAAGATGTTCTAATGCCGCATCCTCTTCTCGGATAAATAAATGAGAAGAAAAATTCTCCACCGGCAAATGAAACCAATCCGCTAAAAATTGCTTTACAAAATGACGTCCTGTATGTAGCTGATCAACAACCGCATAAATTTCTGTGCGGTTACATGTAGAAATAATGACGTTTTCCAATATGCTTTTCTGTTTTTGTAGCGCTTCCATTGCCTGTGGTAGCTCACTCTCAATGAATGACAGCTTCTCACGAATTTCAACAGGCGCTGTTTTATAATTCAAGCCTACTACGATGGTATGCATGAATAACACCTCACACGTTCTAATTCATAAATTATATTATAGCATAGTTCGACATGAGTTCATCTATATATTTGTGAACATGCCGTGTAGAAATTTTTTTAAATTAGAATTATTATAAACTGAGTGTAACAAACTATATAGATGGTTTCAATCAATCTGTTTAAATCACTTAAATTTTTTATTGGGAAATAAGGAAGGATTTCCGTTTCAGCTTGGTGCTTTCCAAGAGGCATCTAGTGAGCTAACGTGTTGATGGTCACGAAGGCGTTTGCTACTGTCGCTTCGCTTTCGCACAGATAAGTCGTCACAGGACATGATGTTTTTAACCTCTGTTTCCCTATTAGCACACTCGGTGTAGAGCCATTATTTAACCTCAATCGAGTAGGAGGGAGCGACTAACTCCCGTCCTCTCACACCACCGTACGTACGGATCCGTATACGGCGGTTCCATGAAGTCTGACGGACAGCGATTTTGTATCTCCCTGTCCGTTATGCTTTTCTGTCTCTCCTTGCCACTTACATCTTAGCCCTCTTAATGTGTCCTATGGAATTCACCATTTCTTCCACTAAGTAAGTCCTTATTCGAATTGTCTGCTTCAACGTGCAAGTGAAATTCAAGTTTATTCCGCAGTCCTTCATGGTTCAGTCCTTCCCACTGATGGTACTATGACTTCTGCTGACTTCTGATGGTTCAACTACTTATCACTAAGCAGCTTACAAAGTGTACTTCGCATTTCCATCAGACCTCCCCGGGTAAGCACATGCACTTTCACACCATCTATCCGCCTCATTTACTCGATATGACCTTTGACAGAAAGGACTTTGTTTTGTTATGCAAACTCATCCAATCATACCTAGCCTTCTATGAGATTCGTGTTCCTCGGACCGGTGTTTTGCCGCCAGCTTCCTTCAGATTCCGCGTCACCACGGACACCCTTGCTCTTGGCTAACCTCTACTTCTGTCTTCGGGGTTCGGGACTTCCACCCTATAGCTCATGCGCATGCCGGGCGCACATAAAAACTGCCCCTAGTAAAATACTAGGAGCAGCTAACTTGCCTATTAACTTGAAACTTTCACCTTTTTCGATGATAGTAAATTATTGTCTTTATCGTATGCGATAAACTCAACTTCTGTATTAATCTTGAAGTCTTGCATAACCTGTACGTTTTTCGTCAACATAAAGACGCTATCGCTACGCTTCGTTAAATCAAACTGAATATCACCGCTGACAGAAGAGTAACGTACAACAACACGTTCCACGCCTGGACAATCAGAAGGAATACGTGCGCTCATCGTAATAATACCTTTACGAATCGTCACTGTCGATGTATCAAATAAGTCTCCACCATTTAAACAGCTTGGATATACTTTTTTACATAAGATCGAGTCAATAATTGTTTGATATGCCTTATGGAATTGCATTTGATTCGAAGTATGGAAGTAAGTTCCACCAGTATCTTCTGCTAATTGCTTTAATATTTTTTCATTAATTTGTGATTTCTTACCCATGCTTACTGTATAAACTTTAATCCCTTGTTTTTTCGCTGCGGCAATTGTTTCATTCAAGCTTGATTTACTCGTTTTGCCATCAGACACAACAACAATAGATTTCGAAGTTTTTTGATCATCTGAGAACTTACTTATTGCTAATTTTACACCAGTGAAAATATCTGTCGCACCGGATTCTTTTTGGTCTTTATACAAAGGATGTGCCATTACAGTTTTTGTATCGCCCTCTTTTAGTAATTGGGCCTTCGTATTTGTTTTAATGACGATATTATTCTTCGCATTTATTTGTTCAATTAATTCCTTTGTTTTAGTGCCACGGTAATTCGTCGGATCAACTGCACGCATCGATGAAGAATAATCAACTACATATGCTACTTCAGAAGCAAGTGAACATACATTTTTAGAGAAGTAAGGGTTCGTGAAAATTTCTTTTGTTATCGTTGTATTTGTAATGTCCTTTAAAATCGTTGCATAACGAGGATCGACTTTATCGACTAGTTCCGCCTCAATTTTAGAATTTCCATAAAGGATCGAATCAAAATACGCAACAGCTGTACCAGGACCACCCGTATTTGTTAAGTAGTCTGATGTATTCGTTACAAACGAGGCTGTTTTTTCAACACCATCAAATGTAATTTTAACTGTTCCTTGATAGTCCGTTACAATTTCTCCACTAGGTCTTACGAGTGTCACCATTACTTTTGTATATCGATCTTTGCCATTAGGTCTTGCTGCTGCGTCGGCACTTTCTTTCAATGCTTCTACACGTTTCTTATACGCTTCTACTTGACCTAGTAATTTACCACCTTGATATTTAAGCAATACAGTACGGTCATAATTGCTTAAGTTACTTAAAATTGCATAGATTTTCATAACACTATCATAATGCTCGATTGTTAACTTTTTCTCTTCCGGCATATGACTCATTAATTGAATGATTGAGCCTACTGGGTTAATGTTCTCTACTTGTGAGGCAATCGAATCATCAATTCCTTGAATACGATAAATCGGATTACCATCCTTATTAATCATGTACATAATTTCAGTCTTAGCAGGTTTTGTCACCGAATTATCTAAACGATGTTTAAGTATTTTTTCAAATAAATACACCGAAATATCGTAGTTTTCAAATTGTAATTGAGCATGCTTATAGCCGAGTGCTGGATAAGCGGCATCACTGCCACCATACTGTAAATATTTGTTTTCCACCGCTCCTAAAGCATTCGTTACATTTGTTTGCTGTCCGATACTAAATTTCTTCTCTTCAGGATCAATCCAGAACACATCTACTAGATTTTCTGTAAAGAATTCTGGTAGTTTTTCACGCGTTGGATATGGAGGTGTTATGTCCCCATCTGTATCACCTAAATTTTTCGGATCATACACTTCAAAATTAATTCGCATTTCTGCCTTTGGAGCATATCGTACATTCGCATTTAACTTTTCTCCAACAAGACATTTCATGCTTGGATCTGTATTGTTTATTAATTCAAACGAAATTACATCACGTGCAGATTTTGTTAACTTTGGTGCAACTACGATAGCAGATACAGTCGAACCATCAGATTGAACATTTCGAACCGTTTCCCCACTCGTATTCACAATCGTTGCCCCATGTGTAGACGTTACACGGAATGTATACGATTTATCATCTGCAATCGGATCACCATTACATGCTTTTAATGAAACCGTTATTAACGTTTTATCTTCACCATTTGCAATTAAATCTGGTTTTTCAATATCAATCGCTTGTAGCGCATTGTTTACATAAGGGGGTCCTACAAAATCGTTGTCATTATCTTTCGGCTCTTCAAATTCCTCACCTGTTGAACCCATGAAACCTGCTGGTAATGTAATTTTGTCATTATCACGTCCAGATGCTGCCTTTTTTAAACCTTGTACAGCAAATGAATCGCTTTGTACACCACGATATAAAAATACTGCCAAATCGCCACGTGTTAGCTTTGTAGAAGGGTTAAAATCTGCAAAAGTTTTTTTACCGGTAGATCCTGTTGAAATATCATTTATATATAGATACTGCACCGCTTGTGGCTCGTCTAAGTCTAACCCTTTAAACGCAGCGTAAATGCGTGCAAATTGACCTCGCGTAATTGTTTTCGAACGGTTCGTTGCAACAAATGTCCCTTCCAACGGTAAGTAAAATTCACTATAGAAGTTATATGCAACGCTTTCGTTGTAAGTTAACGCATAGTTTTTATCAAGCTTAGAGAACATCGTTACGACATCTCGTTCAGCAACCTGTCCATCTGGCAAAAAATTATTTGCGCTATTTGTCGACATTAAATCGTTGTTGATTGCCCATGAAATTGCTGCATACTTACTATTTGTCGTAGGAACATCTTGAATAGTCGTAGCAGCTTGCGTTGTTGCGGGCACAACTGTGACAAATGTTAGCACGAAGCAAAATAGTAATAAAAATGCTTTTTTCACATGTCTCATTTATTCAAATCCTTTCCTTAGTCAAAAAATAGTACGTCGTCTCTATGATTTTGCTTTAAATCGTTTTCTAAATAGTTCAAGAAGCGCTCTAATACAACAGATGCTTGTGCACGTGTTAATGATTGGTTTGGATTGAAGCGTCCTGTAACTGGATCTCCCGTCATTAGCCCTAACTCATTGACAATATAAATACCATCACGAGAGTAATTTGGAATTTGAGCATCGTCTGTGAATTTTGTTACATATCCTGGTTCCGGCGCTTTATTTTCTAGTCCTAACGCTCTAACAAAAATGGCAGCTGCCTGTGCACGCGTAATTGGATTGTCTGGTTTAAAGTAGTCCGGCGTTACCCCTCTGATAATGCCTTTTTTCACCGCTGATTCAATATAAGCATAGTCTTTCATTGTGCGTTTCACATCTTTGAAAATACTAGTTGAAGAAGCTTTTTTCGATTTTTTTTCTTCCATTACACGTAAATCTACCGCTTTCCCAATTGCGATAGTAAAATCAGAACGTTTCATTGGCGTGTTTGGTGAAAAGAAATTACTTGCGTCTTCATAAATACCTAATGAATATAATTTTTCAATGCCATCCTTCGCATAGTGATTTGAAATATCGCGGAATTTCGGAATGATTAAACGCTCTATCGTCGGCATATACTCTGAATCTAAGCTTAGTGTACCTGCTGTACCAGAGGCTAAATTATACGTATATTCAGAAATCACATCTTTTTCGCTTACTACCGCGTAACCTCCATCAAAGCTTGAGAGACCCGCAGGATTATCTTCATAGTTTAAAACACGTGATTTACTTGTCGATAAACGGTTTTTCACATGTCCCGTTGTACCATCACTATTCGAAATAACAGATTCTGTAATTTGCGTTTCTGTCGCACCCCAGAAGTTCTCATACCCTACATGACGACTATCTGTATCAATTGAGATTGTTTGTGTAGGCTGATTTTTCTTACCTGAAGTTGTGTATGTTTTTCGTGAAATAATATTACCTGAGAAATAATCAGATGCTGCACGATTATCCGTTACAGTACCTTGTGAAAATTGAAAATCAGCTAACGTGTATGTTATACCGCCAATTACGATTTTCTCTGAATATTTTTTCACTACGCCATTTGCCGTTTTTTGACCAATCGTTGTGTAATCGACTACATCAGATTCGTATGAAAACGTACGTGAAAGTGTATCACCACTTTTTGAAGTAAGTTTCATATTAAACGTTTCAGTAATTTTTCCCTTAGATTCTTTTTCTGTGATTTTCACATTCTTACTATTGCCTGTAAATACGACTGGTTTCCCTGAAATAAATACTGCTTCTTCATATGTATACTCATTTTTCACTGCTCCAGTTGTGTCTGGTGAAGCAGCTGATGCATCTACTTGTATTCCCATCATCATGATGATGAGAGCAAAACATGATATACAAATTCTTTTTACATACTTTTGCATGCGATTTTGTCCCTCTCTTTCATCTTTCAGCCTATTCACTAGAATTGAAAGCGGAGATGGCATGTGAAGTTTCTCCACATGCCGCCTTCACTATTAATCGACTAAAATAAAGTACCCTTTTACAAAATTATTCGACATAACGACTAAACGATCTGAAGGTTTTAAGTCAGAAGGCTGAATAACTTTTCCTGCTTTAATTATCGTTGCTTGATCGATATCCATATCGATCATTTCCCCAGCTTCGTACCAGCTTCCGTTCATCCATTGACTAACACTCTTCACATTAATCACTGCTGGGAACGTCGATTTAACTGATTGAAGTTTACCAACTAGCATACGCTGTGCCACTGGTGTTGAATTATCTAAAATATGAATAGCTTGTACGTGGCCATCCTTCACGTAGAAGTAACCGTATTGGTCTTCGTAAAGATATAACTCGATATCAGGCACGATTGTATACGTTTTGGCATTGTCATTCACTTTTGCCTTTGTCGAATTACTAATAGATAATACTTGCCCATCCGTATCTTTGAAGACATTCGATTCAATCTTGATAGCATCGTCGATTTCAATTAAATAACCATCAGCTTGTACTAATTTTCCGTAATACAAATCATGTGTTGCTAAGTTTGGTGACATAAAGCTATCACTTGTTACTTGAACCACTTGTGCATAATGATCACGTGCCGCACCATCAGAAACAACAAATGCTGTTCCGTATGCCATTAAGCCTGTTGGTTCAATTAAACGTCCGTTACGAATTAATATTGAGCCATCATGGTAATACATACGTCCCGCTGATTTTAATGTTAAGAACTGATAGCCTGTATCGACTGCTGTCATCGGTTCATAGTATGTACGTTCATTGTTTTGAAGGACAACAATTTTTTCAATAACTTCCTTACCAAATTGCTTTACAGTCGCGTAATACGCTTCACTACCAATGTAATTTTTCAAATGACCTTTTTCTATTTTTTTATTGCCAACATAGATAGGTGCTTTTGAAGCAAATGACATCGTAGACAGTGCAGAGCTTGGGCTATTTCCAAATTGCCAGTTTTCTAAAGCATGTTGATTTTTCATCGTTAGTTTATTGCTATTGGCATTGACTGTTTGAATTTCGCCCTTATATAGTTTTTCAACCACTGTGCCAGACACGCTAATTTCAACCTTCGAAACAATAGAGGTACCTGTGTTGTTTAGCTTTAGCTTAACTCGATCACCAATGTACAACGAGCTAATATCAACAGCTGATGAATTTTTTTGATAGGCTGTGTCTTTATTAATATAGTAAGTTGTTTCTTTCCCAACATCCGGCTTTACCATGATAAACATGCCTTTTGGGTCGATACTTGTTACTACACCTGCGATTGTTTTCGCATTTTGTGCAACCGTTGTTGATTCTTCTGAGATATTCGAAGTTCCACGCAGAGCTACTACACGTCGTAGTGATACTTCCGCCTCCACCTTCATGCCCATTTTAAAACCGTCTATCGTTGTTTGAGTGTTATTAATATATAGAAGGACATCGTTGTTGATGTTGAACGTAACTGTACGCCCACTATCATTTTGTAAGGTGATTTTACTAAGTTGCTTTTCCACTTTGCCTTCTGCATTTGTATACTCTGAATATGTAACATCAACAAATGTTCCAGTTACTTTCTGCGCAGCTTGTGCAGAATGTCCTGATGGTAACGTTACCATCATAAGCAAAAGAACTACGAGTATGTATGATATTTTTTTCAACTATTCCTGCCTCCTTAACATGTATACTATTCAAGAATAGTATAGCTTATCTATTGCTAGATTTCTTATTCAAAAAGTTGTAATTCTCCAATACTTTCTACAACTTATTTTAAACTATTGAATACAAAGATAGAGGTAGCTTCCAACTTCAAGCTACCTTTCCATTATCATACTTGAATATCAATTGTATGTCCTGCCGTCGGATGTGGAGCATCTAACATTTCTACAAGTTGTTCTGTATTTTGTTGTTGCATGTCCATTGCCTGCTTTGTAACAGCTAAAGACACATTTTGCATTAAAGTTGCTTGGTTCATGCTAATTGATAAAGCTGCGATATCCATTTACACACCACCTCCTATCTACTTTATCGGTCAAACATTTCATACATCAAGCATTTTTACAGATTTCTACAAAAAAAACATCTACAACGTTCAATTAGACGCTGTAGATGTTTTTTTGTCACATCATTTTCTTTTCAATTTCACGCCAAGCTTCTTCAAAGCCTAACCCTTTTTCAGATGAGAATACAATTAGCGGATCATTTTTATCCATCTCAAGTGTTTCTTTAACCATCTTTTTGTGCTTATCCCATTTCCCTTTAGGGATTTTGTCTGCCTTCGTTGCAATGATAATACATGGGATATTGTAATGCTTTAAGAAATCATACATCATACAATCATCAGCAGTAGGTGGGTGGCGCAGGTCGACAATTTGCACGACCGCTTTTAGTTCTTCACGCCCTGTAATATAACGTTCAATCATCTTACCCCATGCTTCACGTTCTGTTTTGGAAACTTTCGCATAACCGTATCCAGGTACATCGACGAAAAATAACTGCTCCTCGATTTTATAAAAGTTTAGCGTTTGCGTTTTCCCTGGTTTAGAAGAAATACGCGCCATACTTTTACGACCAATCATACGATTAATGAATGATGATTTTCCAACATTCGAACGACCTGCTAATGCAAACTCTGGCAGTCCATCCTCAGGATATTGGTCTGGTCTAACGGCACTAATGACCATTTCAACGTTGTGGACTTTCATGTAATTAAAAACCTCCGTCTAGTGCAAGTGCTAATACTTCATCAGCTGATGACACTAGTTTAAATGTAAGTTGTTCGCGAACGACTTCAGGAATATCTTCAATGTCGCGTTCATTGTCTTTTGGACAAATAATTGTTGTCAAGCCTGCACGATGTGCGCTCAATGACTTCTCTTTCAATCCTCCAATTGGTAGGACACGACCACGTAATGTAATCTCACCTGTCATACCAACTTCACGACGAATTGGTCGATTTAAGATGGCAGACGTAATTGCTGTTGCCATTGTAATACCAGCCGAAGGACCATCTTTTGGTACAGCCCCCTCTGGCACGTGAATATGAATATCATGCATTTCGAAATACTCTGCATCGACACCCAACTCTTTTGTCTTTGAACGTACATAAGACAACGCAGTTTGCGCTGATTCTTTCATAACGTCACCAAGCTTACCAGTAAGTTGTAATTTGCCCTTACCTGGTGTTAATGAAACCTCAATTTGAAGTGTATCGCCACCAACAGTTGTATATGCTAATCCGGTAGCTACACCAATTTGATTTTCTGTTTCAGCTTGTCCATAACGATAACGATGTTTACCAAGGAATTCTTCTAGTGTTTTAGAATTTACAGTAACACGTTTTTTCTCACCGGAAACGATAATTTTCGCCACTTTACGGCATACAGATGCTACTTGGCGCTCTAAGCCACGTACACCAGCTTCACGTGTATAATAACGGATTAAATCAAGTACCGCTTCATCTTTGAAAATCACTTGTGCTTTTTTCAAGCCATGCTCTTCAAGTTGCTTTGGAATTAAATGATCTTTCGTAATTTCTGTTTTTTCAATTTCTGTATAACCAGCAATCGAAATAATCTCCATACGATCTAATAATGGTCCTGGAATTGTGCTCAAGTCATTCGCTGTTGCAATAAATAACACATTCGATAAATTATAAGGTTCTTCAATAAAGTGATCGCTAAATGTACTATTTTGCTCTGGATCTAATACTTCAAGCATTGCAGCTGATGGGTCTCCCCTAAAATCATTCGACATTTTATCAATTTCATCTAGTAAGAAAACAGGATTCACTGTACCCGCTTTTTTCATACCTTGAATAATACGTCCTGGCATTGCACCCACATACGTACGACGATGACCTCGAATTTCTGATTCATCACGAACACCACCTAATGAAATACGGACAAATTTTCTATCTAAGCTCTCCGCAATTGAACGTGCTAAGGAAGTTTTCCCGACACCAGGAGGTCCAGCTAAGCAAAGAATTGGTCCCCGTAACGATTTCATCAGCTGACGTACAGCTAAATATTCAAGCACACGTTCTTTTACTTTTTCAAGACCATTATGATCTCGATTTAATATCTTTTCAGCATGTTTGATATCCATACGGTCTTCAGTCTTGTTCGTCCATGGCAGTGATACCATCCAATCAACATAGTTACGAATAACACCACTTTCGGCACTTGCTGTTGGAAGCTTTTCATAGCGATCCAGTTCCTTTGAAACAGCTTTTTTCGTTGTTTCTGGCATACCTGCTTCATTAATACGTTTACGTAAGGCAGAGACTTCACCAGTTTTACCTTCACTATCGCCAAGCTCCGTTTGAATTGCTTTCATCTGCTCGCGCAAATAATACTCTTTTTGTGTACGCTCCATGGATTGCTTAACTTTTGCATTAATTTTCTTCTCTAAATCAAGCACTTCCTGCTCATCATGCAAGCGAATAATTAAATGATCGATACGCTTTTTGACATTTAACATTTCTAATATTTCTTGCTTATCTGCAATTTTAACTGGTAAATGCGAAGCAATAATATCGGCTAATCGGCCAGGTTCTTCAATATCTGCTACTGTATCAATTGTTTCAGTCGTAATCTTATTTGAAGATCTCGCGTACTTTTCAAAATACGTCAGAAGTGTACGCATTAACGCTTCAGTCTCCACGTCTTTAGCTGTATTTTCTTCTTTTACATCTATATCAACAGTAGTATAGTTCTCTAATGCTGTGTAGTTAGACCAAGAAGCACGTGCTACACCTTCCACTAAAATACGTAACGTTCCGTTTGGTAATTTTAGCATTTGTTTAACATATGCCATTGTGCCGAATTTATATAAATCAGCTTCTCCTGGTTGTTCGTCATGCATTTCTTTTTGCGTTACTAATAAAATCAATTGATCTTCTAGCATTGCTTGCTCAAGCGCTGCTACAGAACGATTTCTACCCACATCAATATGTAACACCATAGTAGGATATACTAACAGTCCACGTAAGGGCAATAGTGGCACATTAGATGTTTTTTGAATTGTTACCATGCGGGCAATCACCTCCATCGACATTTTGTTGTTTTCAATCCCGCCATATTAGTATGTGTTTATTTAGTTGTTTCACACAAAATATTGACGCCAGCCATAAATTCCAATAAATCTATTTATACATAATCCATATGTATGAACAAAAAGCTGACTGTCGAGCTGTGCGGTATTGCACAATCGAAGCCAGCTAATTTACTCTTTATCTCATAATATTGGATATCCAAACTTCTTGAATGTCATTGAAGTTCTAATCTATTATGCTGAAGTTTTTTTATCATTACCTTCATCGAGTTCAGTGCCATCTTCAAGAAGCAATTTCGGTTTCTCTTTATCCGTAATTGTTTTTGCTGTAATGACGCATTTCTTTACGTCATCACGCGATGGTAGTTCATACATTACTTCTAGCATTGTTGACTCAATAATTGAACGAAGACCACGCGCACCTGTTTTACGTTCTATCGCCTCTTTGGCAATTTCAGACAGTGCACCTTCATCAAATTCAAGTTCAACACCATCAAGCTCAAGCATTTTTTGATATTGCTTCGCTAATGCATTTTTCGGCTCCGTTAAGATTTGTACAAGCGCAGATTCATTTAATTGCTCTAAGCTTGCCAATACTGGTAAACGACCGATAAACTCAGGAATTAGACCGAATTTTAGTAAGTCTTCTGGAATTAGTTTAGCCATTAAAGAGCCTTCTTCTACTTCCACTTTGTTTGGATCTGAACCAAATCCAATTATTTTTTCGCCTTGACGACGTTTAATAATCGATTCAATCCCATCAAATGCTCCACCTACGATAAATAAAATATTTGTCGTATCGATTTGTAAAAATTCTTGATGTGGATGTTTACGTCCGCCTTGAGGTGGCACACTTGCAACTGTACCTTCTAAAATTTTAAGAAGAGCTTGTTGCACACCTTCACCAGAAACATCGCGTGTAATCGATGGGTTTTCTGATTTACGTGCTACTTTATCGATTTCATCAATATAGATAATTCCTTTTTCAGCACGTTCGATGTCATAATCCGCAGATTGTATTAATTTTAATAGAATATTTTCTACATCTTCACCAACATAACCCGCTTCTGTTAAAGAAGTCGCATCTGCAATAGCAAAAGGTACGTTTAGAATACGCGCTAATGTTTGTGCTAATAATGTTTTACCGCTACCAGTTGGGCCGATTAACACAATGTTCGATTTTGCTAATTCTACATCATCAATTTTACTATTCGTATTAATACGTTTGTAGTGATTATAAACGGCAACTGCTAAAGCTTTTTTAGCACGTTCTTGTCCGATTACGTACTCATCTAAAATCGCTAAGATCTCTTTCGGTTTCGGAATATCTTGGAACTCGATTTCTTCCTCAACACCTAGTTCTTCTACAACGATTTCTGAACAAAGCTCGATACATTCGTCACAAATATAGACACCAGGTCCTGCAACTAATTTACGTACCTGTTCTTGTGGTTTACCACAGAATGAGCATTTTAAATTGCCTTTTTCATCATTAAATTTGAACAATATGTTTCACCCCTATTCAAGCAACTATCTTACAAGATAATCGAATCATTATCAAATAAATCGACTGCTTAAAATTTAGCATCGTATGCAAAGTCAACCAACAATACTATGTATCAAATATGCCTCGGCGTAATTGCGTCCAGATTCTGAATTGGGCTTAGGACAGCGTGATGCAGGTCAGTTAGCAGTTGTCGCATGAATGCGATGTACTTAGGCCAACATGATTTTCAACATTTCAAAATTTGCTGCAAACGATTCGCTTTCGCGCACCAAACATCTGAGACATCCGCCGGAGGCTTTATCTTTATTCTGCTGGCTTTTAGATACCCGCTAAAAAGATAAAATCTATATGTGATAAAACAAGGCACGGTTAAAAAGCCGTACCTTGTCTCATAATCATTTTACTATATATTTAAATATTATTCAGTGATTTTAGCGTTCTCAACTAAAAGTTCAACTGTTTTTTGAATTTTAATATCATTTTCAAGAACTGCAGTTCCACCTAATGCAGAAGTGATTTGTTCTTTAGTCATGTTAAATTGTGCAGACATTTTTTCTAATTCAGCATCGATGTCAGCTTCAGTAGCTTCGATTTTCTCTGCTTCAGCAATTGCTTCAAGAGTTAGAGAAACACGTACGCGATTTTCTGCTTCTTCTTTCATTTGACCACGTAAGTCTTCTTCTGTTTGACCAGAGAATTGGAAGTATAATTCAAGATTCATACCTTGTGATTGTAAACGTTGGCCGAATTCTTGTAACATACGGTCAGTTTCAGTTTGGATCATACCAGCTGGCACTTCAAACTCAGCGTTTGCAGTAGCTTTTTCAACTAATTCGTCGCGAAGTGTAGCATCTGATTCAGCTTGCTTTTGTGTAGCTGTTTGTTCTTTGATTTTAGCACGTAAAGCATCAACGCCCTCTACTTCTGGGTCGATTTCTTTAGCGAACTCGTCGTTTAATTCTGGAAGAACTTTTGTTTTTACTTCTTTAACAGTTACTTTGAACACAGCTTCTTTACCAGCTAATTCTTCAGCGTGGTATTCTTCTGGGAAAGTAACAGTTACGTCTTTAGCTTCGCCAGCTTTAACACCTACAAGTTGCTCTTCAAATCCAGGAATGAATGAACCTGAACCGATTTCTAGTGGGTAGTCTTCGCCTTTACCACCTTCGAATGCTTCTTCACCTACGAAACCTTCGAAATCGATAACAGCAGTATCGCCAGTTACGATCGCTTCATCTTCTTTAAGTTCAAGTTCAGCTTTTTTAGCTAATTGATCTTGGATTTGTGCATCTACTTCTTCGTCAGTTACTTCAACTGGAAGTTTCGCTACTTCAAGACCTTTGTAGTCACCAAGTTTTGGTTCTGGTTTAACAGTTACTTGTGCAGTAAATGCGAAATCTTTACCATGTACGAAGTTTTCTGTACCAGAGATTTCTGGGTAATCTACTGGTGCGATACCAGCTTCGTCAATTGCTTTAGCATAAGCTTCTGGCACGATGATTTCTAGTGCATCTTGATATAATGATTCGATACCGAAACGTTGCTCGAACATTTTACGAGGCATTTTTCCTTTACGGAATCCTGGTACGTTAATTTGTTTTACAACTTTCTTGAATGCTTGTTCCATTGCTGCGTCTACTTCTGCAGCTGATACTTCAATTGTTAAAGTACCAATATTTCCTTCTTGTTTTTCCCATTTTGCTGACATGTATAAAAACCTCCAAATAATCAAATTCACCTTGGCCTATCATGTGTATAGAATTCGAATCGTACTTGGACTAGTTAACACTCTATGTTCATATGCATGAATCATATTAGGCTAACATCTATCACAAATTTTTCAAAATCTATGCCATCTGCCAGAGGCTTTAATTTTATTTAGCAAGCGCTTTTTGCGCTCCTAAATGTAACTATTCTCTGACATTCGTCTTACCTAGTATAAAATAACAGGTGACTCCTGTAAAAAAAAGTTAATTTTCAATGTTAGACAATTCATTCGTAACTACGATTTTGACAACCATTTTAGTATATCATAGATGCGTATAGTTTCAACTTTTTTCACACATCTTGCAGTTCTGTTAATTTTTCTAGTGTTTGCAAAAAGTCGATAATCTCATAGTCCATTTCCTGTACCTTACCTAGCATCGATTGCACAAAATCAATATAACTATAAGCGATATCATCGGCTTCAAATGGCGACCACTCAAACGGATAAGTAACAATCGCATGCCTTGCCATTAAATATTGTACCATCTCAAGCGTCGTTGGGTCTTGCTCTAGTTTATTTTCCACAATTTCTTTCACAAGCGTATATTGCGGCAATTGCGTAGGTAATTGTAAGTGTGCCGGATCGACCTGTTTTGTTTGCTCAAATTTTGTAATACTTACTTCAATAGAAACCTCTTGTTCCACAAGTAAAATTAGCGCTAAACTCTGGACAAATGGGTGGATATCTTCACATTCAATAATTTCTTTTAACGCTTGTTTTAATTGACGTACATTTGTATCCATCAGACGATGTAAAAGCATAGCTTGATCATTCGATTCTAACACACTGAATCTAGCTAGCTCATATTCCTCTTTTTCAATGAGCATCTGTGTATCTTCTTTTTGTTGAAGATTTTTAGCGACTTCAATATTTAAATCCTTAAGGCGTTCAAATTTTTCGAGTTGTTCACGAGGTAAAGCATTTTCTTCTATTAAAGCGTCGATCAGCGCCTCTACTTGATGGTATTCCTTTAGCTGCATAGAAACGGTAATATACAGTTCCATCACTTCAACATACAAAGAAGTACCCATTGCTAGTAATTGCGCGCAAACAGCTTTAGCTTTTTCATATGCTTTCAGTTCATAGAGTGCATAGGCATAAGCACTTAAAGCAGCTTCATCACCTTCTTCATATAAAAAAGCTTTTTCAAAGCATTCGACAGCTTTCTCATACTGGTATTCTTCTGCATAATGATGACCTTCTTTTATTAACTTTTGTGCTGCTCCTGGAAAAACAATGATATTGTCATGCTTAATAATTGATCGTTTATGTTTAGCCACTTTTCTCACCCCCACTTCTACATTCTTACTAGTATGCATCATTCGATAGGTTATACAAACCTTAATAATGTTTATTTATCTTATTTTTCCATATTTTTATATACAGATTTTGTGACACAGCGTATTATATATTAAAAATCCCCTTTAAGACAAAGTTGAATATGTATTTTTCATATGATAGTTGTCGTCTTATTGGGCAATGCCATTCTTTAAAGGAGTGAAACACATGCAATTAATGGATGTAGTCAAAGAATTCGATAGCCGCATCTTTCCAAAGTTTCAAACACTACCTATAAAGATTTTCAGCTTTTCAACAGCAACAGACGGTCAGACAGACTACTCAATTGAATTTGATTTTTTTACAAACACAAAGATTAATACGTATACGAAAGAAGCAATTACGTACATCACGAGTATCCAAGGTCAAATCCCAGGCACTATTGCCCTTGGTCATCAAGACAACGCGTTATGGATCATCCCTCAACCAGTCCATATTGAATGTAGCTATAAGCTTTTACACATCGATCGTAAAGATATGAAACGAATTTTACAACATCCACAGCCTGTTCTTTATTACAGCGAATGGGTGATTGACGCCTTGAAACATGCAAATATATTAGTGGATTTAAAAACAAATAAAAATACGATGACTGAATGGCCATTAGGCATTAAGTCCGCAGCCATTCTTTAAGTAAAGCCTTAGCATACTTTCCAAAGGAAGTATGTCTTTTTTATGTCTATAGCATAGACTCTGCTAATAATCGGTAGCCGTTGACTCTTGATTCAATCGTTGGATAAAACGATAACACCATCACTTCTTCTACACCAGCCTCTTTTGTCACATGTTTAAGTTGCTTTGCCATTTGCGCAGGTGTTCCGATAAGCATAGAATTTTCCATACGTGTTGCAGCACTTTTTTCTGCTGGAGTAAATGTATGGGCATGCGCTTCCTCGAGCGTAGGGAAATTCCCAATCGGCGCTCCAGAAAAAATACGTGCCCAAAATAGCTGAGCAGGTCTAGCCAAGTAATATGCCTCTTCTTCCGTCTCTGCAGTAATTATACTAATCGAATAAATCCCATGCGGAGCAGATAGCCAATCCGAAGGTTGGAATGTGTCATGATAGTGACGTAGTGTCGGAACAGCAATATCAGGAGACATATGTGCTGCAAAGGCAAAACCCACTCCTTTATTTGCCGCAAATTGCACTCCACCATTACTAGAGCCAAGCATAAATACGTCTGGAAGCTCCGTAGATGGCGAAAACTTAATACGTGCAAATGGATGGTCTGTTGGAAAATCGCGTTGAAAATAATGCAGCAACTCATCCAAATTTTCAGGGAAATCATACTGATACACAGCTTCTCTCGAACGTCTTAAAGCAAGTGCTGTTAATCCATCTGTTCCTGGTGCACGTCCGATGCCTAAATCAATGCGTCCTGGGTGCATCGCAGCAAGTAACGCAAAATCTTCGGCTACTTTTAACGGACTATGATTAGGCAGCATAATGCCACCCGCACCAACGCGAATGGTTTTCGTATGTGCTGCCGTATGCGCTATTAATATCGCAGGAGAAGGACTAATTTGATTTCCTGCATTATGATGCTCCGCAAACCAATATCGTTTATAACCTAACTCTTCTGCTAATTGTACAAAACGAACTGATTGCGCAAGTGCTTCAGTCGCAGTTTGTCCTTGTAACATCATGCCAATATCTAAAATAGATAATTGAATTTTTTCCATTATACATCTTCCCCTATTCACACATTTATCCGTTTAATCATATCAACTTTCTATTGTTTCTGAAAACCTCACAGCTAACCCTACTATATTATTCTCTCACTAGAACGAGAGATAATTTTATAAAAAACGGTATAATGATACAAGATACTTATGTTTGGAGGCTTAAATATGGAACTTAAGGAAACATTACAATCATTTTCAACAATGACCTTCGCTGCTCGTCAAGCATTTTTCTTAGAAAATGGTGATACACTTTTACAGCAAATGCTTGCACACATCGGTTCCACCGATGCTGAGTTGCGTGATCATCTCATTTACCGGACATTCATCACTTTACTTAGCGATAATCTATTGCAGACTCATCAACTGCAATTTTTATTTGATACAGCAACAAGTGAGGAGTTTTTGTATTCACGTATCGGTGAAGACGATACTGATAGTGTTTTCACGCGCTCATTCTCAGCCCTACTTGTAGCAGGGATACTTGCAAAAGATGCCGAGTTACTAGTTATAGAAGATCAAGGTCTACATACTTTCTTCAAAAAAATTGGCCGGTACTTACTTTTAGAAAAAGATACGCGTGGTCAAGTTGAAGGAAAAGGCTGGGCGCACAGCATTGCACACGGTGCCGATTTGGCAACAGCGACCATTAAACATCCTAAATTCGACTTACAGTATGCACCTTCCATTCTACATGCACTAAAATTAACGACCTGGAAAGATGTAATCTACGTCAATGACGAAGAGGAACGCTTAGTAAATATTGTTGAAGCTTTACTTAATCGTGGCTATTCAGAGGACGCTTTAATCGAATGGGTGGAGCAAGCCTTCGATAAATTCGAAATGCATCTACTAACCCAAGGATATACTAATAGCTTTTTTAGTGGACGAACATGTACGTTGAATATGATGAAAACCTTATTCTTCGCCTTAAAAATGAATAATCAAGCCCCTAAACTCCAAAATGCCTTATATGGACAAATAGCAAAATGGTTGAAGCTAGGAACTTAAAGCCATCTACATCTCTCTTAAAAGAGTATCCTAAACTACTGGATGCTCTTTTTATTATTCTCCAAAAATAACTAATACCTTAATTTGTAAGTTATTGAAACTCCCTTAATATATTGCCATAATTCCTTCATATATCTAAAAATACCCATGTTAATTATCCTTTTCATAGAAATATTACCCTTTTATGTCCATAAAACATCGTTTTCTCATAACCCTTTTTATAATACATATCAACTATTACGAACTGAAAACTCTTATTTTTTTACGATATTATTACAATTTAGCGTCTAAAATGTGAAGTTCAATTATTCATCAATTTTTTATTTACTTAGTTAAACATCACAAACTCAATGTTTTCAACGTTTATACAGTGTTAATTTAGTTAATGAAGAAAATACCAATTACAAAATAGTAATATTCGTTCAAAAAATGTTCATAATCGGTGACAATCCACCTACAATTCTATAACAAAATAATGTTATTTCTCTGAGACGGGGCGTATAATCCTATTTGCAAACACAGACAGCGATTGTCAATGAGAAAGAATAAAATTCCAATCAAAACTCATTGACATGCTAGATTATGTGGCGTTATAAATTTTCCACCTACATATCTGTCTACTTTGCTATCACTTGCATTGACCAATCAAATATAGATTTTCATTTCATATCTTATATAAGTAAGTCATTGTCAATGCGAACCTATTTGATTGGTACAAAAGATTAAAAGAGGTGAGTATTTTCCCTACTATTCGTTAATATTTTTTAACGCGAATCCATACACCAAAAATGAATTTTAGGAATTGCCGTTTATAGAGAGGAGCCAAACATGAATAAAAAAACACGCCTAATGTTTTTAGCTTTCGCGGTACTTGCGATTCTTAGTGGCTGTGAACCATTGACAGTCCTTGATCCAAAAGGACCACAAGCACAAACATTATCAAACACAATTATCTTATCCATTATTACAATGGCCTTCATATTAATTGTCGTGTACGTACTTTTAGCATTCATGCTAACAAAATACCGTGCATCAAAAACGCCAGCTGATTACGAACCACCTCACGACGAGGGTAGTTTAGCTCTGGAAATCACATGGACAGCGATTCCAATCCTAATCGTTACTTTCTTAGCGATTGTCACTGTCAAATCGACATATAGTGTTGAAACGACACCTGAAGGCTATGAAAATTCAGAACCACTTGTTATTTATGCATCATCATCTAACTGGAAATGGCACTTTAGTTATCCAGAAGAGGGTATTGAAACTGTAAACTATGTTAACCTTCCGACAGACCGTCCTATCGAATTCAAACTTTATTCTTTCGGACCGATCACAAGTTTCTGGATTCCACAACTTGCTGGTCAAAAATATGCAATGAGTGACATGTTAACAACTATTCACCTTGCAGCGGATGAAGTTGGATCATATATGGGTCGTAACTCGAACTTCAATGGTCGTGGATTTGCTGAGATGGAATTCGAAGCACAAACTTTGACACAAGCTGACTTCGATCAATGGGTTTCTGACGTAAAAGCAAAAGAAAAACCATTAACAAAAGAAAAATTTGAAGAACTATTAGAAGCTGAACACGTTGGTCGTTCAAGCTACTCTTCTACACACTTAGAATTTAGTCCTCCTCCAATGGAACATTCAGAAATGACTGACGCTGATGGAGAAATGGATCATTCAAACATGGACCATGAAAACATGGATCACTCAAATAAATCACACTAATTTTCAAACACGAAAGGAGCGCATCCAATGAGTATGGAGGAAATTTTGCATCCAATGCAAGAGCCGATGATTTTAATGGCAGCAATTAGTATCGTTGTTGGTACTGTTGTAATTGCAGCTGGTCTTACTTATTTCAAGCAATGGGGCAATTTGTATCACAACTGGCTCTCAACGGTAGACCATAAAAAAATCGGTATTATGTATATCGCAGTCGCATTATTAATGCTATTCCGTGGTGGTATTGACGCACTTCTAATGCGTGCGCAAACAGCCGTTCCTGATAACGGACTTTTAGATGCACAACACTACAATGAAATTTTTACAACACATGGTTTAATCATGATTTTATTTATGGCGATGCCTTTCGTTATTGGTTTAATGAACATCGTTATTCCACTACAGATTGGTGCACGTGACGTTGCATTCCCACGTCTAAACGCGGTCAGCTTCTGGTTATTCGCAGCTGGTGCAGGTTTACTAAACATTTCATTTATCATCGGTGGTTCACCTGATGCTGGTTGGACAGCCTACTTCCCACTAGCGGGTATTGAGTTTAGTCCAACCGTCGGAAACAACTATTACGCTTTCGCACTACAATTATCTGGTCTTGGTACGTTAATGACCGGTATTAACTTCATCGCAACAATTATGAAGATGCGTGCACCTGGCATGACATTAATGAAAATGCCTATGTTCACTTGGTCGGTATTAATTACAAACGTTATCATTGTATTTGCTTTCCCAGTATTAACTGTAGCACTTGCATTAATGACATTAGACCGTCAATTCGGCACAAAATTCTTTGCTATGTCAGACGGTGGTATGGACATGCTTTGGGCCAACCTATTCTGGGTTTGGGGACATCCTGAAGTATACATCGTTATCCTACCTGCCTTCGGTATCTTCTCTGAAATCATTGCAACGTTTGCACGTAAAAACTTATACGGCTACAAATCAATGGTTATGAGTATGGTTGTTATTTCTTTACTGTCATTCTTAGTATGGGCTCACCACTTCTACACAATGGGTCACGGTGCTATGGTAAATGGCGTATTCTCAATTACAACAATGGCAATTGCAGTACCAACCGGGGTTAAAATATTCAACTGGTTGCTCACGATGCGAAAAGGTAAAATTACCTTTACGACTCCGATGCTTTATACACTTGGCTTTATTCCCATCTTTACGATTGGTGGGGTTACAGGGGTTATGCTTGCAATGGCAAGTGCCGACTATCAATATCATAATACGTTATTCTTAGTTGCCCACTTCCACTATGTATTAATTCCAGGTACAGTATTCGGTGTACTTGCAGGTTACCACTTCTGGTGGCCGAAAATGTTCGGTTTCCGTTTAAATGAGAAATTAGGTAAGCTTGGTTTCTGGTTAATCGCTATTAGCTTTAACGTAACTTTCTTCCCTATGTTTATCCAAGGTTTAGATGGCTACGCACGTCGTATGTACACGTACTCTGAATCTACAGGATACGGTCCATTGAGTATGCTATCATTCGTCGGTGCACTTGGACTTGCTACAGGTTTCGCAGTAATTGTTTATAACATTTACTACAGCTGGAGACATATGCCACGTAATGAAAAGGCAGATGTTTGGGATGGTCGTTCTTTAGAATGGGCTACACACTCTCCAGTACCTGAATATAACTTTGCAATTGTACCAACAATCAACCGTTTAGATGAATTCTGGTTTGCGAAAAAAGAAGGTCGTGACATTACGGCTGGAAAATATGAAAAAATCCACATGCCAAATAACTCTGCTGCACCATTCTGGATGAGCGGATTCTTCTTCTTAGCTGCTTTCTTTGCGGTATTTAGTGCATGGACACTAGCTATTATTAGCATGCTTTGTGTATTTGGTTTCATGGCTGTTCGTTCATTCGAAAAAGACGATGGCCGTTACATTTCAGTTGAAGAAATTACGGCAACTGAAAAACGTTTGAGAGGTGACAAATAATATGAAAATAGATTCTTCACTTCCATTAGAATATAGTACAGAGGAAAATCGTCTGAAAATCTTCGGATTTTGGATTTTCCTTGGCGCGGAGATTGCCTTATTCGCTACACTCTTTACTGTTTACTTTGTATTAGAAAACCGTACAGGTAGTGGTCCAACTGGTGCTGAGATTTTCGAATTGACGCCTGTATTACTGGAAACTTTCATACTATTAACAAGTAGTTTTACTATCGGCCTTGGTATTCATGCTATGCGCCTTGGCAATAAAAAAGCGATGATGTCTTTCTTCATCATTACGCTAATTCTTGGTCTTGGTTTCTTAGGAATTGAAATCTTTGAATTCTTCACTTATGTACATGAGGGCGCTACAATTACTACAAGCGCATTCTTATCGGCATTAATGACTTTACTAGGTACACACGGAGCTCACGTTACTTTCGGTTTATTCTGGGGTACTGCGATTTTAATTCAAGTTGCAAAACGTGGTTTAACTGATAAAACAGCTAACAAAGCGTTTATCTTCTCACTGTACTGGCACTTCTTAGACGTTGTTTGGATTTTCATCTTCAGCTTCGTCTACTTGAAAGGACTGATTAGCTGATGAAGGAATTATTCCCTAAACAACATGTGATGGGCTTCGGCTTCTCACTTTTACTAACACTTGTCGCTCTATCTGTAGTGATATTCGATATGTCCTATAACATTGCTTTCACTATCTTACTAGTTACAGCTCTTGCACAAGCAACTGTTCAATTAGTGTTGTTCATGCATGCTGGTGAATCTGAAGATAAGAAATCAATTTATACATCAATCTTATACGCAGTATTCGTTGGTGTTGTTACAATCCTTGGTTCTCTACTCACAATGATTTGGGGTTACCAATAAGTCAAGCAAGCCGAGAAAATGGTTTTCATTTTCTCGGCTTTTTTTATGCGTACCACGCCTCTACTGCTTAGCACATTTCTAAAACCCCCCCTTTTTTTAAAAAAACTTTTTATTCTGAAACTTTATCCCGTGTTATTCGTACTAGTAATGTAATTCTTTATTATAAAAAAATGGGAGTTGGATGAGATGAAAAAATTTTTCACAGTTTTAAGTGCAGGTGCTGTTGCACTTGTATTAACAGCTTGTAACACTAGCGCTACACCAGAGAAAGGTACAACAGATACAAGCAAGTTAACTTTAGAGCAAGTATATGAGAAGGCCGTAGAACGCCAAGTAGACATCAAGAGTATGAGCGCAATTATGGATATGGAACAAGCAATGAAAGTTGTTAACGGCGAAGAAACGATAGAGATGAATATGGATTCTCAAATAGACATGGACATGATCACCAAACCACTTGCTATGCACCTCTCTGGTACTATGTCTGCACCTGACATGTTTGGTGGAGGCACTGAAGATTCT
Organism: Lysinibacillus sp. NPDC096418; assembly: GCF_044762775.1. Taxonomy (NCBI): domain Bacteria; kingdom Bacillati; phylum Bacillota; class Bacilli; order Caryophanales; family Bacillaceae; genus Lysinibacillus; species Lysinibacillus sp. NPDC096418. Next base: position 301,234 of record NZ_JBIWEY010000001.1, read on the forward strand.
AAGCTACCAATTGAAATGTATATGAAGCAGGATCAAGGATTCTTTATGAAAGACGAAACATCAGGAAGTTGGATGAAGCTACCGAATGAACAATTCGACGCTATTCTTGACCAAACTGCTTCGTCCGCTAACGCGCAAGAGCAACTAGCACAACTTAAAGAATATATTGATGACTTTACATTTAAACAAACAGACGATACGTATGTTTTAACATTAAATGCACAAGGTGATGCCTTTAAAGAACTTATCCAATCTGAGATGGATAAAACAATTGGTGCAGGGAATAACCCTCTTGATGGCTTAAGCATTGATAAAGCAAACTACGTAATCTATATCGATAAAGAAACGTTCGATACAAATAAAATGGACATGGAATTTGATTTAATAATGAAAGTAGAAGGTCAAGAGGTTTCAATTCAAACAAAATCTGTAGTTACCTATTCAGAAATCAATAATATAGATTCAATCGATATCCCTCAAAGCATTATCGACACAGCAACAGTAATTGAAAATTAAACCTAATTACAAGCCAATTACTGAATTCTCTTCAGCAATTGGCTTTACTATTAGTAGTAATGCTTACTCGGTTGCTAAGACGTATGTTAATTTTTATAGAAGTAGATAGTACACATGCTAGCATCAAAAGTAATACACCTAGATTTTTCATAATTTCCTCCCCTTCGACAGACAGATTATTTTATGCAATATATTAATACGCACTCTATTTTATTCCTTAAATAAAAAAAGACCCAGCTTTCACGTTAAGTGAAAACTAGGTCATTGATAGATGAGATAATACTTTCTCTATGATTCCCTGCAACGAGAACTCTTTTAGTTAATGTTCTATATCATGTACCACAATAAGTTTGGTAAGGGCAGTTTGATTGCGGTGGCAGTGTTGTGTATGTGTCCTGTTCAGGCACGTGCGCAAATGGGGTCGTAAGTGCTTTCAGAAGCCGTTCCATCACACTATAATCTGCTTGCTCTACCGCAGCTGCTATTGCTTCTTCCACCCGATGATTGCGAGGAATTACTGCTGGGTTATTGTCTTTCATCAACTGTTTTGCGTTGTCTTTGGATTCCGTCTGCCTTGCAAGTCTTGCCTGCCATTTCTCATACCATTGAGTAAACTCTTCAATGCCAAACAGAGCTGTATCTTCCAGTTTATCCAACGTTAATGCGCGGAAGGTGTTCGTATAGTCTGCTTGATGTTTTTGCATCAAACTGAAAAGCTCCTCAATCAGTGGCTCATCCTCCACCTCTTCGTTAAACATCCCTAGTTTGGCTCGCATACCTGTTAGCCAAGTCCTGTAATATAGCTTAGGAAAATCTTGAATTGCTTCTTGGGCAAGGTTAAGCGCTTCTTCTTCATCGTCATGCAGAAGCGGTAAAAGTGTTTCTGCAAATCGCGCAAGATTCCATCCAGCAATACGAGGCTGATTCCCATAAGCGTAGCGCCCTTGCGTATCAATTGAGCTGAACACTGTAGCCAGATCATACGTATCCATAAATGCACAAGGACCATAATCAATAGTTTCTCCACTAATCGTCATATTGTCGGTATTCATTACCCCATGTATAAACCCAACTAATTGCCATCTAGCGATTAACGTTGCCTGACGTTTGATGACCGCCTGAAGTAAATTCAAATAGCGGTTCTCATCAGCATCAACGTCTGGATAATGTCTTTGTAAGGCATAATCAGCTAGAGCACGAAGGTCCTCAACTGTTCCCCACTGTGCAACATATTGGAAAGTTCCGACGCGCAGATGACTAGCAGCCACACGAGTCAAAACAGCACCAAGTAGCTCTGTTTCACGGATAATCGACTCTCCAGTTGTTACTACCGCTAGGCTACGAGTCGTTGGAATACCGAGGGCATGCATTGCTTCACTGATGATGTATTCTCGTAGCATGGGCCCTAGTGCCGCACGACCGTCTCCTCTACGCGAATAAGGCGTTCTACCAGAACCTTTGAGCTGTACATCAACACGTTCTCCCAACGGAGTGATTTGCTCGCCAAGTAGAATAGTTCGACCGTCCCCTAACATCGTAAAATGGCCGAATTGGTGGCCCGCATAAGCTTGTGCAAGAGGACAACCACCTTCAGGAATGCGGTTACCTGCAAGGACTGCTACTCCTTCATCACTTTTTAAAATTTGAGCGTTCAATCCCAATGAATTAGCCAATAAATCATTGAAAACAATCAATTTTGGCGAACGTACAGGATTGAGATCAAGCCTAGTAAAAAGTAATTCGGGAAGTCGGGCATAACTGTTGTCTAAGTTCCACCCTGCTTCTGTTTTTTTTGTCATCGTATCCCCTTTTCTTATTTCATTTTGTGTAACATTTAGTGTTTACTGCCAACAATTGATTATACACTTTCTATACTTTTGAATCCTCTATTATCCAATCTACAGCACTGATTAAATCCGGGAAAACGGCGTCTGCAAGCGGATCACTTTTCCCTAAAAATACACCTTTCGTTCCCGCCCTCTTTCCTGCAATAATGTCTGTATCGGTATCGCCTACCATATAAGACTGGGATAGCTCGACATCATATTTTTCACTTAGATCTACAATCAATTTACTTTTCGGCTTACGACATTCACAGCCCGCTTTTGGCTTATGCGGACAATACGCCACATCATGAATTGTTGCCCCTTGCTTCTTTAATTCCGCAATCATATAGTCATGGATTTTTTTGAGCTGCGATTCCTTCATAAACCCCAATCCAACACCACCTTGATTCGTTACGACGAAAATAAAATCAAAATAATCGTTCAATTTTTTAATCGCTTCTGGCACACCTGGTAGGAAATATAGATCCTGCGGTTTATTTACAAACTTCACACGATCCGATAGTACTTCATTTATTACACCATCACGATCTAAAAATATTGCCTTTTTCATTATGCTCACACCTTTACATTAAATAGCACGCTTCATTTTGGACTTTCATCCAACAATTTATTTTTTCATATAATAAGTATAACCAGTAAATACAGCTTTCAATGACGAATGAGGATTGTTCATTTTTATCATTATTAGAAAGTAGGTGGCACCGTATTATGGTAGAAAAAATTGCATGGGTTACAGATACGTCTGCATATTTAAGTGACTCTTTTATTGAAAAATTGAACATCCATGTATTTTCAATTAGTGTGATATTTGAAGAAGGTGCTTTTAGAGAAAAGATAGAACTAACACAGGCAGAATTTTATGAAAAAATGAGGAACACAAAAGCACTTCCGACAACCTCACAGCCGCTCTTTGGAGATATGGTGGATCTTTACACACAATTAAAAATGAAAGGGTATACTTGTGCCATTGCCGTTCATCCCACAAGTTTATTATCCGGAACGTATGAAAGTTCTTTAGCTGCTGCTAAACAAGCGAACTTTCCGATTTATGCGATTGATTCAAAAATCATCTCCTATCCGATGCAAAAAATTCTCGAAACAGGCCATGCTCTCGAAGCACAAGGTGTTAAAGCAGATGACATTGCACGAATTCTTGAAGATATGACTAACCGAGTAGAGCTATCCGGTATCCCAGCAAACTTAACACAACTCTATAAAGGTGGACGTGTACCTGGCATCTTTGCTTTACTTGGCAATTTACTAAAATTAAAGGTAATTGTCTCGTTTCAAAACGGACGTGTTGTATTAAAGGATAAAGTACGCACCTACAAGCGCGCTAAACAATATGTAAATGACTTACTACGTAAAGAATTAAAACAATCTACAGTTACTGAAGTGGCAATTGTCCATAGCAATAACGATCAAGATGCCGAGCATTGGAAAGCTGAACTCCAAGCCGAATTCCCTTCCATTCAGTTTATAATCTACCCTTTGAGCGCTAGTATAAGCGTACATACGGGAGAAGGCACAACCGGTCTCAGTTGGGTGAGGGATTGTTAATGCAATTAATGTTTCTTTAGCTGGCGTTTTTTCTTATTCTACAAAAAAAACGCCTTAAACCCCTGAAATTAGAGGCTTTAAAGCGTTCAATTTTCATCTGAATTTTAATAAAGTGTTAAACATCCTAGAACCTTTAGCGTGTTTAAATAATTTTAACGTACTAATAACACATCACATTTAGCAAGACGAACGATGCGATCTGCTACTGAACCAATCACCATTTTTTCAAATTGATTGACACCCGTTGCACCGCATACAATTAATCCGACATCAGGAAGCCCTGTCAGAATAACCTTAGGGGAACCCATTTCTACTACAGCCTCTACATTCGCTATACCAGCTGCTTTTGCTTCATTTTTCAACTTTTCAATTTGGATAATGTTTTCTTCTTTAAGTTTCTCCGCATATTTTAAATCATATGCCGAAACTGATCCAAATGACTTAGTGTCAACAACATTCACTAATTGCAAAGTAGCTCCACTCTCTATTGCTACATTTACTGCGCGGTTAAACGCCTTCAAAGACTGTTCTGAAAAATCAATTGCTACTGCGATTTTGTTATATTTAGTCATTATCATAATCCTCCTAGAAGTTTATTCAATCATATTAAATTTTACACTATTTCTAACTAAGTAAAACTAATTTGATAGTATTGTTGGAAAATTGACTATATAGCAAGATTCACAGTCCTTTTAATCCAAATGTAAAAGTGAAACTCTATACAACTTATCGTCATTCTCTTGTGGATCCCCACGTCCATCTGTATTATTGCTAATAAAATATAGGAAACCATCCTCTACTAAGACATCTCGGATTCTTCCGAGTTTCGTAATTATTTCTTTTTGTTCACCTGTAACAAGGTCAAATTCTAAAACCGTATTTCCTCTTAATGAAGCGACGTATAATTTACCATTATAATAATCCATTCCAGAAGGAGCCCAAGTTGCATTGCTTCCAGATGTAAATAAAGGTGTAACCATCCCCTCTTGTTCTTCGAGTCCTTCGATAAGCGGCCAGCCAAAATTTTTACCCGCTTCTATTTTGTTAATCTCATCAAAGGCTGAATTACCGTGCTCACTAACATAAAGTGTCCCGTCCGACGACCAGGTAATTCCTTGGGGATTACGATGACCATAACTATATACATAGGAGTCTGGAAACGGATTATCACTTGGTACAGATCCATCTAAATTCATTCTAAAAATTTTTCCACCTAATGATTTTAGATCTTGTGCGATTGAAGGTTGACTCGCATCACCTGCTGTTGCATAAAGCTTGCCATCAGGGCCAATTTTAAGTCTTCCACCGTGATGGTAGGTACCACTAGGGATTTTATCGAGGAGCAAGCTCTCTTCTCTCCAACGATTACCTTCTAAGCGTAGTGTTACAATACGGTTAAACTGTCCAGAACTGTCCTCATAAGTATAATAAGCATAAGCGTGCTTCGAATCTGAGAAATCTGGAGCAAGTACAAACCCTAATAACCCTGCCTCCGAAGCAGTTGAAAGTTCTTTTTTGAGCTCCACCCCTTGGCTATCTATTGCTCCATTAACTATCTTCAAAATATTTCCTGGTCTTTCTGATAAATAGAAAGTGTCACCTAACTTCTCAATCGACCATGGTGTTTCTAGATTGTCCGCGACGACAACTAGTTCTTTATTGGATACTGTTGTATCTTTAAGAGTTTCATTTTGTTGTTGCTTATTTTGAGAACACCCTACTAATAGAAGTATTGTCAACAAGAGTAGAATGAAGGCTTTCTTCAACTACATTCACTTCCTCTTTTTATATTTGGATTTTACGTTATTATTTATCCTCAACTTTATTAGCATAGAGGTTTATTAGTATATATGTTGGACTTACGAATTTAAGTAACATTAACTAAATGTTTTGGGAGATTACTCATAATGGAAGAAAGAATGTAACAACAATGAAGCAATCAATGTTTAGAAAAAATCTGGATGCCATGAATTAAAGTGAAATATAGACCATTACTTTTATATCGCCATTTTAAATAATCATTTTACTCAAAGAAGACAATTTAAGGGGATTATAGAATGTAATTGTGGAGGTTAATCAATTTCTAGGAGGGGCTATGTATCTAATAGGGAAAGGTTATCTACTATATTTACAAATTTTGCAGAAAACAAATAAAAAGGTTCTAGTGGATTGTACGAATACTTGGCGCTAAAAATTAAACAACGTTCCATAATTCATGAAACGCCACACAATTTAAAAGCAATCATTTTCTTACTTCACTAAAAAAATAATCATAACTCTATGTAAAACACATGAAAATAGCATGAAGAATATGATATGGTAGATTATCTACAACTAATGATTAGAAGGTGAAGACCATGCTAGAAGTAAGTGACAGTATATTAGCACAGTATGTCGTACATTATGTAAGCGACACGCTTGTTTTGGGAGAAGAGGCATTCACGCGTCCTGAGGTCATGCTTGAAGCAGCCTTTACACAATTAGCGTTTAACAAACTCGATTTTGACCAACAATATGAATTTTTCCACGAAACGGACATTGGATTAAATGAAGTATATACGTATGTGAAATCTATTTTCGATAATGAGAATAATTTCCTTGAACAATCCAAGAATATCGCAACACACTTACAAAGTTCATCTGGGCACCCTAATATTAAAAGCGGTGAATTGTTTATTGGCTTATTCGAAAATTGTTTAATGTCTACAGAGGCAAAAAAGGTAATTGCCATCGTCAAAATTGATGAAAAGGAAATGTTTTTAGATGTAAAAAACGAACAAAACAAAGTAGTTGTAAATGGCATCGACGGTATTAATGTTAAGAAAATCAATAATATGGCCGTTATCGTGGATATGGGGGCAGACGAAGCTCCAGCTGTCTTTATGAAGACGAAAAAGAAAGAAGATGTCATCTACTGGCAAGAGCGCTTTTTAAAGGTGAAGGTAGCGGATGAACATTATCATAAAACGAATTTAGCATTAACAGAATGTAAAAAATATATTTTAAAAGAAGAGAATTTTACAAATACCGAAAAGTTAGGGCTATTAAACAAAACGCTCGATTATTTTAAAAATGAAGAAGAATTTCAAGTAAACGATTATATTGAAACGGTATTTGAAAAAACAGAGCCCGCACAAAAAGATCTAATCGTTAATTCAGTAAAACCCTACGAAACAGTTATTTCTGAGAGCGCGATTGCTAAGGTAGAAAAAAGTTATAAGCGGAAGATTAAACTCGACTCCAACATTGAGATTCAAGTGAACGTACAGAATATCGATCAAGTGGATGAACTGATTGAGTTTGGCTATGATGAAACAACAAATAGAAAGTTCTATAAAATCTATTTCCAAGAAGAAGCATAAGAAAAAATGACCGAATCCCACACTTCATAGAAGTTGTGGGATTTTTTATGACCTTCCACCCCCACAACTAAAGTTAGTATGCTGTTGCAACTTTTCAGCATATATAAAGTAGAAAGAATCATATATGTAAATTATTGTTGTAATTTCCTCATATACGAAACTTTTCCATCGTTCATTCGTAATAGTATAGGTGTGACTTACATTAAATCACTGAAGGAGAGGAAATAATTGAAAAACTGGATTAAGAAATCAATCGCTGTCGTAGCTTCTACTGCACTAATGATTCCTGCCACTTCTGCCTTTGCAGAGGAACCACAAAAAACAGCGAATAGTACTCTAACTAGCAGTAAGGAACAAACGTTAAAGCAGTTAGAAAATCAAAAAGAATGGATTAGTAAGGATACAATTATCGTCAAGCATTCAGGTCTTGCAAAGAATGCGCATAAAAAAATCGGCTCAAAAGTGATCCGATCTATCCCTTCATTAGGTTACGACGTTATCCAACTTAACAAGGGATTAACTTTAGAAAAAGCAGTTTCATATTACGCAAAGCAAAAAGGAGTTAAAAGTGTATCTCCAAGCTATGTGTATCACTCTTTCAACACAGGAGTAGATCCTAAGAAAAAGGATATGTATCACCTAGACTTGCTTCAAATTGATAAAGCCTTAGAATTAGCAGGTGATCATGAAGTAAAAGTAGCAGTTATCGATACTGGCGTGGATTATAAACATCCAGATTTAAAGTCTCAAATACTTCCACCGTATAATGCAGTAGCGCCTGCAAATACTGCATATTCCGGTTACCATGGAACACATGTAGCAGGAATTATAGGAGCGGCAAAAGATAATGCTATAGGAGGACATGGGATTAATCCAAAAGCGAAGATTCTTCCGATTGATGTTTTCAATGGAAAAGAAGGTGCCTATGATTTCGCCATTGCACAAGGTATCCTTTACGCCATTGAGCAAGGCGCTGATGTTATTAACATGAGCCTTGGCGGCTATGGAGAATCTCCACTAGTGAAGGAAGCAGTTAAGAAAGCGATTGATCAAGGAATTACTATTGTAGCAGCAGCAGGAAATGAGTCGACAGATGATTACTCCTTCCCCGCTTCTTTCGAAGGTGTCATTAGCGTAGGTTCTACAAATGATAGAAACAAACTCTCAAGCTATTCAAACTACGGTCCATCGGTTAACTTGGTAGCTCCAGGTGAAGATGTATACAGCACTGTTCTTGATGTGAATAAAGGATCTTCCTTTGTAAAGGAGAGCGGGACATCGATGGCATCTCCCGTTGTTGCAGGTGTGGTGTCCCTACTAAAATCTAAATATCCAAATTTAAAGCCTTATGAAATAAAAGCTATTCTCGAAATGACCTCAAAGGATTTAGGTGAGAAGGGCTATGATCTCACATATGGACATGGCCTTGTCAACCCTGTGAAGGCATTACAGTTTGATTTAAAGAATCTACCTGAGCAGTATTCAGAGACAAACGAAGAGCGTATGAAAAACGCCAAGGTGCTCGAAAAAAATATATTGAATACAGAAGAAGGTAAATTCACGCAGCCAGACGAGAAAAAATGGTACAAGGTCGATCTAGAATCAAACGAATATGCTCAACTGACATTAAAAGGTGCAAACAAGTACGATTATGCATTTGATTTGTACTTCTACCCTTCAGACAAAAAAGGTGAAGTTGAACCAATCAACGTGAATGATGTCCGTGTAGGAAAGCAAGAAGGATACCTATATAAAGCAGACAAAAAAGGAACCCTTCTAGTTGGAGTTAAAGATCATAATGGTAGCTATAACATTAAAGGCGAGTCCAACTACATCTTCACAGCTCAAACATCTATAGAATTACCAATTGATTCATTAGATATTGACAACATGGATAATATCCAACAGTTCCCATTTAGTACAGAAGGAAAAAATTATACCCTACTTTCTAAAGATCAACAAAGAGACCAAGATTATTTCACATTTTCAGTTAAAGAACCAACAACACTAAAATTTGATTTATCTGGTATACCAGGTGTTACAGCATCTATGGAACTTTATCTTAAGGAAGATCTAGATACTGTACCGACAGAGGAAGTGGATGATGAGGAATTGTATGAGCCTTATCCTATGCAATCATCCTATGGCACAGATAAAGGCGACGGAGTAAGCCTTATTATCGATGCTATTCCTGATCAAGAGTATGTACTAAGTGTATCGAATGAAAATAGTTTCGACATGTTACTTGGAATGTTCTTTAGCGGTGGCATTGAAATTGAAGAAAGTATCAGTGAATCAACCCTACCTTACACATTAAAAGGAGGAGTCATTACCCTTCCCAAAGATGAAGACGGGCTACCGTTAAATGAGGAAGTACTAGAAGGAGAAGTACTAGAAGGAGAAGCACAAGAGGACCTTACATCCTTAGAGCAATATCAGACAAAAGAATATCATAAAAAGAATGATTTATTGAATATGTTAATGAGTCTAGACGCTACAGGAAGTCCGGAAGAAGTAGATCTAATCATGGAACATGCGATTAGTTTTGATATTGGGAAAGATCAAAAAGCATACTTCCAAACAGAATATGATGAAGATTACTTCTCATTTAAAGCACAAGAAGATGCCGTATATGGTTTCCACATTAAAAAAGGTATGAACCAAACACCATCTGGTACTATATTTGAATACGACGAGGAAACAAATGAATTATTACCGATTTCTTCGTTAACTAATGAATTGGGGTTACTTGCTCTACTTCTTGGATCAACAAGTGATGAAAATGATGCCAAAACAATTGCTTTGAAAAAGGACAAAACTTATGTTTTAAAAGTAGTCAATTACGGTGATCGTTCTTCAGAACCATATACCCTTAAAGCAAGTAAAATGGCAGATATTCCGAAGGACAATAATAGCAATAATAATACACCGATAGAAGCGCTAACTATTCAACCTGGTACAACATATACTAATCATCTCATCTATCAAGATGATACGGATCACTATTATTATAAACAACGAGGCAAAGATGAAGTCTTGAGTCTTCTTGTTTCTTCTGTACCATATACACCTGAACAGCTAAATCAATTACCTAAAGAACTTCAAAATGACTTAAAATTTTACGGCTCCATTATTGAAGACACAAATGGTAATATGGAAATTGATCCAAAAGAAATGGCAACAGAAGTTCCCTTTGGACAAGGTGAGAGCTTAATTGAACAACTACTTGGTATTTTTGGGACAACAGAAGTAAGCACATCTTTTAAAGCAAAAAAGAATTACGGTTATTTTATTCTTGTAAACGGAGCCAATCTTGAACAAGTATCGATGCAACCGTATAGTTTAAACATTTTTAATCATACAAGAGTAGATGAAGATGCAGATTCCAAGTTAGTTAACGGCGTACCAACAAAACCTTCTATACTCACGAAAAAAGACGATACATGGGTAGCTACTCAATATCTAAATTCAGGTGTTCCATTTGGTGACAAGGACCATTTTGTATTTAACAATGACCGCAAACGCGATGTGTACTTCTCTCTAAAAACAGAAAAAGCACTTGATGGTGTCATCCGTATTATTGATGCAAAAGGAAAAACAGTAGAAACGTTAGATTTGTACGGAGCTGAAGATGATGAAGTAGGTACAATCGAATTGGACAAAGGAACTTATTATATTGAAGTAAGTGAATATTACGGCAAAGCTAGCACACAACCGTATACACTTGAAATAAAATAAGCTATAATTCCCCTGAGCTGAAAAAATGAACTTAGTAAAAGGACAAAAATTTCAGTTTGGGGGATCCAAACTCAAAGAAAGAAATTAAACGACAACTGTGCCCTCGAGATTACGTTCATGCTAGGCATAAAAAAAGAGACATCCTAATGAAAGGATGCCTCTTTTTAATTACATCATTAAAAATTAAAGTTTTACGATGTTTGTAGCTTGTGGGCCACGTTGACCTTCTTCTACTGAGAATTCAACTTTTTGACCTTCGTCAAGTGATTTGAAACCTTCACCTTGGATAGCTGAGAAGTGAGCGAATACATCGTTTCCGCCTTCTACTTCGATGAATCCGAAACCTTTTTCTGCGTTAAACCATTTTACTGTACCTTGTTGTGTCATTTGAATGACCTCCATTAATTGTATTAAATAATATCACATTTCTTCAAAAGAAAAAATTCACACATTACAAAAAGTATCGAATAAAACATGATCACTCTTTGTAATATGTGAATTCATTATTTCTTCGTAATCGATCTTATTAACTTGATTATATACTAAAAAATCATATTTGTCTAGCGCAACGATTAACTTAAAATTCCCAGCAATATGTCCATAGTTAATGAGCTGAATTTCGAGTATACTTCACTCTCACGACTCTCCCTATTTAACAATAGGTAAACCCACCACTAACATTGTGATGTAAAGAAATAATATTGTTGATTCATTTCGTTCCTAGAATCACAATAACCACCTATCAGCCACTTAGATAGATGGTTATAAAGATGGTATTCATTTCAGAAGACGAATCGTCCCTCTATCCTTTTATTCCTCATTAAACCAAAGTGGATCGAGGTCATCAACGTCGCCATTGTAATTAATAAAAATTTCGTCACCTGCTTTTATATCAGTAAAAGCAAAGAAGTCGAATGTGTTATTTTTGAAATTAATTTCATAAGTTGCATTTGGTTCATACGAGTGGTTAAATAACATGCCATAACCAAGAAGAATAGCAGATTGACCTATGCCAAACTCAAAAGCGTAATCCCCTAGTATCGTTTTTTCCATGTACTTATGCTGTTCATTTGGATAAGAAATGACAGGAGCTTCATGTAAAAGCTCACCTTTTTGGATATCACGTGTAGCGAATACCCCTCTATTGAATTCTCCACCACTTATCGGAGATGTTTTTACTTCAATCATGTTTGTTCTCCTATTCACCTAAAAAAATTTACTTACTAACTGTAACATTAATTTGAACATTGAGCTCTTTTTATTCTAACAAAATAACTTCAATATATATTAAACACCTTTTTCCGTCATCAAACAAATGAAAAACAATCGACGATGATGTTCATTACAAAGATTTGATCCCTAAAACTACCCTGTTATAGTATATTCAGCTTTTAGTATACAAGCTTTTTCCATAGAAAAAACCGAATAAAGCACATTTTAAAGTGCCTTATTCGGGGATAGTTACTTTTTAAAACACTGTTCAACTCTTTTATCAAAGTATTCGCGATAAAGCTTAGTTAATGAATCAGTTCCCCACTGTAAGCCACTTTTCTTCAAAGTCAGTTACAGGGAGTGGGCGGCTAATGAAATAGCCTTGAGCGTAATCACAGCCAATCTCAGATAAGAACTGATATTCTTCTTCTCCTTCTACCCCTTCAGCTATGACTTTCAAATCGAATTGTTTTGCTATCACAGTAATATTTTTCACAAGTGCTTTGTTTTCATCATTTCGATTCATCCCCATGACGAATGATTTATCGATTTTCAATGAATCTAGAGGATATTTACTCAGGTAGCTAAGCGATGAATATCCTGTTCCAAAGTCATCCATTGATAGACTTATACCAAGTCCCTTTAATGCATATAACTTTTCTATCATCGACTCAGCATACATCGCAATACTCTCAGTGATCTCTAATACTATATAGTTCGCATCAATTGCAGCATTCTCGATTGCATTTTTCGCATACTCAAAAAACGCTGGCTCAAGTAACTGCCTTACAGATACATTAATACTTATTGTTAATGGCTTACCTGATTCTGTTTGCCATCGGATATTTTGTTTAATCGCAGTATCCAATACCCATTGGCCTATTGGAATAATCATTCCGGTCTCTTCCGCAATTGGAATAAATTCATCCGGTGTAACTTGTCCTAATATTTCATTATACCACCGAATCAGGGACTCCATCCCTACGATTTCATTTGTTTTTACATCTATAATAGGCTGATAGTAAAGTTCAAACTCCTCATTATCTAGTGCAGTTCGTAATTGTTTTTCAATCATCATTTTCCTATAGAACTGATGCTGCATTTCTGATGTGAATAATTGGTAGTTGTTTTTCCCTTTTTCTTTCACATAGTACATTGCGTTATCTGCATGTTTTATTAAAGTGTTCGCATCATCACCATCTCTTGGAAATATGCTGATTCCAATGCTCGGTGTAATGAAATACTCACTACCATCAACCAAAAAGCCATTTTTAAATTGTTCCAATAATTCTTCGGCAAAAGCCTCACTATCTTCAGCATTATAATCTGGCAGTAAAATTGTGAATTCATCTCCACCCAGACGATAAATATCCGCGCAGCTATGTCTTTGCTTTAGTAACATTCCAATACGTCTTGATACTTCTGTTAATAAAAAATCACCGACATCATGTCCGAGTGTATCATTGATGTATTTAAATCTGTCTAAATCAATAAACATAATTGCATTCTGACTTGATTCAATTTTAGCTTTTTCCAAAAGGATCGTTAAATCCTCATTGAACATTCTTCTATTCGGTAGCCCTGTTAAGGCATCATGATTGGCTTGATATTTGATTTCATCTTCATATTGCTTTCGTTCCGTAATATCAGTTGATACAGCAAGCAGCGCTGACCGATCATTTATATGTATAGGTACTTTGACGGTCTGCACCCAAATATTTTCTCCTGATGCAGCTGTAATAGATTCTTCTCTTATGAAAACCTTCTCCTGTATTTTGCATTGACTCGCCACTTGTCCCTCAACGAAAGGATCTTTATTTAGGTCATCATCAGATTTCCCAATCATATCTTGAATGTTCATACCCCTTAATTGAGCATATGATTGATTCATAAGTGTATAACGGCCGTTTTCGTCTTGAGCATAAATATAATTTGGATTTAGATCAATGACTTGGAATAAAAACTTTCTTTGCTCACTTAACTTCTTATTCATATTGTTAACGATATCAATATGCATCCGGCTCGAAAGGATTAATATTGATATAGCATAGACTAGCAATGCAATCGAACTTGGGTACAATCTGGCCGACGGAAACATGTTTAAGAGGCCTATTGCACATCCAATTGATGTAAAGATATTAAAATAAATCACAAATGATCGTATACTCTTATTTTGCACATTTAAACTAATCAAAAAACAGACAGGCATACTCACTAAAAAGAGAATTAGGTTTGAACAAAAAGTCCACGACAGATCTCCATAAACAGGAAAATAAAATAAACTAGAACCCCTTTGTATAAGTTCTATTCTACTAACCCCTTTATCACTCCACCCGATTAAATAAACAACAAAGGCCACCCCATAAAATAATAAAACAGTAGTACGATTCACAAGAAATTGCCATTTCCTTTTTAAATCAGATGGCAATGTATCTTGAACTATTGTATATCCTAGATAGAATATCGTTGGAGTAATCATAATAGAGCCAAAACGGAAAAGCTTAAAAAAGAATTCTACAGTCTCTTCTTTAAATAGATTAAAAGAATACAAAAATGCAACATCTAATTGCCAAACTGTAACCATTAATAGAAATAAAAAAATAACTTTTGATAGTTTATTTTTTTTGAATAAGCCTAATATCGTAATACCAACACAGATGGGAATACAAGATAGCAAAATTAAAAAAATAAAAAACATATAATGAGCCTCCTATATACGTGTCAGTAATAGACTTGCATTATTCCCACTTACCCCATGATTAGTTATGCAAACGGACTTAACAGCTTGATGCCTCGTTTCATAAACAATCGGTATGTCCTCAAATCCCTTCCCAAATGTTTTGATTGTAGGAGGGATAAACCCATATTCCATGGACAGCAGCGATGAAATGATTTGCATTGCTCCCATTGCACCAAATGAATGTCCTATCATTCCTTTAACTGAAGTGATGGGTACCTCACAACCTAATGTTTCCTTTAGGATATATCGTTCAATTTGATCATTTACTTCTATACCAAGTGCCTGACTATTTACATAGCATGGTATAGTATCTCCAATGGTTTCTTGAAAAACTTCAAGCATATGTCTACCTGTTGTATCGGAACTTAATAGTTTTTGCCCTTCATTTCTTGAAACGACACGTTCTATTTTGCCATAGATCATTTGTTTACGCGCTTGTGCAGATTTTTTGCGTTCTAGAACAATTATTCCTGCCCCCTCGGATAAAACAAATCCACGATGCTCCGTCGAAAATGGAACTCCAGCTTTATCGATAGTAGCCTCAGTTGAGAGTGATCTCATTTTTTTAAAGCCATTAATTGTCCATTGACCTAAAGGAGCATCTGTTCCTCCTACTATGCAAGCATCTACACTGCCACTTTCAAGTAGGAGTTTCCCAATCGAAACTGCATCCAGACTAGCAGTACATCCAGTTGTAACTGTAAATGTAGGCCCACAAGAACCAATTGCTTCTGCAACAGAACCCGAGAGTGTGTGCGGATCAGCGTATGACACTCCTTGAATTGGAGTTGTCTTCACATCAAAAAATTTAGAAGAGTATTGTTCAAGTTCAAGAATAGCGCCAGCAGCTGTTCCAATAATCACTGCAATTCTGTGTGGTTTGAAATAATCTAAGTTCGACATTTCAACTGCTTCCATTGTCGCAGCAATCGCCATTCTTACTGCACGCGAATGTCGTTTATAATTTTTCCCCTTTATCTCTATAAAGCTATCCTCTATCAAACCCGCAACAATACTAGAATGGGGCTGATTATCATTCTTTAATATGCTCTGAGTACAAATTCCTTTATCTAGTACATTTAAAAAACTAAATTTATCAGAAACACCAGGTGCTTTAATCCCATACCCTGTAATTACTATATCATCCAATTATTTCACCTACAAAATTTTACTTTAATTTATTATATACGACAAAATCTGGCGTCGTCTATATTGACAATCCTTTAGTTCTACGAATACAAATAGAAGCGGTCTTAAGAATTACATTGAATCAAAATATTATTATTTTTAAGGTAACAATATGTTTTTCTCTGTCGATATTTTGTTTTTATTTATATTTCCCATTGAACTCATAGTTTAAAGAAAGATAACAATTAAAAAACTGCGAACTGTTTTCAAAAAAAATTAATTATGAAAAGGAAAGAATTAACATATGGAATTATTATATTAAAATTACTAAATTAATGAATTTTTATGTAATAATACAAAAAGTAAATTTCCTAACATTTAAGGAAATAGAAGAGAGTGTTCTATCCAAGTCATCTCCTTCTACATATAAATATCAGGAATAGTGGTTAAATAACTAATGTCACTCCAAAGCAATTGCTTGGATGGACACAAATTATGAAACTGAATATATAGCAGATACAATAATCTGATAAAGAAGTTATACTGCCGTTAGAGATATGTACTTTTCATTTGCCAGAAGAAACGTATCCTTGTGTTAAAATGTAGAATTACGGTGATAAAGGGCTAAGTATCTTAGTTATACCCGAAAAAGATAATTAACAATATTGAACATAAAGATACCTATTTAAGCCCGCTCCTCATCGCCTTAGTAGTTTAATTATTGACTAAAAGAATAAAAGAAACAAAATACATTAACTCATTTGAAGTTCTTCTACCGTTATTACCCGTGTCCCCGCTATTTCAGCTGCGCCTATCTTTGTGACTCCAACTTTCTCACCAATAATCAAATAATCAGTTATTGAAGATACTTCCGCTAAGACAGCGCCACCTCTAGATTCAATTTCTTTCACAATTTCTTCGTAAGGTATTGAAAACTCCCCGGTGATAACAAAAGTTTTTCCAGCATAAATAATTCCTACGTTTGAATGCATCACTGAATTAAAGTCCATATTTTTAATCAAATGAAGCCCCCCCTAATAGATTATTATTGGAGGATGCCCATAGTGTCGGTTATTTAAACATTAATCTGTATGAGATTTCACAAATCAATTAATATAACGAAAATCTTTGAATTCTCTCGATTTTAATATTTCAGCTAAGTAATCGAGTAGTTCTTTAAGCGCTTCTCGATAATTAAAAAGGTATTGATGTATGCACAGCTCACCATCCTAAAAGGGGTTCCAAAGCCAACTAAATCAGCCATACATATGTTGTTACATTCAGTAAAAAAAATGTTTTTGTTATCTTCAGATGCAAACAGTTCTGAGCCGCTTCATACATCCATGTCTCTTTTCTTTCATTAGCTACACATTTTTATTCTTTTGTTAGAAAAGATTTTTGCTATTCAACTATCTGAGCAGATCAATAGGGAGAATTATAATGATGAAGAAAAAGAGTGTAATAAACCCACATCACCCCCTAGTTATTATCTATAATCAGAGGGAGGCAATGGAAAAATTAACGAAGGGATAGTAATTACATTAAGTAAAATTGTTTTGAAAAGAGGGAGTTAATGGAGAGTTTTTTCTATATATTTATGGTCTTTTCTATCGTTGTTGCCAATATTATTGGAATTGTATTCTTCAAAAAAAAGAAAAGTTTATATTTTGCTTCTTTCGTAGTATTAATACTAGCAGGTGTATTCGGTGGATTGGGAAGTATACTAGCACTATTTATAATTCGTGATGCCTTTGCAGTATTCTTTGGGTTGAATCTTGCATACTATTTGCTAATAAATAGTTTTATAGTATTTCTTCTCGCTATTTTAGTTACTATAATTAAAAAATATATACGAAATAACTAAACATTAAAACAGCAACAATCTTTGAGTAAGACTTTCTCTTAAAGATTGTTGCTATTTTCAACTAACTATCTAGTCTTCAATTTCAACTCCAAACAACCAGTGTAAATGTTTCCTATGCTGTACATCGTATACCTTTACTTTTTAATCATGTAACCATAAAAAGAGGCATCTTTTATAGGATGCCCCTTTGTTAAAAGGATTTTACAATATCTTGATGATGTAGATACTGGTTACTAAATTCCCCTTGAATAAACGTTGAGAATAGACATAAAGTTAATTTACGAGCCTTTGGTTATAGTCAATCCACTTTTCCATTTCTCGCTCCACTGCTCGATTTTGCCACTCAAACCACATGCCGGCACATTCACTACAATGACTGTCTACTCCACTATTTTTATGCATATCTTTGCGTGTAAATAAAGTCTTTTTACGGCAGCTGTAGCAGTAAATTTCTTTATCTTCATAAAATGCCATAACTATCAGCCCCTTCATTTTACACCTATTCATTTCCAATTTATATATGTTTCATTCTTCATTACAAAGTATTTCATTGAGATTGATGAATGGATTTATGAATAGTTGTGTAATGTGGACTTCGGCTAATTGTAAGCGAATCGTTACACTTAACATCTTTCATTAACAGTCTAGAAGCAATTTCGTGACACTTTTTCGAACGGATTCTCAAAAAAAAAAGCGCCTCGAACCCTTAAAACCAAAGGATTTGAAGCACTTTCCAGTTGATTCAAACTTATTCGATTTGAACTTGATAAGTCCCACGATAACATTCTTACGAGCAGGGAAAATTGATGTGAAACTGCTCGGGCCAATCGAACCTTTTATCGATACCATGATGTGCTGTGCGATGATTTCAGGGGCTTATATACGCTCTAAAATTACACTAAGCAAAGGGACGGGCTTCGTGTACATTTTATTTATCGTCGTGACCATGGTTCTAATTTTATAAAACGGTACCGATTATTTCCTAAATTAAAAGTCTCCCACTAATAGTAAGAGACTTCTTTTGAATCAATATGAAAATAATAGCCTATACCGTTTTTCGTTTTAATCCATTTTGGATCACTTGGCTGTTTTTCTATTTTTTCACGTAATCGGCGAATAATTACATCAACTGCACGTCGATTATCTTTTGAGGATTCCAGCACCTCTATAATTTGATCACGCGTTTGAACAACATCTGGTTGTTGCATTAAATGCAACAGTACCTTGAACTCTCGGTGTGTTAGTGGTATCTCTAAATTATTTTTATAAACTTTAAATGCGACTAAATCAAAATGGAATGGTCCGATTGAAAACTCCGACACATATTCTTTGTATTTCCGTTCATTTTCATAGCGTTTCATATGCATACGCATGCGTGTTAGAAGTTCACGAAAACCAAATGGCTTTGTTAAGTAATCAGTCGCGCCTAACTCTAAGGCAAGTATGATATCTAATTCTTCCGTTCTCCCGCTAATCATAATAATCGGAAAATCATGTCGATACCGTACTTGTCTACATACTTCAATACCTTCCATCTTCGGTAACATCCAATCAAGAAGCATACAATCCGGTAGGCAACGTTCCACAACTCGCAACGCCTCTACCCCATCATGCACACACTCTACTTCATAGCCTTCTTTTTTCAAACGTGCTTGAATCAAGTCTGCCATATGACGATCATCTTCTACGACTAATATTCTTTTTTTCATAAATTAGTCCTCTTCCACGTATCTAAAGATTCCGTTAATTTAAATCAAATAATTCCCCTTTAATGAAGTAAGCCGTTGATTCTGCCATATTCGTAATATGATCTGCTGTACGTTCGACGAAACGATTAATAAACAGTAGCTGTACAATTTCTTCTGCCTGCTCTGGTTGTTGTTGAATCAAATCGATTAACGTTTTATAGTTTTGATAATTTTTTTCATCCACATGATCATCTAAATCTCCTACTGCTTTCGCTAATACAATATCCTCTTCCACAAAGGATTTCAGTGCCTTTTTCAGCATATCCATCGAAATATCTTTCATTTGTATTAACGATGTTAGAGGAAGTAATGAGTCCGTCTTGCCAATTTTAATCGTTGATTTTGATATATTTACCGCGAAATCTGCAATACGTTCGATTTCTGCAGACATCTTAATCATGCTTAGTATACGGCGTAAATCACGAGAAACAGGCTGTTCTTTTGCCATCAGCCAAGTTGCCACTTGATTCATTTCATTTTCAAGTGCATCAATGTGCGCGTCTTCCTCAATAACCGACAAAGCAATTGTCATATCTTGCGTTTCGAGTGCGGTAAAGGCTTTTTCCATCGCTGCCACTGTCGCCTCTACCATCTCACCCATTTTATTTTGAAGCTCAAGCATATTTTTTTCGAAGTTTTCACGAATCATTTCTATTTCCCCCTATTAGCCGAAACGACCTGTTACATAATCTTCTGTTTGTTGATCTTTTGGTGTAGAGAAAATCACATTTGTATCATCATACTCTACAACCTCTCCATTTAAGAAGAAAGCTGTCTTATCACTAATGCGCGCAGCCTGTTGCATGTTGTGCGTTACAATGACGATTGTATAGTCTTTTTTCATTTGTGTAATCAGTTCTTCTACTTTTAATGTTGAAATTGGATCTAGTGCACTCGTTGGCTCGTCCATTAAAATAACATCTGGCTTCATTGCAATGGCACGTGCAATACAAATACGCTGTTGCTGACCGCCCGAAAGACCTAATGCTGATGTTTTTAAACGGTCCTTTACTTCATCCCAAATCGCCGCACCCCGTAAAGATTCCTCCACTAAAGCATCTAGAACTTTACGATTTTTAATCCCTTGCATACGTGGACCATATGCTACATTGTCATAAATACTCATCGGGAATAGGTTCGATTTTTGGAATACCATTCCTACTTTTGTACGTAGTTTTATCACATCATTTGAAGTGTAAATATCTTCACCATCAATATTAATGTTACCGTTAACACGCACACCGTCAATTAAATCATTCATACGATTTAACGTACGTAGAAAAGTCGATTTACCACATCCCGAAGGACCGATTAAAGCCGTTACTTCCTTCTCCTTAATATCTAATGAAACATTAAATAAAGCTTGCTTTTCCCCGTAGAATAAATTTAAATCATTGACAAGAATTTTAGATTGCGCTGATGCTGTAGATACTTGTTGTTGTTTGTTCACTGCTGCTACCTCCGATACCATCATTACCATGCCCATTCCCCTTTGTTAATAATCTGCTTTATTGAACTTTTTCGAAATATATGTTGCCGATAAATTAAGTACTAAAATAATGACTATCAATACGATACCGATTGCTGCTGCTAAACCAATATCCCCTGATTCCTGTGTTACTAAGTACGAGTGTACTGTTAATGTACGAGCAGACGAGAAAATACTATCTGGCATCGCGGCTACTGTACCTGCTGTTAAGAAAATCGCTGCCGACTCTCCTACAATACGACCGATTGATAAAATAATACCCGATAAAATACCAGGCATCGCGCTCGGTAAAATGACTTTATACAGTGTTTGAAGCTTTGTCGTTCCTAATGCTAATGAACCTTCACGATATGATGCTGGTACCGTTTTTAACGCTTCCTCTGTCGTACGAATAATAACCGGCAAAACGATGATTGTTAAAGTTAATGAAGCAGCTATGATCGACATACCTAACTTCAAAATCGCTACGAAGAATACGGCACCGAATAAACCATAAATAATTGATGGAATACCCGTTAAGCTTTCCGTTGCATAGCGGATGATGCGGACTAAACGACCTTGCTTGGCATACTCTTGTAAGTAAACCGCTGCTAAAATCCCAATTGGTGTTGCAATAATTAATGAAATGATAATTGTGTAAATCGTTGTGACAATCATCGGGAAAAGCCCGCCGCCACCTATGGGTGAATAGTCACCAAAAATAAAATCAAAGCTAATATAAGAAAAACCTTTGTAGAATAAATATCCAACAATCGTAACTAAAATGGCTACTGATACAAACGCTGAGCCCCAAAGCATTACGCGTAGTAGATTATCTTTTGCTTGGCGCACCTTAGTGACCACCTTTCGCTGTTATTCGAGCTAATACAAAATTTAAAATTAAGATGAAAGAGAATAATACGATACCTGTCGCAAATAACATTTCCTGATGCGTACCTGCTGCATAGCCCATTTCAAGTGCAATATTTGTAGTTAATGGACGTATACTGTCTGTTAGGCTTGTTGGGATAATTAATGAGTTACCCGCAACTAAAATAACAGCCATTGTCTCACCTAATGCACGTCCAAGACCTAAAACGATTGCAGCCATAATACCTGATTTTGCTGCTGGAACAACAACTTTAAAGATTGTCCCAATTTCAGAAACACCTAATGCTAGTGAACCTTCATGATATGATTTTGGTACCGCACGAATCGCTGTTTCTGCTACTGTTACAACTGTCGGAAGCATCATAATCGCTAATACTAAAATAACCGCGATTAAGCTTTGCCCACGAGCAAGCCCTAAATTGTCCTGTAAAAATGGTACGATAATTGCTAAACCAAATACCCCATACAATACAGATGGAATACCTGCTAACAATTGAATTGCTGGTGACACAATTTTCGCCACGCGCTTCGGTGCAATCTCAGCTAAAAAAATCGCCGTAAATAAACCAACAGGAACCCCGATTACTAAAGCACCAATCGTCGCATAAATCGATGCAACAATCATCGGGAAAATCCCGAATTTATCTTCACTTGGCACCCATTCTGATCCGAAGATAAAGCTTAGGAAGCTATAATCACCTGTTACGAATGGGTTAGTCCCTTTATAAAAAACAAATCCTACGATAAGTAATAAACTAATTACGGATAGCAATGCACAGGCTAAGAAAATTTTCGATGATAATTTTTCAAAAAAGTACTTTCGTGCATTTCCGTTACTAATCTGTTGTTCTACTTCTTTTGAATGTTGTATTGCCACTTTTTCGTCCCCCACGACTACTTATTTCGTTAACGGAATTGCACCAGCTGATTCAACAATCTTTTGCCCTTCAATCGTTAAGATAAACTCCATAAATTGCTTTGCTGACTCCGGTACATCTTCTTTATGCACAAATAAAAATGGTCGAGATAGTTCATATTGTCCTGCTAAAACATTTTCAGCCGTTGCTTGTACTCCATTAATATCCATTGTCGAAATTGATTCATCTACATATTCAAAGGAAATAAATCCGACTGCATGCTTGTTCATTGCAACTGTCGTTTTAATATTCCCGTTACCACTTGCTACAATCGCATTTTTAATAAGCTGGCCTGATTTATAGCCCACGATTTCTTGGAACGCATCACGTGATCCTGAACCATCCTCACGTGAAACAACAACAATTTCCATGTCCTTGCCACCAATCTCTTTCCAGTTCGTAACCTCACCTGTGAAAATTCGCTTCACCTGTTCCATCGTTAAATTTTTTATAGGGTTGGATGGATGTGCTACAACAACAATGCCATCATAAGCAATAATCAATTCTTGTAAATTACTGTCTTTTTCTTCTTGCTTTAAGTCACGTGATGCCATCCCGATTTGAGAAACACCGTTGATTGCATTTGTAATACCTGCCGAAGAACCTATTTGGTTTACTTCAATTTTCACGTCGTTTTCTTCTTCATATTTCATAGCTAGCTTCTCTGCAAGCGGCCCTATTGATGTAGAACCTGAAATCGTTACAAGCGAGCCACCTGTTTGTGTATCTGCTGTATCTTTTTCATTACTACAAGCTACAAGAACAATTAATAGTACTGTAAAGCAAAGAAAGTAAAGTAATTTTTTCCACATGTTTGATTAATCCCCCAAGTAGTTTCTTTCGTTATCTTAACAATAAAGGAATAAAATTAACTCCATATATAAAGAATGTAAACCTTATGTAAATTTCATAAATCAGTCGTTAATAGACAGTAAAATACATTAAGATTTTTCTTTATTTTCTAATAAATGTATCTGTTATTTAATAAAATTTACGTTTATGCATTAGTTTAACTAATAAATCCCTTGTTTATTTTCACTTTAATTCATTCGATTTTTTCACTACCAATAGCAGTGAAATGAATTATTTTCTTCTTCTTTACATTTCATTTCTTTCATCATACTTCCGCCTACAAATATGTCTGAAATTTGGCGATGTGCAGTTAGATTTCTTTATATTGGTAATATATCTTCTTTAAAATTGCCCATTTTTATTACTTTCTGAAAATAAATTTACATAACGTTTACAAAAGCATTAACTATTTTAAGTATGTGTAGTTATTACAATTTTAAATTCTGGAAAATCCCACCTATTATTTTACTTTTAGACGGTATTGGCGAAAATGAAGTTATGTTTGAAGAAATGAAAACAGCGAAGTTTATTGCTCCTACACGTGTGAATGCATTTTCGGATTCGAGAAATTTCACTTACATTAACAGGCGTGGCGAATTTAATTATTTATCGGATCTTTTTAAGTGAGGAATTTAATAGATAACATCAGGCTTATATAGAATGATGAATTGTAATAAAAAAATCCTCCACTCAAATGAATTGGAAGATAATTTTTGAATGCTATTAACGTAATTTTCAGGGTAATAAAAAAGGGATTCTACGTAAGTGACCGAAGCCCCGACTGAATCCCTAGTTTCTCACAAATCCAATAGTATCAATGGTTTGTGACTGTTTAATTGACGTCCAGGAGGACATGCTAAAACATTGATATATCAAATGTTTATAACTATAATGTTTACCTTGCTTTTAGACACTCATGCTCAAAGTATATTTTATTGGATAAGTTAAATAATATCTTTAGGAGGTGTTGAAATGAAAAGAGATAAAAAAGATACAGAATTTGCAACAGACGAGACAATAAAACAATCATTTTCTAGTAGAGCAGACTCCAGTAATAATAAAAAGCCTAATGAGCGTAATGGACATACTGAACCCGCTCGCCCGCCTGGAGACGTTAGGAATTCGAAACAAAGCAAATCAACTTCGTTATGATCTAAGCCTTTTTAGCATATTTTTTTGACCACCCATCACGGAGTGGTCTTTTTAATTGTTATCAGCTAAGCCTAAGACATCAACAAACAAACAAACTTTCCGCATGTCAACAAACCATAAAAAAATAGCCCCTTATGAAATAAATAAGAGGGCTTAATATAATTCCTACTCTATCACTTATCTTCAACTGGCTTCAATAGATTTGCTGGAATAAAACCAAAATTCACATCTCCCACCATCAAATAACCATTAATCTCAATTCCTGGTGAATAAAAGACAGTTCCTTTCAACACTTTTCCATAGTATCTTGTTATCACCGGGCCATTATATTGTTCTGTATCTTCTGTTAGTATATATGAGCCTTTATTTCTTGTTTTCTTTTCAAAAATTCGAATATCGGTGCTATCAAGAATACCTGTACCGGTTACATCTCCACCTTCAATGTCTCCAACACAATAATGGTAATTTAATTTACCCTTCTCAATAGAAACTAATAGTACTTGTGGTCTACAAACCTCTTCTCGTTTTCCAACTATAAAAAGTGTGCCATATTCAATGAAATTATCCATACCGTTAGTTTTCACGCCCTGATGATTAATCATGACATAGGCTGGATTGTTATAGAATGATGAACGTATATCGATCGGTACTTCTTTGAAAACTACCAAATCCGTTGCTTGTACCCGATATTGCCCCATTTGATAGAATGTTTTGCCATCATATTTTTCAATTTCATACGTTCTAAAATAATTATTTCGCTTCACCACTAGCGAATCAAATGTACCATCTTCATTTTTCTTGTATACCTTGATGTCTTTTGTAAAGGTCATTTTTCCAGTTTGGTCTTTATACACATCTGCTCCATCATACCTTACGATTGCTTCTGATTTTGTTGGATGTACTACCGCTAATACAAATACTACTAGTAACACCATAAAAATTTTTTTCATAATTCTCCCCCTACTCATCTTTATGTTAGAAAACACATTATATTGGTATTATATACTAATAATCTAATATTCTAACAACGAAAAAAATAATACTGTGAGAAATTTAACAAAATTAGAGTAACTGGACTTAGTCTAATTTCACCATTGCTACCATAAATGCTAGTTATCCAAATTCGGTCTATTACTATTTATTTGTGGATGGCTATCACGTTCATTAAGCCAGTTATAAAAGGCTCTGGACACTCATTGTGAGTCTTGTCCTCCACAGATGATGATTTGATTATCTTCAAACAAATAGTCCAAATACTAAAGACCACCCATCACGGAGTGGTCTTAATTGGAAAATTTCTAAAAATCATTTCCATGAATAATTCAGGGTTGTTTTCAAATCCTTAGTTTTTCTTTTATTAAATTATGACCTCTTTAAAGCCTATTCGATGAACGATAAGACGATAGCCAGGGTATCCTTCTTCGTCCAGAAACTGCTCATATTCTCCATAGACAATTATAGGTGTATTGTTTTTATATACGTGCTCCATGTTTCTGATAATTTTTTCTTTCACGTCAGGATTAGCGCCCTGAAAGTGACAATTTATAAGCACAGAGTATTTACTTAGATAAAAAGATAGAGTGCCATCACTATGCTCTTTGAGTCCATCTGGAGGAATACCGGCTGTCCACAATAGAGGATAACGCTTTGCATAATAATAATCCTCCATTCCTAGTTCTGTAAGCAGCACCTTTGTATATTTATCTTGATCCTCAAAAGTAGAGTCCAGCTCTAACGTATCAAGACGTATTTCTCCTACGTTGTCATACTTTTCAAAACTAGAATCTTCTCCGTCTAAAATGTCCGACTCTTTAAGTTCTACTACAGTTGATTGATTTTCTCCGATAGCAGTATGCTCATGTGGTATCATATAATCTGAGCCACCCCGTTCCTCTAGTCGTTCTTTCGCTGCCTCCAGATTTTCTTCACTGAACATAGACTCTACCCGTTCTTGCGTATAACTTTCCTTTTCAACTTCACCCATAGACTCTTCTTCTGTCCCAGAACTATACCCTGCAATAACTATAAATAAAAATGCGACAATTGTAATAACAACGCTTTTTATTTTCATATTTCATACGCCTTCCTCTAGTTCAATTTTGTTTGAACCATTTTAATAATACCTCAAATAAAATTTATTTGGATAACTATTTCCATTTACCATTCCAACCAATTTTCCAAATTGCCCTGTCTACTACTAGATTGCGGATGACTATCACGTTCATTTAACCAATTGTAGAAAGGTACTGGACGCTCATTGTGATTCTTGTCCTCCACAGATGATGGATTGATTATCTTCAAACAAATGGTCCACTTACGAAAGACCCTCCATCAAGGGAGTGGTCTAACGCGATTCTCGATATACTTTAGACAATGTGAAAAACGCTCAAAACCCAGTATCCACAAGGTTTCAAGCGTTTTTCTTTTTGGTTGAATATCAACCTTCGATTTGCAATTGACGTCCCAGGAGGGATTCGAACCCCCGACCGACGGCTTAGAAGGCCGTTGCTCTATCCTGCTGAGCTACTGAGACATGGTTACTTCACTAATTCATTAGTAAAGACAATAATTATTATATGCGATATTTCTAACAAAGTCAACATGAATTTTACTATACAGAAAATATTTCCCTAGAAATTATAGCAAATACATTTGTGCAATGATACTCCCATACTGTGACTGATTTATTATAGCTTATTTTGAGTTCTTTAGGAACATAAAAATATTAATTATTTTGTTAAAATAATTTAAAACAGATAAATCGGAGGAATCTTTATGTTTCATGATTCAGTTGTTGTAATTACTGGTGGAGCGCAAGGAATTGGTCGTGGCGTAGCATTGGCTTATGCAAAAAGTGGCGCAAAGGTAGTCATTGCCGATATTGATCTCGCTAAGGGAAAACAATTAGAAAGTGAATTGCAGGCGATGGGATGTTCAAGGCTATTTATCCAAACGGATGTCAGCAAAGAGCAAGACATAGTTTCTTTAATGCAGCAAACGGTCAACCACTTTGGCACAATCAATATTCTAATTAATAATGCAGGCACGTTTCAGTATACCTCCCCTTATGATTTATCCATGGAAGATTGGAATCATGTCATTCAAACAAATTTAAGTAGCGTATTTTTCTGCTCTAGAGAGGCAGCGAAAATTATGCGTGATAATGAAAATGGGGGTTCTATCGTTTCAATGGCCTCTACGCGCGCTTTTATGTCTGAACCTTTCACAGAAGCCTATGCGACCACAAAAGGTGGCATCGTTGCATTAACGCATGCACTAGCACGCTCTCTAGGACCTGATAGGATTACTGTCAATTGTATCTCACCTGGCTGGATTGAAACGGGTGACTATGAAGGCTTACTTACTATTGATCATGCACAACATTTATCAGGTCGTGTAGGTAAGCCAG
Organism: Lysinibacillus sp. NPDC096418; assembly: GCF_044762775.1. NCBI lineage: Bacteria > Bacillati > Bacillota > Bacilli > Caryophanales > Bacillaceae > Lysinibacillus > Lysinibacillus sp. NPDC096418. The sequence continues at coordinate 329,638 of NZ_JBIWEY010000001.1, forward strand.
CGGATATTGCACAAGCTTGCCTCTACTTTACAAACCCGGACAATAATTTTGTAACAGGGACAAACCTTACGATTGATGGTGGAATGACCAAGAAAATGATGTATGAGGATTAATAAAAAACTTGTTCCTACAATTTAAATGTCCTTCGCAGTGGATACTCCCTAATTTTTTCACATTCTAAGGCACCTCTGAGTATGCTATTGAAAGAACATTTTCGTTCAACAATAGTATGAGGAAAGGAATGAAAATACGGTGTTTCCTTACCAATATGGATTTTACGCGAATTCGCTCAGATCAATCTATACAAATCCTTCTTCACAATATACCGCGCCGATCCGCCACTTCTTAAACCAGCAACCATCTGCAAATGACTATCGCTGCATTAGTAAGGCTGAATCTGATTTTATGGCGATGAATCGTCTGCTATGGATGGAGCATGTCAATTGGACGAGGATGACTATTATTAGCATTGTATTCGGCTTGCCTGATTTACCGTTTGTACAAGAACGACTGCTACGAAATGCGACCGATTTGGGTAATTGTCTCCGTCCATTTTACGGCGATCAAATCGCAGACCGCTATGCCGAGCTGATTAAAGAACATCTAGTCCTAGCAGCAGAGCTTGTTACTGCTGCTGTTAAAGGTGACGCTGAAACTGCAGCGTTAAAGGAAAAAGAATGGTATCGCAATGCAGATGATATTTCAGTGTTTTTAAGTAGCATTAATCCATGTTTGAGAAAAGAAGATGTACAAAAAATGTTTTATACACATTTAGCATTAACGAAAGATGAAGCTGTGACGATGATTCAGAAAAACTATAAAAGAGATATTGAAATTTTTGATGAAATTGAAGCAGAGGCTTTAGCTATGTCTGATATGATTGCATCGGCTATCGTTATGCAATTTTATTATCGTTTTTAACAAAAGTAAAAGTACCAAGCCGTCGACAATTTCGAATTGTTAATGACTTGGTACTTTTTTAGTTTCCATTACAGGACGGAAAATTCGTGCCTTTTTATATTTTGAATAATGGACGATTGGCTGACTGCCTTGCCTAAAACTATTTACAAATGGAGCCATCGTGTTGTGATGGATGACGACATTTACCTTCTGCAAACGCCACGGTGAATGGCAAGTATCGATGCGAAGTAAACGAGTTTTCATTTTTGTCCATAAATGATAGCGCTCGATTAACCAACTTTCGAATGCACGACTTTCTATCCGAACAGGCATTGGTTCAAATGTAACTATCAACTTCTCTTCTAATGCTTTTTGGCTTTGATAGCTACTAGTGTAGGAAAAGGTATTCCCCTCTTTTTCCAACGTCATTTTTGCGCGTCTGTAAGGCAATAAATGAACGAATGTTGTTATTTGTACGATAAGGGCATTACTTGCATCTAGGTTAAAGAAATAGACGCCTTTCTTCTCATTACAAGTGACATATGTCCGCACATTTAGTTGTAAGAAAGAACTAACACCTGGCAAAGAAGGTGTTAACCTTAGCCTATTCCCTTTTACTTTAAATAGGACTAGACTAAGCCAAGCTTTATTTCCATAAAGATCAAGTTCAAGTTCTTGAGGGATATGTTGCTTTAATTCATCAAATGGAACTGGCCAATGAAGAAATAATACATCTTCCCACTGTTGTGTGATCATCCAAGTTTTTTTCACCTTTGGCTCCTCCTCTCAGTCAAATCTAGTTATTTCCCACAGGGATCTCATCCAAACAAGCATCTTAGAAAACACCCAATATGATAATTGGGTGCTTCAGGATCCTTCTAAATCGCTCTTACTTTCCTGTTCTTTCTCCAGCAATTTATAATATAAATGACGTAATTCTGATTCTTTATAGAGTCCCAAGTGATTGCGTAATAGCGGATGCACCATGACTCCCCTTGCCCGTAATTCCTTCACAAACCAACCTTTAGAATACATATGCACGGCGATCATTCTCCTTCAATTTATCTCTCCATACATACGATATGCTAGCAAACTTTTTTCCGTTCCGCTTAACGAAAATTGCCTAAAATAAAAAGCACCTTACTACTCATTCAAGCTCAGATAAAAGTCATGTGACTGATACCTGTACAATTGAATAAATAGTAAAGTACTTATCTTGCTAATGTAAACTACCTCGTAAAAGTATGTGAAGAAATGCAGTCGTTATCATCAGTAAAGAAATCCACTCGGAATTGATCATCACGTATTTCTACAACGGCAAAGCTTTTCTCTTTGCGTCCACGCGGCTTTAATAAGCTACCTGGATTTAAGAACAATACACCATCGATCATCTCAGCGCCTAACAAATGCGAATGGCCGAAGCAGACGATTTGCGCGCTTACCTCTTTCGCCCGGTAAGATAACGATAAAATGGAAGACTTCACATTGAATAAATGCCCATGTGTTACAAAAAATGTAATATCATCCACCTCAAATACCGCTTCATCCGGAAACGCCGACTCCATATCACAATTGCCACGCACTTTTTGCATATCTGCTAATGCAGTATGAGAAAAGGCAAGCTCGCTATCTCCGCAATGAATCATCTCAGCTGCATTTGGATAAAATCCACGTACTTTTTCAATGACTTGACTATCCCCATGGGTATCACTCATGACTAAAACTTGCATGGACATCACTCCTTATTTTATAAGAGTTGGTAGTATTTCTTTCAGCTGGCGAATGGCATTACCTCGGTGAGAAATGGCACCTTTTTCTTCAGGTGTTAATTCTGCCATCATACGATTTAAGCTTGGTACAAAGAACACTGGATCGTATCCAAAGCCATTTGTACCGCGTTTTTCATGGGCAATAACACCTTCACAAGTACCAAAAACAGTTGTCGTGTCTAAGTCTGGACCTGCAATAGCGATACAGCAGCAAAAACGTGCTGTACGCTTTTCATCTGCTACGCCTTGTAAATTCTCCAGTAACTTCACCATATTCGCTTCGTCATCATGATCACCAGCGTAGCGTGCTGAATATACACCTGGTTCGCCGTCTAATGCGTCTACTGCAAGACCACTATCATCTGCAATCACGATTGTACCCAGTGCTTTAGCAAGTGCCTCTGCTTTTAATACAGCATTTTCTTCAAATGTTGTGCCTGTTTCTTCAATTTCCATATCTGGAGCTACATCAAACATCGTCACTACTTCATAGCCTAGCGGGCCAAATAGTGCTTCGAAATCCTTTGCTTTACCTTTGTTTTTAGTGGCAATGACAACTTGTTTCATATTAGCAGTCTCCTCCTACTTTACTTGCAAGTTCACCTAATACTTCTTTTTGCATATTGATTAATTCGCGAATTCCTTTTTCGCCAAGCGCTAGTAGCTCGTTTAATTCCTCACGTGAGAAAGTAGCTTCTTCACCAGTTCCTTGTAACTCTACATAACGACCAGCACCTGTCATGACAATGTTCATATCCACTGCCGCAGCTACATCTTCTACATAGTTTAAGTCTAAAACAGGCCCTTGTTCTTCAACAATCCCTACACTAGTAGCAGCTAAAAAGTCTGTCACTGGGAATTTAGCTAGTTTCTTTTCTTCAGCTAGCTTGCCGATTGCTTGTGTCATTGCTACGAATGCACCTGTAATTGAAGCTGTACGCGTTCCTCCATCTGCTTGAATAACGTCACAGTCAATCCAAACTGTACGCTCGCCCAGCGCCTCTAAATCAACGATAGCACGTAATGCACGACCGATTAGACGTTGGATTTCCATTGTACGTCCATTCACTTTACCACGAGATGATTCACGAGCTGTACGTTGTGCTGTTGCACGTGGTAGCATTGAGTATTCTGCTGTAACCCATCCCTTGCCTTGTCCACGTAAAAAGCCCGGTACTTTGTCTTCAACTGTTGCTGTACATATTACCTTTGTGTTCCCCACTTGGATTAAAACTGAACCTTCTGGGTGTAGTAAATAGTCGCTATCCATGTTTACAGGACGCAGTGCATCCGCATTTCTTCCATCATATCTAGTCATTATATTCGTTCCTCCTAAAATCTTTCGCGCACTCATCTTATCACAATTTTAAGTTTCAAAAAAGTGCCACCTTACTACGAAAAATGCTAAAGCGCTTATCTACTTTCGACAAGCGCTTTAGCTTATACATGAAAAATCAGCCTGGCTAAAAAGCTAAGCTGATTTTTTATTTTAGTGTAATGCGATTAATGTCTAACGTACCTTGTTCAAGCCAGCTTTCTGCAATCGAGCGGAAAATTGGCACCGAGCCTGTTGCAAAAAATTTATGAGCAGATACAGCATTTGAATCTGCCAATGTACCGTTATACGCAAGCATTTCCTGCACATCTTTTGCTGTTTCTTCTGCAGAAGAAAGAACAAAAACATCTTCTCCGACGACAGCTTCAATTTGCTTTTGCAAAATTGGGTAATGTGTGCATCCTAAAATAACAGTATCAAACTGTTCATTTTTTAAAGGTTTCAAACCTTCTGCGATTAATTTACTCGCAAACTCACCTTTGTACTCGCCACTTTCTACGATTGGTACGAATGTTGGGCAAGCAAGGGGGATAATATGCGTTGACGTATTAAGTGACGTCAATGCTTCCTCATAGGCACCGCTTTTAATCGTCCCTTCTGTAGCTAGGACCACGACTTCATGTCGCTTTGTTTTTTTAACAGCTGCACGTGCTCCAGCATTAATAACACCTAATACTGGAAAGGGCATATTTCTTTGTAAACTTTCAAGGGCTACCGCAGTAGCTGTATTACAAGCAATGACAAGCATTTTAACATTCATTTTTTCCAATGCTTTTGCCATTTGCCAAGTAAAATTCCGTACTTCTTGTCGACTACGTGGACCATACGGACATCTTGCTGTATCACCAATATAATAGATTGTTTCGTTTGGTAATAGTTTCATAATTTCTTTTGCTACGGTTAAACCGCCTACTCCTGAATCAATAACGCCTATCGGGGCATTCATACTTTCCGCCTCAATCCTGTTTCATGTGTACATGTAGTTTTTGTAAATAGTTCGAAAATTGCTCGGTTTCTTGGACGTCAAAACCCACCAGCATTTCTTGCAAATACTGCTGTCGTTTTTCAATTACTTCTTGTATAATTCGTTCGCCTTTTTCAAGGAGATGTATGACCACAACACGGCGATCATTTTCGTCACGCACGCGTTTGACTAATTCATTTTTCTCCATTCGGTCCACTAAATCTGTTGTTGTGCTAAAGGCTAAATACAAACGATTAGACAAATCGCCAATAGTTATATCTCCAAGCTCTTCTAACCACTGTAATGCAACAAATTGTGGCGGCGTAATCGCATACTGCGAAACAATTTCTCTTCCTTTTTGTTTCACAATGGCCGCTATATAGCGTAATTCCTTTTCAACCGTTGCAACGGTTTCAGGTGAGTGCTTTGTTACTTCATCCGACATATAACTATTCCACTCCTAAAAATACGTTGAATAGTTCTATTTTGTCGTTTTTTTCTCAAAATAGCAAGAGTCCATTTATTCTAATTTGAATTCTTCTAAGCGTAATAGCTCAATAATGGCTTGTGAACGATTCGTCACACCTAGTTTTTGAATTGTATTGGAAATATGATTACGTACAGTCTTTTCACTAATACCAAGCTGCTCTGCAATATCTTTCGTTGTTTTTTCCGCTAGTAATAGCGCAAATATTTCACGTTCTCGGTTAGTTAAAAGAGAACGATGATGGGAGCCATTCATATTTAGTCACACCCTCCTCCCCCTCACGTATTGTAACTTATGTAAAGGAGTGAAGAGCGGTGACGGCTATTGCATCAATAAATTAACATTCAGCAAATTTTTTACTCGTTTCTTCTATATTAAGCAATTACGGGCTATTTATTCGTGACAGTCGCCCTACTTTACCCATATAAAAACATTAGCCCCACAACGTTAAATGATTGCTAGTGATTTCAAACGTAGTTTTTCTTCTTCTGAAAGTGGCACACTCTTACCAGTTCGCGGGTCCATTTGTACAATTGTACCTCGACCAGTGAAGCATACTTCATTCTTTTGATTTTTCGCTACATAATGAATATCCATTGACGAATTACCAACATTCGAAACCTTTGTATAAATACGTAACACATCATCAAAGAAAACCTGTTGCACATAATCGCATTGCAAATCTGCCACAATCGGAATACCTTTTACATTTTCATCAATAGCTGATGGCATAAGCACCCCTATATGACGGAAATAATCGATGCGCGCCTGCTCAAAGTACGTAAAACTTACTGTGTTATTCATATGACCATACATATCTGTTTCTGAGAAACGCACACGCACCTCAATAAAAAATTGAAAATCATTCAACCATTTCTCATAGTCCCCCACATAACTTGCCTTCATATTTCCCATCCCCTTTGTTTTCAAATAAACCTCCGAGTAATTGTGCCCGGAAGCCTAACCGCATTCAACAATTACTTGGATCTTCTACCAATGCAGTTATAATGAATTCTTATTCATTATAACGGAAAAGATACTATTATCCCATAAAAATCAGATATTTCTGTTTTTTAATATATCAACTCACTTACTGCTCGTTCTATCTCTGCTTTCACAAGGTCGATCCGTCACTTTACGGTTTTAATCCATCCACTCAGGTTCGGGAATGACATTTGGTTAAAGAGAATATCAACATTGGAACGGAAATCAATCCCAAGTTATAGTAATGAGCCTCTACTCCGGAATTAATGTAAAAAAACTCCCTTACACGAATATGTAAGGGAGTTTGGCTTGTACAATTAGTCAACCATGTGGTCTGAACCGAAGAAGTTACGGAACATTTGTACTGTAGTCGCACGGTTTAAAGATGCGATAGAAGTTGTTAAAGGAATACCTTTAGGACAAGCTGCTACACAGTTTTGAGAGTTACCGCAGTTCGCAAGACCACCGTCGCCCATGATTGCATTTAAACGTTCGTTTTTAATCATTGCACCAGTTGGGTGAGTGTTGAAAAGACGTACTTGTGATAATGGTGCTGGTCCGATGAATGAAGCTTTTTCAGACACGTTTGGACATGCTTCCATACATACACCACAAGTCATACATTTCGATAATTCATAAGCCCATTGACGTTTGTTTTCAGGCATACGTGGACCTTCGCCTAAATCGTAAGTACCATCGATTGGAACCCATGCTTTAACTTTTTTCAGCGCATTAAACATACGGTCACGGTCAACCTGTAAGTCACGAATAACTGGGAAAGTTTTCATTGGTTCAAGTTTAACTGGTTCAGTCAATTGGTCAATCAGTGTCGAACATGATTGACGAGGACGTCCGTTAATCACCATTGAACATGCACCACAAACTTCTTCTAGACAGTTCATATCCCAAGCTACAGGTGTTGTTGTTTCACCAGAAGCTGTAGTAGGATTTTTTTGAATTTCCATTAATACAGAAATAACGTTCATACCATGACGATAAGGAACTTCGAATTTCTGCCAGTAGCCATTGCCACCTTGTGTATCTTGTCGTAAAATTTCAACTTTTACTGTTCTGCCAGTGTTACCTGTCATTTCCATAATTCTTAGCCTCCTTAAGCAGAGTAATCACGTTTACGTGGTGGGATTAATGATACGTCAACTTCTTGGTAAGTGATTGTTGGCTCACCAGTAGCTGGATCGAATTTCGCCATCGTTGTTTTTAAGAATTGCTCATCATCACGTTCTGGGAAATCTGGTTTGTAGTGTGCACCACGAGATTCATCACGTAATAAAGCACCTTTTGTCATTACTTTTGCAAGGTATAACATGTTTTTCAACTGACGCGTAAAGTGAGCACCTTGGTTACTCCATTTTTGCGTATCATAGATATTGATGTTTTCCCAACGCTCTTGTAATTCATTTAATTTAGCATATGTTTTTTCAAGACGGTCGTTATGACGAACAACTGTCATGTTGTCTGTCATCCACTCGCCAAGTTCTTTGTGTAGAAGGTAAGCATTTTCTGTGCCATCCATCTTCATGATAGCATCCCATTTTTCTTGCTCTTCTTTCACGCGAGCATCGAAGACTTCTTGTGGAGTATCTTCTGCATGCTTTTTAAGTGTTTTAACATAATCTACTGCATTAGGGCCGGCAACCATACCGCCATAAATAGCAGATAATAATGAGTTAGCTCCTAGACGGTTAGCACCGTGTTGTGAGTAATCACATTCACCTGCTGCAAATAATCCAGGAATTTCAGTCATTTGGTTGTAATCTACCCATAATCCACCCATTGAATAGTGAACTGCTGGGAAGATTTTCATTGGTAATTTACGCGGATCATCACCTACGAACTTTTCGTAGATTTCGATAATTCCACCTAATTTAATATCTAATTCATGCGGATCTTTGTGAGAAAGATCTAGGTATACCATGTTTTCGCCGTTGATACCAAGTTTTTGGTTTACGCAGACATCGAAAATTTCACGTGTTGCGATATCACGTGGTACAAGGTTACCATATGCAGGGTATTTCTCTTCAAGGAAGTACCAAGGCTTACCGTCTTTGTATGTCCAAATACGTCCACCTTCACCACGAGCAGATTCTGACATTAGACGGTTTTTGTCGTCTCCAGGAATCGCAGTTGGGTGAATTTGAATGAACTCACCATTCGCGTAAGAAGCACCTTGTTGGTAAACGATAGAAGCAGCAGAACCTGTGTTAATAACAGAGTTTGTTGTTTTACCGAAGATGATACCAGGGCCACCAGTTGCCATAATAACAGCATCCGCGCGGAATGACTTAATCTCTTCTGTACGCATATCTTGCGCTACGATACCACGACAAACGCCGTCTGGATCGATAACTACACCAAGGAATTCCCAGTGCTCGTACTTACTTACTAAACCAGCTACTTCGTGAGAACGAACTTGCTCATCTAGTGCGTATAGTAATTGTTGACCAGTTGTTGCACCCGAGAATGCTGTACGGTGCATTAACGTACCACCGAAGCGACGGAAGTCAAGTAGACCTTCTGGCGTACGGTTGAACATTACACCCATACGGTCCATTAAGTGGATAATACCAGGGGCTGCATCACACATACCCTTAACTGGTGGTTGGTTCGCTAAGAAGTCCCCACCATAAACTGTATCGTCAAAGTGAATCCAAGGAGAATCCCCTTCACCTTTAGTATTTACTGCACCATTAATTCCGCCCTGCGCACAAACAGAGTGTGAGCGTTTTACAGGAACTAATGAGAATAAATCAACTTCAGTACCAACTTCAGCTGCTTTAATCGTTGCCATCAGACCAGCTAAACCGCCGCCGACAACAATTACTTTGCTTTTCGCCATGATTATTTCTCACTCCTCTTTAAAAATTACAATGATTGCATAAGTTGCTAACTTTGCTTTTATACTACGAAAGCTAAAATAGCAGCCACACCAACTACACTTAAAATTACGAAAAGAATGTTAGTTACATATGTAGCAATCTTTTGAGACTGAGGAGATTGTGTAATACCCCAGCTTACTAGGAATGCCCATAAACCGTTTGTTAAGTGGAACGTTGCTGATAAAATACCAACGATATAGAATCCAAGCATGAATGGATTAGAAACGATTTCTTCCATCATATTGAAGTCTACGTCAGCTCCAAGCGCTTTTTGAATACGCGTTTGGAAGATATGCCATGCAACGAAAATCACTAGGAATACACCAGTAAAACGTTGTAATGAGAACATCCAGTTACGGTATGTACTAAAACGACCCGTATTTGGTGTAGCTGTGAATGCGATGAACACACCATAGAATGCATGGAACATTAATGGAATATAAATAATTACCCATTCCATTAGCAACAATAGAGAATGTGGAACTAATTCCATTACCCCCGTTGCATCATTGTAAGCCTCTTCACCACCTACAGCAGTGAAATTCAATGACAAGTGGAACACTAGGAACAGACCTACTGGAATCACGCCAAGTAGAGAATGTAAGCGTCGCCATAAAAACTCTCGATCTTTCGACAAGACTGTTACCCCCCTTAGTACTTAAAATATCACAATTAAAGAGTCACCATTTTGTAAATGATAGTTCATTGACTGTGTATTTCATCATGGTACAATATTATGACATGTTTATTGTACTCTCAAGAGCAACAAGCGTCAAGGTAACTTGGCTTTTTTCGCGTACCTCATTAAATGAGAAATACGGTTCTTTATGCTTATTTTTCGCTCGAAAAAACATTCATTAGTTAATATCAGTGGAATTATATGAAAATTCTAAGAAAGTAGGCTTTCTATGTTAAACAATCCAGTAAATACAATCTCTTCCTTTGGTTATGAATTAATTCGTGATCATGTTCTATCTTCTATACTAGGAAAACATGAAGATGACGTCCTTTATTGGGCAGGAAAAGAGCTTGCTCGTAAATTCCCTTGCAAAAGTCAAGAGGAAATTATCGCATTTTTCAATGATGCAAGCTGGGGAACGCTAACAATCGTCAAAGAATCTAGGGATGGCCGTATCTTTCATTTAACGAACGACCCACAGTTTTTACAAATTAACAATCGTAGTTTTAGACTTGAAGCTGGTTTTATAGCAGAGCAAATCCAGCATATTCAAGGCTATTTAACGGAGTGTTATGACGAAAAGCGCGATAAACAACAATTCGTCAACTTCACAGTCAAATGGGATGTCAAAGAGCGCATCTTAAATACAATTCCCGACAAGTAAACAAAAAAGGAGTGAAACTGGCCAAATTGGAAAGTGTCACTCCTTTTTATTGTCACTGTAACTTTCTTTCCGCTAATAGTACATCGAATAGCGAAATAAATGCCTCTAAAATATGTAGTGAGTGTTGAATCATTTCTTCTAAATTTATCATCGACAGCTCATTTACTAAGTTCTGTGCTGATAAATGCACTTTTGCATGTGGTTCCTCGATGTTGCGATATTCTCGTAAATGATTGTACTGGTCCAAATGAGTATAATACCATTGCCCGAGTGCGCATTGGTGATGTGTTTTTATCGTAGATTTACGTCCAGCTTGCTGCATTGTATGACGCAGGAAATTGGCGTGATCAATGAGTCTTGCTGCCAACTGACTTACAACAGTTTGTTCAGTTGGTTTTTTAATCGTCGGAGCAATGGCGTTTAACATTTCATCCACTTGACTTTTGATCACATTCGTAAAGTCACTTGTATGAGATAGTGTTGTTGTCGTTTGTGCTAAACGATCCACTGCTATGACATTCTCTTCAGAGGCTTCAGTCATTTGTTGAATACCGTAAGCAGCTTCTTCAATATTCTTACTCATTTCTGCTAGATTTGAAATATTTTGCTTCATACTACTTAAATAATCCACAAAATAATGTTCGACTTGCTTTATATTCTCTGTCGTATGATTTGTTTTTTCATCGATTATTTGGCGAATTGACGTCATCCCCGCTAATGAATCTTTTGAGCTACTCGCTAGTTTCCCCACTTCCATTGCGACAACACTAAAGCCCTTGCCATGCTCGCCCGCTCGTGCCGCTTCAATCGATGCATTTAATGACAGGAGTTGAGTTTGATCGGCAATACTTGTCACACTCAAACCTATAGTATTCATTTTGTTGAGTTCATTTTTCAAATCCTCGGTGGAGCTAGCCCCATTCCCTAATAATTTTTGAACGGTTTCCCCTTTAGCAATTGAAGCTTCCATTTCTTCAACTAGCTGGATGGAATGGCTTTTGATTTGCTGAATGTTACGATTGACGTTTTGTTCAACTGCCAGCATTTCCTCTGAATTCGATGACATTTCTTCACTCATCGCCGAAATATCGCCTACACTACGAGATACATCAAGAACTTTTAAGGCCGTTTGAAAATTAATTAATTCCATATGGGCTAATACAAAGTCTAAAATAGCATTTTTAATATCGACTATTTCTTGATCGATTTCTAATTCCAATACTCGTCTTTTCAATAGTTGTAACTCTTCATTATGATTACTCTCTACTGCTTCTTGCACAGGTTTATGAAACACGCTAAATAACGCCACACTATCCCTCCTATAATAATTTCTTAGCTGCTGAATATTTATTCTACGTTCTTCCAAAATGATACATATTGTCATTATAGCCCAACAAAAATGGACAAACTATTTTTTTATCGTAAAATTTAGTATTTCACGAATTTTTCAAATATAAAAAGCTATTATTCCGTTTGAGGAAATAATAGCTTTAACGTTATGCATGTAGCGCTTCTTCTAAATTGAATTCCTCATGTAATGCATTTGCAGCACGAATCATATCATCTTGTAGCACAACGACAGATACTTTAATTTCTGATGTACTCACCATCTTTACAGGAATGTCTTCACGGCGTAAACGATCGAACATGCGGGCTGCAACCCCAGGATTCGATGCCATTCCTGAGCCGATAATAGATACTTTCGATAAACCTACTTCAAAATCAGCAAAACTAAAACCTAGCGATAATTTACTATCCTCAAGCACGCGTAGAGTTTCTGCAAATTCGTCTTTCATAATTGAAAATGACACAGACGGTTTTACGCCATCAATAATTGCTTGTACAATGATATCGACATTAATGTGGTTTTCTGCAAGTGTCGTAAACATATCCGCTAAAGAAGCGTCAGAATAGGCATCATATCCAACCGTCAAACGGATAATATCTGATTCAAAGGCCACCCCACGTACTATTAAGTTTTTCTCCATTTCAACTTCCTCCTTTAATATAGTACCTTCTACGTCCATTACACTTGAGCGAATAATTACAGGCATTTGGAATTTTTTCGCTAGCTCCACAGCCCGTGGATGTAAAATATGCGAGCCTAGATTGGACAGCTCTAACATTTCATCATAAGAAATTTCTTTTAATTTTTGTGCGGCTGGTATGTAGCTTGGGTCAGCTGTATACACACCATCTACATTCGTATAAATATCTACTCGTTCAGATTTAAGGGCCGCGGCAATCGCAATCGCCGTCGTTTCAGCTCCGCCCTTCCCAAGCGTCGTAATATTCTGCTCTTCATCAATCCCTTGTTCACCGGCAACAACTACAATTTTGCCTTGAATAAAATGTTCTTCAATTCTTTTTACATCAATGTTTTCAATGCGTGCATTATGATGAACAGCATCCGTCTGCACGCCAGCTTGCCAACCTGTTAATGACACAGCATCATAGCCTGATTCCATGAGTGCCATCGCAAATAACGCACTCGTTAATTGTGAGCTAGTTGATAACAATACATCTAGCTCACGCTTCGACACATCATCTGATAACTCTCTCGCCATTCTTGTTAAATCCTTTGTCGTACGTCCCATTGCCGCTGTCACCACAACAACATCAAAACCACGATTTTTTTCAGCAATTACTTTTTTCGCTACTTCTTGTATACGTTCCGTTGATGCCGTCGCTGGCCCACCAAATTTCAATACGATACTTCCCATCTGCCATTCCTCCTCCATATTATTGATTCGTTTGAACGAAAAAAAGGCAGCCTTCACATAGCGTGAATAGCTGCCTGCAACATGTACAAATAAAAAGCTTGCTCATGTGTGATAGCTCTCCGAAACGTAAAGATTCGACAGTCTTACATCTCTTAAATGCAAAACCAGCACGACATCGGAAACAACGATGTCCTACTTCGGCAAGCTCCCCTTTCACACATTATCAACGGATTTGTTCATCCTCTAATGAGCTACTATTGAATCTTGCACCTCTATCATCACTAAAAATAGTGACTATTTAAATTATTTAATTGACCTTACCTTAGCACATGTCTATTCCTTTGACAATGCTTCCTGCTGAAAATACGCATATATGTTACTTGCTAGGTTAACAGGCATACCTGCTTCTTGAAGCTCAAGCTCACTAGCTTCACGGATTTTCTTGACCGAGCCAAAATGTTTGAGTAGCTGTTGTTTGCGCTTTGGTCCAACACCTTCAATCTCATCAAGTACAGACTGAATAGCATGCTTTTCATGTTGCTGGCGTAAAAACGTAATGGCAAATCGATGCACCTCATCTTGAATACGTTGCAGTAAATAAAATCCATCACTTGTTCTTTTCAATGCAATAACCTCAGGTGGCTCACCAAATAATAGTTGAGACGTATTATGCTTATCGTCTTTTGCTAAACCGGCAATTGGAATCGATAAACCGAGTTCATCTTCTAATACTTCCCGAGCAACTTCTATTTGCCCTTTCCCACCATCAACTAGCACTAAATCTGGCAGTGGTAGATTTTCTTTAAGCACACGTGTATAACGACGGCGAATAACTTCTTGCATTGCTCCGTAATCATCATGTTTGGCAGCAGTTCGTGTTTTGTATTTACGATATTCCTTCTTGGCTGGCTTACCATCAATAAAAACGACCATTGCCGACACAGCATCCGTTCCATGCATATGGCTATTATCAAATGCTTCAATACGTAACGGCGTAGCAATCCCCATCGCCTCACCTAGTGCCTCACAAGCGCCAATAGTGCGTTCTTCTTGTCGCTCAATGAGTTGGAATTTCGCCATTACCGCGATTTCTGCATTTTTAGTTGCTAAATCGACAAGCTCTTTTTTCTGCCCACGCTTTGGTGTTAGTACCTTTACCTCAAGTAATTCTGTTAATATAGCTTCATCAATTGCCTGCGGAACGAAGATTTCTTTTGGCTTGATGTGCTCCGGCTTTTCATAAAATCGACCGACAAACGTTAAAAACTCTTCCTCCGCATCTCTGTAAATCGGGAAAATAGAAACGTCACGTTCGATAAGTTTACCTTGACGAACAAAAAATACTTGCACACACATCCAACCTTTTTCAACTGCATAGCCAAATACATCACGGTTCGTCGTATCGCTAGAAACAATTTTCTGTTTCTGCATTACTGTCTCGATATGGGTGATTTGGTCACGAAATTCCTTTGCTCGTTCAAACTCCAAGTTTTCCGCAGCTGCAAGCATTTTCTCTTCAAGTTCTTTTTTTACTGTCTCGACACCGCCATTTAAAAACTTCGTCATTTCCTCTATCATATCCGTAAACACTTGCTGCTCAATGTCCTTCACACAAGGCGCTAAGCATTGCCCCATATGATAATATAAGCAAACCTTTGACGGTAGCTGCACACATTTGCGAAGCGGATATAAACGGTCGAGCAATTTTTTCGTTTCACTCGCTGCATAGGCATTTGGATAGGGCCCGAAATATTTCGCCTTATCTTTTTTGACTTTACGAGTTGTGATCAAACGTGGATATTTTTCATTCGTAATTTTTAAATACGGGTACGTTTTATCATCCGTTAACATGATGTTATACTTCGGATCATGTAATTTAATGAGATTCAGCTCTAGAATAAGTGCTTCTATATTAGACGATGTGACAATATATTCAAAGTCCTCAATTTCACTGACAAGTCGTTGTGTTTTCCCCTCATGTGTGCCAGTAAAATACGAGCGTACACGATTTTTGAGCACCTTGGCTTTACCGACATAAATAATAGTGCCTTGCCTGTCCTTCATCAAATAGCAGCCAGGCTGATCTGGTAATATTTCAAGCTTACGTTTGATTAAATCATTCATCGCCTACCTGCCTCCTTCATATTTCCTACTATTATACAATGTAAAAAAGCCAAGCACATCCTTAGATGGCCTGGCTCGGAAATATCTAGAATATTAAGCGTGTTTTGCGATGAAAGCTTCTAACGCTTCTTTTGGTTGGAAACCAACTGTTTTGTCGATTACTTCGCCATCTTTGAATAATAATAATGATGGAATCGACATAATTTGATATTGTGCAGCAGTACCTTGGTTATTATCCACGTCTACTTTCACGATTTTAGCAGCACTACCTGCAGCGTCAAGTTCTTCTAGAACTGGCGCGATCATTTTACATGGTCCACACCAAGTAGCCCAGAAATCAACTAACACTAAACCTTCTTTAACTTCTTCTTGGAAATTCGCGTCTGTTGCATGTACAATTGCCATTTGAAATCCTCCTTAAAACTAACTATATCTGTAGTATAGCATGTTCAAAATAACTTGAGCGAACAATCTGCCTGGATTGTATATTTTATCCTTTATCTGAGGAAACTGTCGAAAAGACGCTTTGATAACTTACTATTTCTCCTCATTTTGATGATGACGCCCGCTATATACATACGTTAATGTAATAAAAATATAAATGGCTAATGTAATTCCTGTGATAATAATCGACGTCGTGAAAATAATGCCGATTAAGATTGCTACTAACGCAATAATAGCTATCCAAGTTGTATACGGGTACCATTTCACCGCATAGGCACTTGTTTTTTCTGGTTGTATCTTCCGCGATTTCAAATGTGCAATCGCAATGATTAACCAAATAAATAATACGGTATACCCTAGTGAACCCATTAGGAAATCAAACGTTTTACTACCAGCAAATAAAGAAATAATTACGCCCATATATAAAGCTATCGTACACATCAATATCGCATATACAGGAACTCTCTTTTTCGATAAATGCGCGAACATTTTAGGAACACGGCCATCCACAGCTTGTGTGTACAGCACACGTGATGAGCCGTATAATCCTGAGTTCATTGATGAAATAATCGCAAGTATTACAACTGCATTCATAATATGGTCTGCACCAGGAATTCCTATCATTTTAAACACCATTACAAACGGGCTCTCCGCTACTCCATTTACTTCATTCCACGGAATTAAGCTAACAATAATAAAGAATGGTACTAAATAGAATGCGATGATTCGTAGCAATGTACTGCGAACAGCTTTCGGCACTACTTTTTCAGGATTTTTTGTTTCTGCTAACGTAATACCAATAATTTCAGTGCCTCCGTAAGAATAGATTACTACAAGCATTGCGGCAATTAAGCCTGTTGGGCCATTCGGTAAGAAACCACCATGCTCCGTTAAGTTTGAAAAACCAACAGCTGTATGATCACCAAATGTGAAAAGTAATAAAATGAACCCTGCTAAGATAAATACTACAATAACGGTAATTTTAATAAACGCAAGCCAATACTCCGTTTCTGCAAATACTTTCACGGATAATAAATTAATTACTGTAACCAATAGGGAAACAGATAATGCAAGTATCCAAATTGGATATTCCGGCAACCAATATTGAAGGAAAATCGCCGCAACCACTGATTCAGCTGCAATATTTAAAACCCACATCTTCCAATAAATCCAATCTAAAAAATAAGCGGGATATTTGCCTAGAATCGATTGTACTAAATCTCTAAATGTTCTTGCATCACTATTGCGGACTGCCATTTCAGCTAAACCTTGCATAACGAATAGCAAGATTACCCCACCTAATAAGTACGCAATCAGTACTGCTGGACCTGCCATGTCAATGGCTGCACTGCTTCCTTTAAATAATCCTGCACCAATGGCACCACCTAATGCCATCATTGTAATATGCCTTGAAGTCATTGTTCTCTGTAATTTCTGGTTGTCTTTTTCCATTTCCTTACCTCCTAAATTAAAAAGGGCATATCGTCTCTGCCTTCATCATCCGATGAAAAAAGAGACGATATGCCTTAAGCAAACCGCGGTACCACTCTTATTGGTTCTTCATGAACCCTACTTAAAAACCTGGTAACGAAGGTTAATCGTCAAAACAAACAAAATAGTCAGTTAATCTTATTTGCTTTACCACTCATAGGTAAGTTCAAAGTATTATTGGACTGCGTTGCACCAACCCGCAGCTCTCTTCACCAAATAATGAGCTTTTACTACTCCTAATCTTTGCGTTTCCTAAAACTATAGTTATAGCGTTCTAATTAATATCCATCACTTTACGAACCCTTTCTTCACCTCCTAAATTAAAAAAAGCATATCGTCTCTTCCTTCATCATCCAATGAAAAAAGAGACGATATGCCTTTAGCAAACCGCGGTACCACTCTTATTGGTTCTTTATGAACCCTGCTTAAAAACCTGGTAACGAAGGTTAATCGTCAAAACAAATAAAATAGTCAGTTAATCTTATTTGCTTTACCACTCATAGGCAAGTTCAAAGTATTATTGGACTGCGTTGCACCAACCCGCAGCTCTCTTCACCAAATAATGAGCTTTTACTGCTCCTAATCTTTGCGTTTCAAAATAAATTATATTCAAAAACTTTTAGTTAATATCCATCACTATACCGACTTACATTCTCAATGTCAACACTTTATTTTAAAATAGCAAATCCATTCGCAGTGAGGCCTGGTTTTCTTTGCATTAAAAAGGTTCATCAGCAAAAGGTGGGGCTGACATATTAAATAAAGCGTTTGTTGATTGGAGTGGAGCCAGCGTGACTCCTTGGGGATTAGCGTCACAGATAAGCCTCTGGAACGAGCGTAGCGAAACTGTGTTTTGTTGCGAAAGCAAAGCGTCAGCAACCAGTGAAGCCGCTTATCGGACGCCCCCAGGAAGCTCTTGCTCTGCGCGAAAGCGAAGCGTCAGCGGCAAAGCACGCTGGCGGAACGGAAATCAACCCCTTGTTATGGTGATAAGCCATAAAAAAAACAGGGAAGATAAATCCTCCCTGCCATTAAAAATTATGCATTTACTTTTAATGCTTTGAACTCTTGAATTAGAAGGGGAATTACTTCAAATAAATCGCCTACGATACCGTAGTCTGCAACTTTGAAGATATTCGCTTCTGGATCTTTGTTAATCGCTACGATTACTTTTGAGTTTGACATACCCGCTACGTGCTGGATTGCTCCCGAAATACCCGCTGCGATATAAAGGTCAGGTGTTACTACTTTACCTGTTTGACCAATTTGTAATGAGTAATCACAATATTCTGCATCACACGCACCTCGTGAAGCACCAACCGCTCCACCTAATAAGTTCGCTAGTTCTTTTAATGGCTCAAAGCCTTCTTCAGACTTCACGCCACGTCCACCAGCAATAACCACTTTTGCCTCCGAAAGATCAACACCTTCTGAAGCTTTGCGTACAACTTCTTTAATAATTGTACGTAGGTTCGTAATGTCTACAGTGATTGCAGATAAATCACCTGATTTACCTGTCGCTTTTTCTAAAGGTGCAATGTTATTTGGACGAATTGTTACAAACACAATGCCGTCTTTTACTTTTACCTTTTCGAAAGCTTTACCAGAGTAGATTGGACGGATGAAAACAGCATCATCACCAGATCCTTCGATAGACGTTACATCTGAAATTAAACCAGATTGTAATTTACTTGCGATTTTCGGAGATAAATCTTTACCATTCGCTGTATGACCAAAGACAAGTCCTTGTGGATTTTCTTGTTCAATAACAGCTAATAAAGCTTGGCCATAACCATCAGATGTATAGTCTTTTAAATGTGGGTGTTCCACTGTTACAACACGATCAGCACCATATTCAAATAATGGTCCAGCAAGGCTTGAAACTGCATCCCCTAAAAGTACACCTACAACTTCGCCACCATCAGCAATTTGTTTAGCTGCTGCGATTGCTTCAAAAGAAACGTTACGTAAGCTTCCTTCACGAACTTCACCTAATACTAATACTTTTTTTGACATAGTATATTCCCTCCGTTACCCTCTTAAATTCAATTAAAGTCGATGATTCCTATCATTTACGAAAAAGCGAAATTGCAGCTGTATTAAACTACTTTCGCTTCTGTGTGAAGTAAATTCACTAGCTCTTTTACTTGAGCAGAAAGATCGCCCTCTAATACGCGACCTGCAGCTTTTTGAGCTGGTAAGTAAATGTCGATCGTTTCGATTTTTACTTCTACATCATCTTCATCGATATCTAAATCATCTAATTCAAGCTCAGCAAGCGGTTTCTTCTTCGCTTTCATGATACCTGGCAAAGATGGGTAACGAGGCTCGTTTAGACCTTGTTGAGCCGTTACTAAAAGTGGTAAAGCTGTTTCGATTACTTCTGAATCACCTTCGATATCGCGTACGATTTTCGCAGATGATCCATCGATTTCAAGATTTGTAATTGTTGTTACGTAGTTGATGCCTAATAGGTCAGCAACGCGTGGCCCTACTTGACCAGAACCGCCATCAATAGCAACGTTACCAGTTAAGATTAGGTCAGCCTCTTTATCTTTTAAATACTCTGCTAAAATGAAAGCAACAGCATTTTGATCTAACTCATCTAAGTCGTCTTCTGTATTAATAAGAACCGCTTCGTCAGCACCCATTGCTAGCGCTGTACGCAGTTGTTTTTCAGCATCTTCGCCACCAATTGTGACAACCGTTACTTTACCGCCTTCAGCGTCACGCACTTGAATTGCTTCTTCAATTGCATACTCATCGTATGGGTTGATGATGAATTCAGCACCATCCTCTTGAATTTTACCACCCGACACAACGATCTTCTCTTCAGTATCAAATGTACGTTTAATTAATGCAAAAATGTTCATATATCCATACCTCCTGAAACGTTTTTTAATTTCTAAGTAAACTTGTAAATATTATATATATTCAGTGTCGGTGAACCCCTTTTCTTTATGCCAACGTCACTGATGTATAACTATTTGCCGGTAAATACAGGTTCGCGTTTTTCTATAAACGCTTGGATACCTTCTTTTGCATCTTCTGTCACGAACACAGTACCAAAGGATGCAGCTTCTGCTTGGATTCCTTCATGGAATGAAGCTGGTTTTGCATATTGAAGTGTTTCAATTGTTGTTTTAAGAGCAATTGGACTTTTCTTCGCAATTTTCTTCGCCAGTTTCAATGTCTCTTCCAGTAATGTCTCCTCTGCAAACGCACGGTTTGCAAGTCCCCATTGTACAGCTTCTATACCCGAAATTGGGTCACTTGTAAACATCATTTCAGCTGCTTTTGCAACTCCCACATATCGAGGTAAACGCTGTGTGCCACCGAAACCTGGAATAATTCCTAATTGTAATTCAGGTAAGCCTAATTTGGCTTTCTCTGTTACAAAGCGCATATGACAACTCATAGCAAGTTCAAGTCCACCACCAAGTGCGGCACCATGAATGGCTGCAATAACTGGTTTAGGGAACGTTTCTACACGTTCAAATACTACTTGTCCATGGTTTGAAAGCTTAGCAAACTCTTCCCCAGTTGCAACATCTGTAAACTCCTTAATGTCTGCACCAGCTGAGAAGAAACGTCCCTCGCCATGAAGTACAAGTACTCGAACAGCATCGTCGTTTTCTACTGCATCTAGTAATTCGTTGATTTCTGCAATCAATCCACCTGATAATGCATTAGCCGGTGGACGTGCAATGGTAACGATTGCTACCCCTTCTTCTACTTTCCACTTTAGAAACTCCATTTCTCCACATCTCCTTATGCTTTAATGCCGTTCAAGATTAGGTCTTGAACTTTCGGAACTTGCTCTAGTAGATCGTATCGATAATCATTCATCACCCAAGAAGTAATCATTTCATCGATTGTTCCAAACACCATTTGACGGGCCAGCCTTACGTCCATCGTCTGGTTAAACTCACCAGAAAGCATACCTTCAATTAAAATTTGATCGAGCAGTTTTAAGTATTCTCTTAATACTGCATTAATCTTCAAACGCAATGCCTTGTTGGATTGTCGAAGTTCTAATTGTGTGACGGTTGCTAAGTATCGATCTGTTACCAGAACATTAAAATGATTTTCAATCATTCGAGAAAGTTTGTCCTGAGACGTACTTCCATTTTCTATTATATCTTGTAATGACTCTACAAAAACAGCCATTTTTTCATTAAAGACAGAAATTAAAATATCTTCTTTATTTTTAAAATATAAATAGATCGTTCCGTCAGCTACTCCCGCCTGTTTAGCAATTTTCGATACTTGCGCTTGGTGATAGCCATTTTCTGCAATAACGATTACAGCTGCATCAATAATTTGCTTATATTTAGGCTTATCTCGTTTCATTTTTATATCACCACCTAGGAAAAAAACGTAAGCACGTTCTACAGCCAATGAAAAACCCAAAATGAAAGTCACCCCATCACTTTCATCCAAAGAATTAAAACGACCTCAAGGATGTAGCGTGATTACCTAGAAATTAAAAATATGAAAATATGAATGCTCATTCATATTTTCATATTATATTTAACATTATGACTTGTCAATACTTTATTACGTAGTTATTTCGCTTCTTTGCTCACCATTTTTGTTTTTTCTTCATCTACTAAAGTGCGGCGTAAAATTTTTCCTACCGCAGTTTTTGGTAGTTCATCACGGAACTCATAGTAACGAGGTACTTTAAACGCCGCTAAATGCTGACGGCAATATTTATTTAATTCGTCTTCGGTAATCGAATGTCCTTCTTTTAAAACAATATATGCTTTTACAGTTTCTCCGCGGTACGGATCTGGTATGCCTGCAACGACACATTCTTGAATTTCTTCCAGCTCATACAATACTTCCTCTACTTCACGCGGATAAATATTGAAGCCCCCTGCAATGATTAAATCCTTTTTACGGTCTACTACATAGAAGAAACCTTCTTCATCCATATAACCTAAATCCCCGGTTAAAAACCAGCCATCTGCAAAAGTTGCAGCTGTATCCTCCGGTCGATTCCAGTAACCTTTCATAACTTGAGGCCCCTTTACCGCAATTTCACCAACTTCTCCAACAGGTAACGGCTCAGTATCACCTGTACGTAAAATCACTGAATCGGTATTTGGCCATGGTAAACCAACTGAGCCGTTTATACGTTTACCCCAGATTGGTGTCGCGTGTGAAACAGGAGACGTTTCTGTTAAGCCATACCCTTCTACAAGCTTGCCGCCTGTTACCGCTTCAAATTGTTCTTGCACTTCTATTGGTAATGAAGCCGAGCCACTCAAACAAGCCTTTATAGAAGATAAATCATACTTCGTAATATCAGGATGATTTAATAGACCAATATACAATGTAGGTGCCCCTGGGAACAATGTCGGTCTTTGCTTATCAATTGTTTTCAATGTTGTTTCCGGATCGAATTTTGGTAATAGCACCATTCGATTGTGCGTAAATACAGATAACAACATGACCGTTGTCATTCCATACACATGGAAAAATGGTAAAACCCCCATAATCGTTTCTTCCCCACGCACACATTCATACATCCATGCATCACACATCGATGTATTAGCAATTAAATTTTTATGTGTCAACATTACACCTTTCGGGAAGCCCGTCGTTCCACCTGTATATTGCAGCAATGCAAGATCCTCTTCAAAATCAAAAGGCACATCAATCGTTTTTATCGGTGAAGATCTCATGATTTCAGTAAATAAATGATTTTGCCCACTATGCTCCACCTTCACACTAAAGCCATACTGCTTCTTTTGAATAAATGGATATACTAAATTTTTCGGGAATGGTAAGTAGTCTTTAATTCCTGTCACAATGACATTTTCAAGTGCAGTTTCCTTGAGGACCTTCATGACGCGTGGATACAAAATATCCATAACCAAAATAACCTTCGCACCCGAATCAGCCATTTGGTATTGGAGTTCCCGTTCTGTATAAAGTGGATTCGTCTGAACAACAACGGCACCAGCATACATTGCTCCGTAGTAAGCGATTACACTTTGTGGCGTATTAGGTAACATAATTGCCACGCGGTCACCTTTTTCCACCCCAAGAGACTGTAAATAATTGGCGAACCTAAGTGATGACTCGTAAAGCTCGGTATACGTCAAATCTCTGCCCATGAAATGAATGGCCACTTTAGCTGGATTCGCTTTATAGGCACGTGTCAAAAATTCTTGCACCGGAATTTCATCAAACGTTAAAGAAGGCGGTACTTCTTTAGGATAATTTGCTAACCATGGTTTTTCTGTCATACGTCCTCTCCCCCTTGTCCGAAACTTTGTAAATTCTTACCTTCATTATAATGAAAAGGAAATACACTTTCAAACACAAAAATAGAAAATAAATGCATTTTCGATTAATTATTATGCATTATTGAACATCTATATGAGCATTCAAAAATGCTAGGAAGTTCTATTTACCAATGAATACCTATTCATTTTCTTGTTATCTATGAAAGTTAAACTATCCTTATTCCTATTTTAGAAAAATAAAATATTTTGCATAGGTTACCAGGTTTCGAGGGAATATTGATGATTTTCAAGGGAGTTTTGTGCGAATGATTTCGTAGTGCTGCTAAAAAAGTGCAGTCAGAGAAGGAAGGTATATTACTTGAGCAGTTTGGAGATTACCTTTAGTGGGGTGAGCATTGACCTGAGCGATGTACTCCTTCACCTAATCGATGGACAGGAAACACCTCTCACACCTATAGTTGATATAACATCTGATTATTATGCCCCTTTTTCTGTGTACAATAATCTTGTAATAGCCTTTTCGTAATATGTCTATTTGAAAGCTCTAAAAAGTAACGTGCCGTTTCCGTATTAATATGGTCATTGATTAACATACGATAGTCTTGTAAAGCTTGATGATGTGCCGTTTTGTCATACATTTTGCAGTAAGGGCAAAACCAATTTTTCTTATTTCGAACAACCTTCTTTTGTATACAACGACGACAGAATACACCTTTTCTAATAACCAGGGGATCGATTTTGTAGTATGTGCAAAATGGGGGTATCTGATATAAACGATGACTTTCCATTAGGAGATTTCCAATTTTTTTAGATGGTATCTTCCTTTGTGACCGCTTGTTCATTACATGCTGCCTTAGAAAATAGAGCAATTCACGTATCATTAAAACTGGAAATTCCCCATCATCATATTGAATTTCGGCGTTATTAAACGGAAAAACGATAACCCCCGTTACATCAACATGGATCTGTTGCCGTTCAAAAAATTTACCCAAGCCAAAAACATATTCCTCAAGTTGAATTTCAGGATGATTGAAGATGTGCCGCTCTCCCGTCTCTAATGTACGAATCATCTGACGAGGCTTTATCTTCAATTGAATATTACCTTTAATATTTTTACTTTCAATAATCACAACATCATAAGGTGTAATCACCACAATATCTAGTTGTATAGGTATAGGCTCGGGTATAGTAACATTATGCAAAATAACAATATCTAATGTATACGACAACTTTTGCAACTGCTTTATAATATGGTGCTCTCCAAAATCACCGGCTTCTTGTTGCTGCAATTCATGGGAAAGTTTTGTATATAGCGGATGGCTCATTTCTAACCGTTGTAATAATGCGCCTAATCCTTTGACCATAAATGACTCCTCAAAAGGTTTTAAAATCATCCCCTCACTCCTTCTTTTTGCCTCGACTATAGCAAGTTTTTTTGCCCATGCCTATACCTTTTCCAAAACAAAAAATTTGCCCGTTTCAAAATAAAGATTTGATGAAATTTTAGTAAAACTTGTGGATAAGTGTGCTGATAATATTAAAGTTCAAGTGATTAGTAAACTTCACCCGAGCGTTCCTCTCCTACCCCTGAGCAGAATGTGCCTTCATCTGAGCGCACCTCTTCTACCCTGAGCGGAATGTGTCTTCATCCGAGCGCACTACTCCTACCCCCGAGCGATAAGTACCTTCACCCGAGCGCACCACTTCTATCCCTGAGCGAAATGTGCCTTCACCCGAGCGTACTACTCTTCTCCCTGAGCGGTAAGTTCCTTTTCACGAGCGATAAGCAACAAAGCATAATTGAACCAAAAAACGCATCCAAGATTTCCTCCTTGGATGCGCGGTACAGGCTAATTATTCATCATATAATAGACGCCGACTGCTAAAAATGCGATACATACGACGATTAAAATTTTCGCTAACTTTTCCATCTAGCTACACTCCTATGCGATACTTGCCCCAATGACGAATGACAAACCAACTGAAATGGTAAATGATATGAAGCCGACTGAACGATTGTCGTTGGCGATTTCTTCATCGACATTAAAGCGTGGCGTCATAAATTCAAATAAGAAATAGGCCACAATTAATAAAGTGAAACCAAAAAGACCCCATCCAATCATTTCGCTTAATGTATTATGACGTGCAATGGAATAGCGGAAAATATTACAGATCCCTAAAATTTTCCCACCTGTTGCGAGTGCCACAGCGACGTTGCCTTTTTTAATTTCGTCCCAATTTTTATATTTCGTAACGACTTCGAATAATGCCATTGAGACGACTAAACATAATACAACAACACTAAAATACCCTGCCGTTTCGACAATCGGATAGCGCCAAAAACTAGAATCTAGCATTTTCTCAGTCCCCTTTACCGTAATGATGTTTTGTTATTACACTATTTCACTTATTTCAATTCAACAACCGTCACGCCAAAGCCACCTTCACCTGCTTCACCAAATCGGAAGGACTTCACACGTTTATGTTTTTTCAAATAGCCCTGAATTCCTTGACGAAGCGCACCTGTGCCGACGCCGTGAATAATTGAAACGCGACCATAGTTGGCTAGTAACGCATCATCGATATACTTCTCTGTTCGAATCAGTGCGTCCTCATAGCGTTCCCCGCGTAAATCTAATTCTAATTTCACATGACTACTACGATTTTTCACACCTGACATACGTTGTACAGGCTCTTTTTCTGGTTTGATGTATTCAATATCGCTATCGGCAATTTTCATTTTTAGGATGCCCATTTGAACAACCCACTCGGAATCAGATATTTTTTCTAGTAAAGTACCTCGTTGTCCATAGCTTAACACCTTAACTTCGTCGCCGACAACTAAGCTTTGTGCACGCGCTTTTACTTGTGCGGCTTTTTTCAGTACTTTGTTGTCTTCAAGTGGTGCGGCTTCTTCTAAACGTTTACGTGCTTCAATGAGTTCGTGTTCTTTAACTACCTGATTAGCATTTTTGCGCATTTCACGCAGCTCTGCAATAATCGACTCCGCTTCTGCTTTTGCTTCATCGACAATTTTGCGCGCTTTTTCCTTTGCTTTTTTCTCGAGAGCTTCTTTGCGCTCATCGTAGGCTTGTAGTTTTCCTTGTAGTTCCTCACGTAATGCTTCTGATTCTAATAATAACGCATGAGAACGTTCAGCATCGTCTTCTGATTGACGGCGAGACTCTTCAAGTGAGGCAATCATCGACTCGACTTCATGACGGTCCGTACCTGTGAAGTTTTTCGCACGGTCAATGATTGATTTAGATAAACCAAGTCTGCTTGATATTTCGAAAGCATTCGAACGCCCAGGCACACCAATCAGTAAGCGATATGTCGGACTCAACGTTTCAATATCAAATTCGACACTTGCATTTGCAACACCTGGGCGGTTGTAGCCATACGCTTTTAGCTCTGGATAGTGCGTTGTTGCCATTACACGTGCACCTCTACCGTGCACCTCATCTAAAATAGAAATCGCTAGAGCAGCACCTTCTTGTGGGTCTGTTCCTGCACCTAATTCATCAAATAATACGAGTGATTCATGATCGAATTTTTGTAGAATATCAACAATGTTCACCATGTGAGAAGAGAACGTTGAAAGAGATTGTTCAATCGATTGCTCATCACCAATATCCGTGAATAATTGTTCAAACACAGCTAGCTCTGACCCATCTAATGCAGGTACTGGTAGACCAGCCTGCGCCATTAACGTGCAAAGACCAACTGTTTTTAATGCAACTGTTTTACCACCCGTGTTTGGCCCTGTAATCACGATTGCCGTAATGTCCTTGCCAAATTCAATGTCATTCGGAACTGCTGTTTCAATTGGTAACAATGGATGGCGTGCACGTACAAGACGAATATAACCATCTTTATTCATTTTCGGCTTCGTGCATTTATTCGCTTGACCGTATTTACCTTTTGCTAAAATCACATCGATTTCACCTAATATTTTAACGAGGTTGAAGAGATCAGGTGCGACTTCCTCCACCATGGCACTCAGTGCTAATAAAATGCGCTCAATTTCAGCTTGTTCCTTCATTTTAAGGCGATGAATTTCGTTATTAGCTTGTACTACTGAATCTGGCTCGATAAATAATGTTTGACCGGAAGAAGATTGGTCATGCACGATTCCACCATAATGATAGCGGTATTCTTGTTTAACTGGAATAACGTAGCGGTCATTACGAATCGTGACAATTGCATCGGAAAGCATTTTTGATGCATTACTGCCTCGAGTTAAGCTCTCCAGTTTAGATTTTACTTTAGATTCTTCTGAACGTAGAGATTGACGGATTGTACGTAGTGTTTGACTCGCTGAATCTACTACGCCACCGTTGTCATCAATACAGTTATTAATTTCATGCTGTAAACCTGTTAATACAGGCATTGATTCTTTTTTAGCGATAAAAAGCGGAATGTCAATCGCTGCTTCTGCATCTATATCTTCAATGAAATTTCGAAGAATGCGGCTTGCACGAATCGTACTCGACACTTCCATTAATTCCATTGCGGACAGCATCCCACCAATTTGGGCACGTCTTGCCGCTGGGCGCACGTCGAAAATGCCGCCTAATGGTACATTACCTTTGACACGTAAAATGGATAAGCCCTCATCCATTTCATCTAATAATTGTACTACTTTTTCAAAGTCCGTTTGTGGCACAAGCTCATCAATAGCAGACTTCCCGATAGAAGACGTACAATGTTTTGCCACCAGCTGACGGACCTTATTATATTCTAGTGTTTTCAATGCGCGCTCTGCAATCATCGAGAACACCTCCTCAACCTATTTATTTCGTCGAATGAACGCCTCGAACTGCTCTGGCGTCCATGTATTTACAATCATATCTTTTTTCAGCCAAGCCTTATTGGCATAACGAACACCAATATCCATAAAGCGTAGTTGGTCGATTGCATGTGCATCTGTGTTGATAGCAACCGGTACACCTGCAGCTACTGCCATTTCTAAATGTTCTACACATAAATCTAAACGATATGGATTGGCATTTAACTCTAAAATTTTACCATATTCTTTAGCCCATGTAATGAGCTGTTCCATATCTGGATTATAGCCAGCACGGTCCTCAATAATTCTACCAGTCGGATGTGCAATCATATGGACGTATGGATTTTGCATCGCTGTGTGCAGTCTCGCCATAATTTTATCTTGTGATTGCGTAAAACTTGAATGAATTGAAGCAATGACAAAATCTAACTTACGCAATACGTCATCCTCAAAATCTAACGTGCCGTCCGGTAAAATATCCATCTCTGTTCCAGCATATAAATGAAAGTCAGGATGTGCCTCATTAAACGCGTCGATCTCCACTCGTTGCTTTTCTAAACGCTCTGGCGTTAAACCATTCGCCACTTTTAAATACTGTGAATGATCCGTGATAACACTATAGCGATAGTCACGTTCAATTAGCGCCTCACCCATTTCAGCTACCGAATATGCACCGTCTGACCATGTCGTGTGCATATGTAGATCTGCCACTATATCCTCTAGTTTCACTAATTCAGCAAGTTCCTCTGTACGATCAAATTCCGTCGAACCTGTTCGCAAGCTTGGCGGGATAAACGGTAAACCAAAGTGATTAAAGAATGCTGTTTCATCTGTAAATGTTAATACAGAGCCGTCTTCTTGCTCGACACCGTATTCACTAATTTTCTCGCCGCGCGATTTCGCAATTTGGCGTAAGCGCACATTATGATCCTTAGAACCGGTAAAATGATGTAATGCCGTAGCATACTCCGCATCTTTCACTAAACGGAAATCCACGCTCACTGGTTCATCACGATCTAAAATAACAGAAATTTTCGTATCACCTGCAGCCACTACCTCTTTTATAACTAACTCACTGAGTAACCTTTCACGTACTGCCTGGGCATCCTCTGTTACAACAATGAAATCGACATCCTTGCTTGTTTCGGCGGCACGACGGAAGCTTCCTGCTACAGAAAAACGCACTACTTCCTTCATACTACTGAGAAGTGCTTCAATTTGTAAAACGACAGGCTCTAGTTGCCAAATTGGCAGACGCTCTGAACGATTCGCAAAATTGGCAAGTTCCTTTAAAATCTTCTCTTCTGTTTTCGCTGCAAAGCCTGCCAACTCACGTACTTTTCCAGCCTCACATGCGGCCTGTAGACTCTCCGCAGAATCTATCCCAAGCTCTTGATGTAGTTTTGCGATCTTTTTGCCACCTAATCCTGGGAGCTTTAATAATGGGAGTAACCCTTTTGGTACAATCTCTTCTAATTCTTTCAGTAGGCTAGATTCACCAGTTGCGATTAAATCTTCAATCACTGCCGCTGTACCTTTACCGATGCCTTTTAGCTTTGTCACATCATCCATTTCACTTAAAGAACGCTCATCCGCTTCAAGTGCTCCAGCCGCTTTACGAAAAGCAGATATCTTGAATGGATTTTCGCCCTGTAATTCCATATATAAAGCAATTTTTTCGAGTGTCCGAATAATTGTTTTTTTGTTCATGTAAAATTCCTCCTATCGTAAAAACACTTCCCTCAGGTGCAGAGAGAAGTGTACAGTTTGCTATTGCATATAAATATACCACCAATTTTGGAACATCTTCGTAATAATCGGTGTATGTTCCAAAATCAAGCCTGACAACAGTGACTTCGACATTAAATTTTGAATTGGTTCGATTGGTAACAGCGCTAGCACATAAAATGCGATAAACATGAGTAAATAATACTCAACCATACCAAGTAACCCACCAAGTATACGATTTAATGATTGCAGTACCGGTAAATAAGCGATAAAATCAAAAATTGAAGCTACAATTTGTAGTGTTATTTTCACAGCAAAGAAAATCACCGCGAACGCAACGATGCGGTAAAATGTGTTATCTAAGTCCAAACTATCTATCACAACACCCAGACTTCCGCCTTCAGCTACTCCTGGATACGGCACCCAGAACACAAATTTATTTGCCAGTGGCTTATAATAAATGTACGCAACAATCAATGCAATCACAAAGCTAAGCATATGCATACTCTGCACAATTAAGCCTCGTTTTGCACCAACTATCAGTCCAACAAGTAATATAAATAATATGATTAAATCTAGCATTCACTTCAACCCTTTAACTTTTTCAATTCTTCTTCTAATTCTTCCATTTGTTCCTTTAGTAGCAAATAATCATGAACCGTATTTGCAGCTGTTAGGACGGCTAATTTTGTACTATCAAGTGATGGATTATGTATGTTAATCTCGCGCATACGATCATCTACAATCGAAGCAACGAGCCGCATATGTCCAATTGATTCTGTGCCGACCATTTTATAAGTTTGCCCATATATTTCTACAGAAATTCTGTTTTTTTCTTGATTTTCCATAGCCGCACCCTCCAATAAAATCTATTCGCTCACGATTTTAACTGTGAAGTGAACAATATTTTTACCATCACATACAAAAAAGCTATTTCTTATCATACCATGAAAGGTATAAAATTGTGAACAACGAGGACAGAAAGGATTGGTTTTATGTCAAATATTGTACTTTTAATTCCAAACAATGTGCAAAAAGAGGTGATGACCTTCTATGCAAGCAATTTTGTGGAACGAAAAGCACCAGGTGTCATCTTCGCCGCAAAATTATCCGATACATCGATTACACTCTATAAATCTGGCAAACTAATGTTTCAAGGAGGCGGTGCAGAACGCGAAGCGACACGCTGGGGACATGAGAAAAGTACCACGGTCACTACAGGCGTTGCCGCAAAAATCGGCGCCAAAGGAGATGCTTTACCAGACGGCTTTGCTACAATGTCCGTTCTTGGCTCAGATGAAACTGGTACTGGTGACTACTTTGGTCCAGTCACGGTGGCAGCCGTCTATGTACCCGCTTCAAAAATCGAACTAATACATGAACTAGGTGTAAAAGACTCAAAAATGCTAACAGACGACTACATGCGCCGCATCGCCCCTGATTTACGCGCAGCCTGTGTTCACAGTGTGTTAGTGCTACGCAACGAAAAATACAATAAAATCCAAGCAAAAGGCTACTCCCAAGGCAAGATCAAAGCAATGATGCATAACAAAGCATTGGGTCATGTACTGACAAAAATGGCACCAGAAAAACCTGACCACATTTTGATTGACCAGTTTGCAGAGCGCGGGGTGTACTACAATTATCTTAAAAATGAGCGGGAAGTTGTGCGTGAAGATGTACTCTTTTCAACCAAAGCAGAGCAATTACATGTGGCCGTTGCGACAGCTTCGATTTTAGCACGTGCTTCATTTTTAAAAGAGATGGACCGATTAAGTGAAGAAGCAGACATGGAGCTATTGAAAGGTGCCTCTGGCAAGGTAGATCTAATGGCTGCTCGCATTTGGAAGCAACAAGGAGAAGAAAAGCTGCGTGCTATGACAAAATGGCATTTTGCGAATACAGAGAAGGCTCGGAAATTGATGAAGTGAAGAAGGATTGCGGGGTGGGTGCGAGGTTGAGCGACCTTCACCCAAACTTGAGCGATCTAGACATGAGGTTGAGCGACTTTCACCCAAACTTGAGCGACCTAGACATGAGGTTGAGCGACTTCAAACCTAACTTGAGCGACCTAGACATGAAGTTGAGCGACTCTCACCCAAACCTGAGCCATTATTACACTATGTTGAGCATCTCGCCTCCCCTGCGCAATCTTATTTCAATATTTGATAAATCGTATTACTTGTAACACCTTGTTTCCTAACACAGGTAGACTGCAGCATTCGTTTCACATGATGGCGATTAGAGAGACATAAAAATTGTTGGGCATCCTTGTTAGTAATTTGATTGCTGATTAACAGGCTATAATCGTGCAATGCTTGTACATGTGCCTTTACATCTTGTTGTTGGCACTGGAGACAAATCCATTTAAATTGTTCTCGCTGCATCTTGTCACATTGGCAATTTGGACAAATTACGCCCTGCTTTATATATTTCGGGTCAATTTTGTAATAGTGACATAAGGGAAATGGCGAAAAAGGCTGATGGTGATGGAGAAGTAGCTGAATAATTTCGCGACTTTCAACTGGTGAATTATTGGAATTTCTTTGACGTAGATAATTCGCTAGTTCGCGTAGTACGAGAATCGGATATTGGCCATCTTCATAGTCAATACTCGCGTTGTTAAAGGGAAAAATGACGATACCTTCGACATTTAGCTTTACATGATGGCGGTTAAAAAATTCGGACAAGTTGTATACATATTCCTCTAGTTGAATCTCTGGTTGATTGAAGATACCCCTATCCCCATTATCAAGGACTCGTACCATTTGACGCGGTTTCATTTTCAGTT
Source organism: Lysinibacillus sp. NPDC096418 (assembly GCF_044762775.1). NCBI lineage: Bacteria > Bacillati > Bacillota > Bacilli > Caryophanales > Bacillaceae > Lysinibacillus > Lysinibacillus sp. NPDC096418. The sequence continues at coordinate 362,671 of NZ_JBIWEY010000001.1, forward strand.
GAATATGTCCTCGGATATTTTTACTCTCAACAATTATTACTTCTGACGGCGTAATGATAACAACGTCGAGTTGCATGGGCATAGGTTTTTGAATCGCCACATTGTGTAGTACTTTCAGGTCAAGCCAATGTGATAGCTTTTCTAGTTGCCTAACGATAAATTGCTCTCCGTGATCACCTGCCTCAGATTGCTGGAGCTCTCGCAAAATTTTCGCATAAAGTGGATGGCTTGGCATTAATCTTCTCGCTAATTCACGCAGGCCTTGTGTCATCGGTGACTCTTCAAATGGCTTCACAATCATTGAAACCCCTCCGTTTTTCACTCGACTATAACAAGGAATTCCGCCCGTGCCTACACACATCTAGAAACTATTTTTTTCGATAAAGAAACCACTACTAAATATTAATTTCCGTAATTTTTTGTGGATAACTAAAAAAGGAGGCCATATAGTCGCCTCCCTTTAAAAGCATTATTTATTCAAAATCCGTGCAAAGATCCCTTTTTCAACGGGTTTTTCCTCAACAGTTTGTTCACGTTGCTCAGCTTGCAGGCGATTAAGGACATTCATAATTGCGTTATTTTGCTTTTCGACACGGTCGAGCTGTTGCTGGTGCATAGCACTTGGTTCGTTCGCTTTTTCAAGTAAGTGCTGCATCATCGTGCCTAGCTCTTGCTTTAATGTATTATTTTGCGCCATTAATAGCTCGTTTTGTTGACGCTGCGTTTGAATAAGCTCGAGTAACTGTGCATTTTGTTGCTCAATTCCATACACATGACCAGCAAGCAGCTCCATTGACTGGCATAAATCATCGTACTTCGCTACCTCTAGCGCTTGCTGTGGTGCTACACTATCTAACTTAAAACCTGGCGCTACCACAACCTGTGCGGCATCTTTTAGCCTCATGCCACGCTCTTTATTTAATGTGATTAATGCCTTGAAAATAGCAATGTCTTTATCGGTAAATTGACGATAATTGCGGTGATCACGTGCTACTACGTGGCCGCACTCATATAAAATTGCGACATAATTATTAACAGAGGCTTTGCTAACCCCGACTAATGCGGCAAAATCTGCCGTTGTGTATTTACTACTATTCATACTTCTACGGTGCTCCTTCAACGTTGCTTATGTATTTGTACAATTATAGCATTTTTATATGAAAAAAGGTTGCCCTACATAGTGTAGAGCAACCTTTTTACTAAAAATTATTAACGCACTTCTGTGCCTTCAATTGTAGCGATGGCTTTTAGTACTTTATTGTGTGCTGCGACAACTTCTTCGTCCGTTAATGTACGTTCTGGATCGAAGTATGTTAATGAGAAGGCTACTGATTTTTTGCCTGCCTCCATTTTATCGCCTTCGTACACGTCGAAAATACGGACGTCTTTTAATAATTTTACTTTTGCTGTGCGAATCGCTGATACGACTTCGCCCGCCGCTGTTGCACGATCAAGGACAAGTGCGATATCACGAGACATAGCTGGGAAACGTGGTACTGGTGTATAACCTAGTGGTGCTTCGTTTGATGATGCTGCTAATAAAGCCACTAAATTCATTTCCATCACGTACGTATCTTTGACGCCCCATGCTTTTTCTTCTGCTGGGTGTAGACCGCCGATAATACCTACTTGTTCGCCGTCTAGTAAAATACTTGCTGTACGACCTGGGTGTAAGCCATCTACTTCTGCTTTGACGAATGAAATACGCTCGCCTAGGCCAAGTTTATTAACAACACCCTCTACTACGCCTTTTAAGACGAAGAAATCTACTGCTTTTTTCTCACCTTGCCAAGCATGGTCTAACCATTTACCAGTTAACACAGCAGCTACATGTTCTTCCTCATAAGGTAACTCTTCTGATGTTTTACCTAAGAATACAGAACCAACCTCATATAGAGCAACTGAATCTGCACGACGTGCTACGTTATAAGCTGCCGCTTCGATTAAATGCGGAATTAAGCTTTGGCGTAGTGTAGAACGCTCTTCACTCATCGGCATTAATAAACGTGTAACAGGCTCAGCTTTCAGTGCAAAACGTTGAGATAGTGCTTCTGACGTTAATGAATATGTGACTGCTTGATAAAGCCCAGCACTTTCCATGAAATTACGCACAACACGGCGTTTTTCTTGGTAAGGCGTTAAGCGACCAACTTGCGCGCCTTCTGGTAAAGTCATCGGGATTTCATCGTAGCCATAAAGACGAGCGATTTCTTCCACGATATCTTCTTCGATTTTAATATCCTGACGACGTGTTGGTGCATCAACGATTAACAGTCCATTCGCTGCTTCTACATCGAATTTTAGACGCTCTAAAATAGTTAACATTTCTTCTAAAGAAATTTTCATACCTAGACGTTCATTGATGAAGTCAGGCGATACAACAACACGTGCAGGTGTTTTATCTAATTCATCTACGATACAAGTGCCTTCTAGCACTTCACCGCCAGCTAGTTCAGCAAGTAATGCAGCTGCACGTTCAGCTGCTGGTAAAACACGGTTTGGATCAACGCCTTTTTCAAAACGAGCTGAGGCATCAGAACGAAGACCTAGTTCACGTGAAGTTTGGCGTACTGTTAAACCATCAAAGTAAGCAGATTCAATGACTACAGTCGTTGTCGTTTCTGTTACTTCAGAATTCGCACCACCCATAATACCTGCGATTGCTACCGGCTCTTTACCATTTGTAATGACTAAATCAGACGCTTTTAATGTGCGTTCTTGGTCATCTAAAGTCGTGATTGTTTCGCCTTCTGTTGCTTTGCGAACAACAATCTCGCCTGTTGCCAGACTATCGTAGTCGAATGCGTGAAGCGGTTGACCGTACTCCATTAAAATGTAGTTCGTTACGTCTACTACATTATTGTGTGGACGCACGCCAGCTGCCATTAAGCGGTGTTGTAACCACATTGGTGATTCAGCAACTTTCACGTTCTTCACAACTTTTGCTACGTACATAGGATTCGCTTGTAAATCTTCCACGCGAAGTTTTAATACGTCTTCCGCTTTTTCAGAAGATGTTTTATAAGAAATTTCTGGGTACTTTACTTCCTCAGAAAGAATTGCTCCAACCTCGTATGCTACACCTAGCATAGAAAGTGCATCAGAGCGGTTTGGCGTTAAGCCTAGCTCTAACACTGTGTCGCGTAAGCCTAAAAGTGCAAGTGCATCAGAACCTGGCTCTGCATCTGCAGGTAATACGTAAATACCTTCTGCATAAGCTTTCGGTACAAGCTTGCCTTCAATACCTAACTCTTGTAATGAACAAATCATCCCGTTTGACTCATGTCCACGTAGTTTTGCTTTTTTAATTTTGATGCCACCTGGTAAATGTGCGCCTGGACGAGCAACGATTACTTTTTGGCCAGCATCGACGTTTGGTGCACCACAAATAATTTGTTGTGGCTCATCTTCCCCAACGTCCACTTGGCAAATATTTAATTTATCCGCTTCAGGGTGTTTTTCTTTCGATACAACATGACCGACTACAACTTTATCCATACCACTTGCACGGTCGATTACTGCGTCTACTTCAATCCCAGAGCGCGTAATTTTTTCAGCTAAAACTTCAGGTGCTAATTCCTGAGTACCTACATAATCTTTTAACCATTCTAATGAAACTAACATGTAATTTTCTCCTCCTAGCCTTCCGTACGCTCGAATTGTGATAAGAAACGCGTGTCATTTGTATAGAAATGACGAATATCATCCACGCCGTATTTCAACATTGCAATACGCTCTGCACCCATACCGAACGCAAAACCAGAAACTTTCTTCGGATCATAACCTGACATTTCTAGTACTCTTGGATGCACCATACCCGCACCTAAAATTTCAATCCAGCCAGTACCTTTACAGATGTTACAACCTGAGCCACCACACTTGAAACAAGAAATATCCATTTCAACAGAAGGCTCTGTGAACGGGAAGAAACTTGGACGCAAACGAATTTCACGGTCTTCACCGAACATTTTTTTCGCAAACATACCTAAAGTACCTTTCAAATCACTCATGCGAATATTTTCGCCGATTACAAGACCTTCAATTTGCATAAATTGGTGTGAGTGCGTTGCGTCATCATTGTCGCGACGGAAAACTTTCCCTGGGCAAATGATTCGAATTGATTCACCTTTTTTCGCTTCCATCGTACGCGCTTGAACTGGAGATGTTTGTGTACGTAATAATATTTCCTCGGAAATATAGAATGAATCTTGCATATCACGCGCAGGATGACCTTTTGGTAAATTTAGTGCCTCGAAGTTATAGTAGTCTTTTTCTACTTCTGGACCTTCTGCTATCTCGTAGCCCATCCCGATGAATAAGTCTTCAATTTCTTCAATAACACGTGTTAATGGGTGACTGTTACCAACTTTAATAGCACGACCCGGTAATGTTACATCGATTGCTTCAGTTGCTAATTTTTCAGCAATTGCAGCCTCTTCAAGAATAGCCACTTTAGCTTCTAGCTGAGCAGTCACGTTTTCACGTACAGTGTTCACTAAAGCCCCCATTTTCGGGCGCTCCTCAGCCGATAATTTACCCATACCTTTTAATAAGTCCGTAATTGGCCCTTTTTTCCCTAAATACGCCACACGTACATCATTTAATTCTTTTAAATTCGCCGCTTCTTCAATCTTCGCTAAAGCTTCTTGCTCCAACTGCTTTAATTGTTCTTCCATGTGTAAAACCTCCTTGAATCATCTCGATAAAAACAAAAAACCCCGCCCCTAAGAAAGGGACGAGGACATAATTCGCGGTACCACCCTAGTTATTGCACAACAAATACGCGTGCAATCACTTCATTGACATAACGACTAAGATTAAAGCCGGCTATCCTTTACAGCTAAAACGCTGGTCCCGGTAGCTGCTCGCGGGCTGAATTCAAAACTGCATTGGCACGGCGTCGGCTTTCAATCTACGGCCTGCGCTCCCTGTCGTCCATTCACAATCTTTACTACTTCCCGGTCAAAGCATTTATTATAAATTATTTACATTCAAATGTGATTATACAATAATATGGTACTGCAATTCAAGAAGAATAGCGTACTCATAAACATCTATCGACGATTCCACATTACTTTTTCAACTTTGCCATCTCATCTGCAACAAACTGAACATTCGTACCAACAATAACTTGAATACTATGTGGCCCTATAATATTAATGCCAAACACACCGGTATCTTTAATCTGCTTCTGATTTACTCTCCCCATCTCCTTGACTTCAATACGTAAACGCGTCGCACAATAATCAATAGATACGACATTAGCAAAGCCACCTAAACCTTCGTAAATATCAGCCGCTAACTTCGCGAAAGATTTATCTGATGAAATTGCTATGAATTCCTCCTCATCATCTTCACGACCAAGTGTTTTTAGATCAAATTTCACAATTAAGAATCTAAATACAAAATAGTAAATCACAGCAAACACTAATCCTTGCAACACCAACATGAGTGGCATATTGGCAAGTGGCAATTGCATGCTTAAGATATAATCAACAAACCCTGCACTAAAGCTAAACCCTGCAGTCCATTGGAAGGAAGCCGCGATAAATAAAGAAAGACCCGTTAACGCCGCATGCACCACATAAAGCATAGGTGCTAAGAACATAAATGAAAATTCAAGTGGTTCAGTAACACCTGTAAAGAATGATGCAAAGCCTGCTGCAAGCACTAAAGATGCCACTTGCTTTTTCCGTTTAGTTTTCGCTGTATGATACATTGCAAGACCTGCAGCTGGTAAGCCAAACATCATGACTGGAAAGAAACCAGCTTGATACATGCCCGTTACCCCTTTAACACCAGAGCCATCCCAGAGCTTCCCGATATCATCAATACCTATTGTGTCAAACCAGAATACAGAATTTAATGCATGATGTAAGCCCGTAGGAATTAATAGACGGTTAAAGAAACCATACAAACCAGCGCCTGCAGCACCTAAAGCACTAATACTTTCACCGAATGATACCAATGCACCAAATACAATTGGCCAAATATAAAATAACAGTGCGGAAACAAAAATCATCACGATAGATGACATAATTGGCACAAGTCGCTTGCCACTAAAGAACGCCAAGAAATCAGGAAGCTTGACTTGACTAAAGCGATTATACATCGCTGCTGCTATCAACCCTGAAAGAATACCTATAAATGCATTATCAATCTTATCAAACGCAGCATCCACACTCTCCACATCCACACCTTGCAAAAGCGCAACCGTGTCCGTTGACAGCATTGTCGTCACAACTAAAAAAGCCACCAAACCACTAATCGCCGCTGATCCGTCCTTATTCTTCGCCATCCCAAAAGAAACCCCTACCGCGAACAAAATCGGAATATGATCAATTATCGACGCCCCCGCCTTGATTAAAAACGCCGCTAAGACACTACCCGAACCCCAGCCAGTAGGAGAAGGGTCAATCCAATATCCAATCCCCATCAAAATAGCAGCTGCAGGCAACACAGCAACCGGTAACATTAAAGAGCGACCAAGTCTTTGTAGATACTTCTTCATTCGAAACGATCCCCTTTTCATAGTTAATGAGGTACAGTTTTAAAAATGGTCCATCACCATAACTAGGAGTTGATTTCCGTTACGCCAGCGTGCTTTCCTAGGGGCGTCCGATAAGCCGCTTCACTGGTTGCTGACGCTTCGCTTCCGCGACAAAACACAGTTTCGCTACGCTCGCTCCAGGGTCTTATCTGTGACGCTGATTCCCAAGGAGTCACACTGGCTCCACTCCAATCAACAAACGCTTTATTTAATATGTCGCCCCCACCTTTTGGTGAAGAACCAAAAAACATAAAAGATGACAGCATGTTCCTTTCTTTGATGACTGAGTGAATGCCCCCTTCTCTTATTTCGGATAGACAGTCATTAACAATGTTTCACCCATAATACCTTCCTTTGACCCTTCGTATTGTATTTGTCGAGCTGCGCTATTTGTGATGACAATTGGTGTAATGATACTCTTCGCATTTGCCTCTATAAAATCCCAATCTACTGCGACTATTAGTTGCCCAACAGAAACGATATCCCCCTCTTTTACTAAGACGGTAAAACCTTTCCCTTTTAGTGAAACCGTTTCCAAACCAATGTGAATAAGAAGTTCTGTGCCATCCTTTGAACGGAGGCCAATTGCATGCTTCGTTTGGGCCACATGCATGACCGTTCCATTAATCGGTGCATGTATATGCCCCTTTGTCGGCATAATCGCTAGTCCCTCACCTAACATTTTGTCGCTAAAAATGGGATCGGGTACTTGCTCAAGCGACAAAATCTCACCATCCACAGGTGCATAAATGGACAACTTCCGTTTACCGAAAAATTTTGACAGCATCCGCTCGACCTCCTTTGAATGGTTCATGTAGATGGAATCTAAAAATGTATACTCCACTATATTGTTTTGTCGGATGATGCAGAACTGAAGAAAGCATTACAGATATAAAATAATCCAAAGCAAACAATTTATTCATAATTGCTGCTCATTCTCAGAAATTCAGCTATGATTAATTTATAAATATAATTCAGGGTGATTTATTAATAAAAAAAATGTACATGTAGTCGGTGCAATAATTGAAAATAAAAAGAAAGAGATCCTTTGCACGCTAAGAAGTCCCGAAATGATATTAGCAAACTATTGGGAATTTCCTGGTGGCAAAATCGAAGCTGCGGAAACACCTGAACAAGCGTTAACACGAGAAATTACAGAGGAATTCAATTGCTCCATTAAGGTTGGGGAAAAATTTGAAGATACTCCTTACGAGTATGAAAAGATTATCGTACGCTTAGAAACTTATAAAGTTTAACAGGTGAACTTATCGCTTTAGAACACCCTGAAACAAAAAGAGTTCCTCTCGAACAACTCCTTCAACTAAACTTAGCTCCTGCCGATATTCCAGCAATTGAAATAATTCTGAACGAACATAAGGCCTAAAAATCGAATGAAATCTTCTATCAACCCTGCTTTAAAATTTGTAACTATGTTTAATAACAAGCATATTGATTACCCAAATTCAGTCAGTCACTTCCTGAAATAGTGGGCGATGAAATACCAAAGTTTCATGGGCATATATTCAAAACAGAAAAAAAAGACTGTGATTTCCCACAGTCCTAATATCAAATATTCAGTTCTATTTGCTCCGATGTAATACGTTCATTCGTATCAATTTCAACAATCGCTTGTCCCATTTTCTGAATTAAATCAACCACTAATGCGTTACCCATGCAAAAATAGCGCATACGGTCTGGCATTGTATTTGTCCAATTATCAGGGAAACCATTTAAACGCTCACACTCAACAGGTGTCAAATAACGTTTACGCCCGTTTACTTCCACAATATGTGTACTACGGTTAATAGAACCTTCACTCGTCAACATTGTACGCCCTGGACCGTTAATATCATCAGTTGGCGACATACCACCTTCTGAAAATATATATTTATGTCCTTCAGCGGAGGTACGCTCAATTTTCTTAGGCCCACGTAAATAAGCAAATTTCTCTGTTGCTGCTTCACTCAAATAGTAGGACTCATCCACAGTAGCTTCATCCATCAAAATATCTTTTAATGGAATGAAATCTTCATGAGTTGCTTGTGTTTGCGTAGTAAATACTTGATCACCAATCATCAGTCCTGCTGTATGAAAAGCAAAGGAAAATGACTCTGAAATCTCCACTAAATCATTAGGCAATTCAACCGTCCCAATACGATTTTTATACGGCTCGTTTAAAACAGGAAATGTCTTAGCAAAAAAACCTTCTTTAAACACAACATGATCCATTGAAAAGACACTTTGCGCCTGTGCATAATCTAGGTTATTTTTATAAGCAAAAATAAACACACGACGACGCTTTTGTGCAGCCCCATATTCAGCAGCATTCACAACACGCCATTCCACAATGTAATTCAAATCACGAAACGTTGCTAACATTACTGCAAAATCACGACCACGTTGCTTTGAAGGTGATTTTAACAATCGATCCACATTTTCAAGTAATACATACTTTGGGTGCGAGTTCTCAAGCACACGCTTAATCTCCCAAAACAATACACCCTTCTTGCCTTCAAGTCCTTTTTCTCCAGATAGCGAACGGGCTACCGAATAATCTTGACATGGAAAGCCACCGACTAACATATCTATCTCAAGCTCTTGAAACACCTTATCGGGTACAGTTGTAATATCCTCATTACTATGAATTCCTTCATCAAAATTACTTGTATAACATTCAAACGCATGTTGTACTTTGCGAGACGGCTCCCATTGGTTAGCCCACACTGTTTTAAAAATATCAGCGTTCGCTTTTTCTAAACCTAACCTAAATCCGCCGACACCCGCAAACAACTCGACTACATTCAGAGTATTTGACATAAGCGAACATCCTTTCTCTTCTTAATTACATTATAATAAAAATCTAAGAAAAGATCAACTATTTTATTTCAAATCATATATTAACCGACAATTTCAAAAACCTTGAATTTATTGCACCTAATAAATTCAAGGTTTTTATTTTATTCATTATAAATATATTTAATTAAACTTAATTCGGCCATTCATCTGTTACAGAAGTCTATTTACCTTAAATAAAAACTCTTTCAAACCACTTTTTTAATCTAATTACTTCATTTGGAATATCAACTGCTACAACAAATGCTTCTATCCATAACGTAATCACTCAAACTTTACTCTTGATTTATTCAATCGAAATATCTCATAGCTTAGTGAATAACCCCATCATTTGGTTTACCCCTTCTAACTTTAATCATTCACCTCTTATTTTTTTGAGAACTCCGATAACTTTAATGTCCCAAAATACTAATTTTTATTCAAGTAAATTACTGGTTTAAACAGCTAAACCAATACTACTCATCCAAATCACTTACTATTTCCGCAATATAACTAGCATTTAGCCAATAGCATTGCTTTGTAATACTTTGCCCATCAGGAAGCTGTACTGTATCACTACCGTCCGCCCCTTTTGGCCGTACATGAACAACACCATTAAAATTTGATTTAGGAAAGTTATTTTCCATTCCCTTTTTAGTTTGAGTAACAATTACCCCTTCTGCTAATACCCTGCGAATTTCAGTCCAGTAATCGAACAGCTCCCGCTCAATTGTTTGCGCAGGCATATGCCATAGCTTAATACCTTTGAAACGTAATGCTCCTTCACTATCAAACTGAAAGACCACAAATAATATTTGTGTTTCCGCAAAGTAATTTCTAATATAGCTTTCTTCCCATTCTTCATGAGCGATTTCTTCAAAATCAATATTTTTAAAGGACATACTTTCTTTAGGTTTCCCATTTGGTTGTAAGCGTACTGTTTTAAATTGAATATTCGCCTTTGCAAACTCAGCAATTTTATCTAATTTTGTTCCTTTAACTCCTAATAATGCGCTAATTAAATTTGGAACTGCCGAACGATTTTTAGGATTAACCTGAATATTTAGCTTTCCTGCAGTTTCCTCCATAGTCATTCCTATAAAAGGAGAAAACCGTTCATTTAATAATTGTTTAATTGATTTTTCCTGAAGTTCTTGAAGGGTAGAAAAATTGACTAACTTCTCCTTTGAAATATATTGTCTTATAAGTGCTGTCATATATGATTGCTTCAAAGAAAAGGCCCGTTGCATTGCTAGTTCTTTAGAATAAGGCTGAACTCGTAATGAATTTTTATTAGCTCCCTTAGTACATGCACCTAAATATTGTGTGTCTCCTTCTGATAACTCATGTGCTAAACCCGAATTGATTTTCTCTTGAATCAACTCCCAATCAGATTTAATAACAGCTAAGTCTTCTTCTGGATACTCAAAAAGGATTGTCTCGATAATTCTATAATCACCACGATTTAATTCCTTTTTCCATTCATAAAACATTAATAATAATTTCTGATTTTTCTTCCAAAAGCTTGAGTCGTAAAAACCCTTTTCCGCTTCTGTCATATAATTAATGATGTTTAGAACTAATCTCTCTTTTGCCGACAAACTTTTATCTTTATTTTGCTTAAAAGGTGTCACCTTTAACTCTATACCTAAATTCGCAAAATCTGCCTCTGCATTACTATTCACTTCATATCCAAAAAAGCTTTCTTCAATAATTTGCCCGAGAGCACCTCTAGAACGTTTACTATCTAAACGGCCGTGCTGGTCAATCTCTCGAAATGTCTTTCCACGGGCCCCGTTCGCTTTATATAAAAGTGCCTGTTCTGTTTCATAAATCATTACCGCAGCCTCCTTAAATTCTTATTTCCATAAAATAATATTTACCATATTTATATTATAATATAAAATATTGGTTTATCGATGCTGAACAAGACAACTTTTTAAAGTATCCTATTTAATATTCAAGTGGACTTAGGTATCCAAGTTTTCCTTGTATTTTGAAATGGTTAAACCAATGAATATAATCATCTAATTCCAATTTTAATTGTTCTAAACTTTCAAAGTATCTTCCTTTTACAATATCCGCCTTAATAACTTTGATATACTATAATTAAATATTGTTGTTCGTTATATTAGAGGAGTGGATTGATTTGAGTTGTGTCTATAATACTAAGGAGAAAGTACATAAAAGAGCATTAGAAGTGGTTGGAAAGACTCTTGGAGAAATTGATGTAAAGAGCACTAAGAATGTGAAAAATAAATCTTATCCAGGCAATGTAATAGAGCAAGTTTGGTTTGAACACCCTGCAGATAATTACGCCGAACCCGATTTTCCAGAAGCTGGTGTAGAATTAAAAGTTACCCCCATAGATAAACAAGTAAAAAATGTTAAAAGGAGAAAAGTCACAAAGTTTATTGCTGGGGAGAGACTTGTTTTAAATAAAATTAATTATCAAAATGAATATGGTAAATCATTTGAACAAAGCTCCTTTTGGCATAAGAATAAGCTAATTGAATTAATTCAATATTATAGACGTGATGTTTCGCATAAGAAAAAAATTTCTAGCGGAGAAATGTTTGAAGATAGGACAAAATTCCGAGTATTATATGCGAATCTACTTTCAATGACAGAGTTAAAAGATTTTGGCTTGCCTAAAGATACTGTAATAGAAATTCCTGAGAAAGATTTAGAAATCATCAAACAGGACTGGAAAAAAATATCTGAATATATTAACTCTGATAAAGCCGAACAATTATCTGAGGGGCTCACAAATTATCTAGGAGCATGTACAAAGTCAACAACTGGTGATGAATTTACAAAACAGAAGAATACAGATGTTCCTGCAAAGCCTAGAGCATATTCATTTAAAGCAAAATTCATTAATGAACTCATAAATAATCATATTATTGGACAAGACCATACCGAAGCAATTAATAGTATTGTGAAAGATGTTAGAGAGTTAGAAAAGAAAACTCTTGAGGAAATTATTGTATCCCGCTTTACTCCCTATTACGGTTTGAAACAAAGTGATTTGATTCAAAAACTTGGTATCCAAGTAGGCAAAAGTCAGTCGCAAAAAAATATTAATAACATGATAATCCGTGGAATTCTTAATTTGCCAACCTCTACAGATGAGGTCACTTCAGAAGAAATCGAAAAAGCAGAAATTAGTTTAAAAACGGTTACTTTAAGGATGGGACAACCAAAAGAGCATTTCAAATTCATGGGGATCCCTTCATTTTCTGAACTGGTTAACGAATATTGGGAGGAATCAAGAGTTTATGATTTCTTAGAAAGGAAAAAATTTTTACTACTAGTCTTTAACGATTTTAATAAACAGAAAAAAGATAGCAATTCGTATGAATCAAACCCTGAGCATATTATTTTTGTAGGAGCTAAATTTTGGAATATGTCAATTCCTGATATAGAAGGGCCAGTAAAAAGGGTATGGAAAATAGAGGTTGAAAAACTAAAAAATGGTGTTGAACTAACTTTTACCAAAAATAAAAATAATGAAACCAGAATACATAATAATTTCATTAAACCATCTCTTAATGATATTTTACATCTTCGTCCCGATGCCCAAGTAGCTCTATACAGATCAAAATACTATAAAGACACAGTAGTTAAAGGGGTTCCTAAAAAGAAATTAATGAATAATTCTAGGAAATTACCTCATCCAGCAAAATGGATAAATCGACCAGAGAGTGAAAGGGAAAATTTTACGGATGATTATATGACGAAACAAGCTTGGTGGTTAAGTAAAGAATATATTTATGAACAAATTAAAGATTTGTTGTAGAATAATGCATTAATCTAATAAAAAAGCTTACCAAAATGGTAAGCTTTTTTTATCTACCTTTAATTTATCGACTTTTATGATAAATAATACTCATACTAGGGATTATTATTTTTCAGAGCATCCTATATTATTTTAGGTATAGCTACTCAGCACCAATAAACCTCATTTACTTATGATACGGTTCAACGTAACTAGTCTATATACGATTTTTAGTACCGCTAATCTCTATGCCATTTGCACCTATTAGAACAAACAGCTTAGCTATTTTATACTAATAGCGGCTGTTCCCTAAAATTAATATGTACGTACCATTGGTGGTATATAATTTGTAATATATTGTTCGATTTCGATGAATGAGTTGGAAAACAGCATTGCTTTTTTATCTGCTTCAGTTAAAAAACCGTTTGTTACCATATCATCATAAAAATCTTTTAATTTATCGTAGTAGCCACCTACATTGAATAAAATACATGGATTTTGATGTTGTCCAATTCTTGCCCATGAAATTACCTCAGAGATTTCTTCTAGAGTTCCAGGTCCCCCAGGCAGTGCAATATAGCAGTTCCCTAATTCAATCATCTTGTTTTTACGTTCAGACATGGAATGAACAACTTCTAAACGAGTTAAATTAGGATGACTTAGCTCTCGGTCAACTAAAAATGTTGGAATAATGCCGATTACTTTACCGTTATGTAATAAAACTTCATCTGCAATCACACCCATTAGTCCAGCCTTTCCTCCGCCATATACTAAAGTATGACCATTTTCGGCAATCCATTTTCCAAGTGATTTTGCTGCCTCTTCGTATAAATCCTTGTTACCTAGACTTGCACCACAATAAACTGAAATATTCAAATTTCATTCCTCCTTTATGCTATCATTATAGAAGTATAAGGAGTGATTTTCATTGAATATTTTTGAATACCAAAAATGGATAACAGAATTTTATAAAAAACGAGGTTGGTATGACTTAAACCCCTTTATTCGTGTAAATTTTTTAACGGAAGAGGTTGGTGAAGTTTCAAAAGCAATTCGAACAATTGAAATTGGGCGTGATCGTCCAGACGAAGAAACTCTACCAAAAGAAGACCAAATTGAGAATTTAAAAGAAGAACTAGGCGATGTTCTTGATAATTTATTTATTTTAGCTGATAAGTACGAAATTGATTTAACTGAAATTATGTTAAGCCATAAAGATAAACTAACAAAACGATATCAATAATAATGCATGTAACCTTTATAAAGTCCCTACATAAAAGTTTCAAACTAACAAAACTACCTAAATCGTTGTCATCTCAACGTTCAAGGATGTAAGCATTATCCAGATCAGATTGTGTAGTCGACGAGAAATAATTTGAATTTTCGTGGGTGATAATATGAAAATTTCAATAGAAGAAATTAGCAAAGAAATGAAGGAAGAAATCATCATAAGGTGTCATGAAGTGGATGACGAAATATACGAACTCGTAAATAAGCTGAAAACTGAAAACCTCATAATACTCGGACATCAAAATGATGAAGTTCACCGTATTAAGCTTAGTAATATCTATTATTTCGAGGCAGTTGACGGAAAGGTTTTTATTTACTGCAAGAATAACGTTTTTGAGGTAAAACAAAAGCTTTATGAGCTTGAGGAATTATTGCAGGGAAAGAACTGTTTTCGTGCATCAAAATCAACAATATTGAACATAGCCAAAATTTCTTCTATTAATCCGTCCATAAGTGGCCGATTTGAAGCAATGCTTGATAATGGGGAACGTGCTGTTGTATCAAGGCAGTATGTGCCTGTCCTTAAAAATATGCTTGGATTATAGAAGGAGGGGAAAATATGTGGGTTATCGCAATTGTACAAAAGATTGTTAAAGATTTTTTGACTATCTTCGCATCCATCATAATTATTATTACTATTTTGCGACAAATATATAATCCAAATATGGACTTTGATTTGAATTCAATTTATATTATTATGGCTTTTTCACTTTCAAGTGCCTTAATTGGACTTATTTTGTATTTTCCTAATGATATAAGTGAGAAGAAAATGCGTATAAGAATGGCCATTCACTTTTTTACTTTAGAGATTCTATTGATTATCCTTGGAAGCATTTTCGGTATTGTGAATCGTGCATTAGATGGCATCATTTTGGCACTGCAAATTGCCGTAATCTATCTCATAGTTCGTTTGTTGTCATGGCAAAAGGATAAAAAAGAGGCACAAAAAATCAACGAAAAACTAAAAGCATTTAAGAAAGAAGAATTTGAGTAGTCCATAAAATCATAAAGCAGCAGTTGTCTGCTAGCAGATTATTATGCGGTAAGCTAAAAAGCTTACCGCTTTTTTGCATCTTATTCGATCGTAGATACAACTTACCGTTTTTCTATATACATCCTTTCAGCCATTTTTTATGATCAGTGCATAAGAAATTTTTAAAAAAGGAAGGGGTAACTACTATGGGAACTTTATTATTATTGATCGCTTTGGCTTTTGAGATTGTATTTTCAATCTACTGCATAGTAACGAAGCAATACTATAAAAAAATGAAGAATTGGATTAGGATTGCTTTATTCTTAGCATTTGTCATTCTCACACTTTCATCGGTGATTGTGTGGAGTTTCCGCTGGGGTATGCTCGCCATACTGCTTTTCATTTTAGCAGTTAAGGGAACTGTATCTCTTGCCCGTAACAAAACAAGTACAAAAAAATATAAAACTTCTAAAATTGTGTGGAAAACCATTATCATGATATCGGTTTTCGTAATTGCAATTGCACCAGCAATTGTATTTCCGCAGCATAAATCACCAAAAGTGACAGGTAAATATGAAGTCTCAACCGCTACTTACACATATATTGACAAAAAACGAATAGAGGAGTTTACCGACAAGGGAGACAACAGATTTGTTAATGTGGGATTTTGGTATCCTAAAAAGGCAGATGAAAAACACCCTCTATTGGTGTTCTCACATGGAGCATATGGTATTAAGGCAAGTAATACCTCTACCTATAAGGAGCTTGCAAGCCACGGTTATGTAGTCGTTTCAATCGATCATCCATATCACTCCTTTTATACTGCATCAGAGGATGGAACGAAGGCTTTAATTAATTCAGATACTTATCTTGAATTCAGCAATTCCAATAAAAAAGGTATTTACACGAAGGGAGAAGTCTATGGACTCATTCAAAAATGGATGAAATTGAGAAGAGACGATATTAATTTTGTCATTGATACGGTAGTTGAGAAAGCCAAAAGAGACGATAGCACCGTTTATCAACATATCAATACTGAGGAAATAGGTGTGTTCGGTCACTCCATGGGCGGAGCTGCAAGTGTTTGGGTAGGTAAAGAACGTAATGATATAGATGCAGTTGTAAATATTGACGCCCCCTTCTTTAGTGAGCTTGTTTATAATAGTGAAATGAATGATTTTGTAGCGCGTGACGAAGATTTTACGATCCCTCTTCTTAACATCTATTCTGACGATGTTTGGGAACAACTCGAAAGCAACTCTACTTACGTAGCAAACAAACTCAATAATGAGCACTTCAAAGATGCATATACTACTCATTTTAAAGGGGCAAAACATTTAAGCTTGACCGATTTACCACTTTTCTCTCCTATACTTGCAAATATACTGCAAGGCGGGAAGGCCGACATTGATCAATATTACTGTATTGAAAAGGAAAATGAACTCATTCTTGAATTTTTTGACTATACGTTAAAAGACAAAGGCCATTTCACTCCCGAAGAAACATATTGATGTTTATCTAGTAGCTATAAAAGACATATATATTAAGTTCAAGAAAGATTTATTGAATAAAATGTTTAGATGCTCTTCGTTTTTTTCGATTGTTCTTCAAAGGAAAAAGTAATTAAATATAAATTCGATTTAAGGCTGCAATATACAAATATAAATTGTATATAGTTAGCCTTTTTATTTTATCTAGATAATTATTATTAATTAAACGATGGAATTCTCATGTTAATAAAACCTCATTCAGTTCTCCAGTAAAAAATCCTAAAACCCATTATATATTAACCTTTTAATATCCAATTCTTAAATAAAAGGATTTTCACATAAGATTCCAAGTAACATTACTTCTCGCTTATTTCCCTCAATCATCCTCTTAAAGCAACTCAATCACCATAGCACCACCCGCAAAAGTTAAGTATTTATTTACTTCGAAGGCATGCTCGCGTATAATGATTGCACTAAAAATTACACTGTCGGATGGGAAATTACTAAAAAAAGACAACATAACACATAGAGAAATCGATAAAAATTGCACAAACTAGATGAATGTATCATTTCGTTTATCTAGAGCATGGTACAGAGCCTATATTTAAATAAGGGAAAAGGCTGCAATTGGTTCATATTTGGGGAGTTGTTCTAAATTTGTTTTATATAATACAACTTCACCCGCTTGAAATGATAAAGGATTTTCACGGAAAGGATTATACTTTGCTAATAACTCTAACTTAAATTCTTCAAGACCTGTCCAATTTCGCGCCAATGTAATATGCGGATGGTATGGTCGATTTTCCAATGTAAAGCCAGCTTCTAGGCATTTTTCATGAACGATTCTTTGTAGTTGGAATAATTTATTTTCCTGATGGACGGCAGCCCATAATATTCGTGGGGATTTATTATTTCCAAAAACATTTAAACCTTGAATCTGCAACGGAAAAGCTTTCTCATCCTTAATGGCATTCCTCACTAATTCGATAACAGGTTGCAACTG
Organism: Lysinibacillus sp. NPDC096418; assembly: GCF_044762775.1. Classification (NCBI taxonomy): domain Bacteria; kingdom Bacillati; phylum Bacillota; class Bacilli; order Caryophanales; family Bacillaceae; genus Lysinibacillus; species Lysinibacillus sp. NPDC096418. The sequence continues at coordinate 380,590 of NZ_JBIWEY010000001.1, forward strand.
TTGTTGATGCACTGACCCAAGAAAAGCAAGGGTAATATGATAATCCTTCATATGGACCCAACGCTTAAACTGAAGAATTTGTTTAACACTTGTCATCTCATCCTGAATATTTCGCTTTATGAAATCTGGTAATCGGACAGCCCAAAAATAATGATTATTCATTTAAATCCCCTCTGTTATTTTTATAATAGGATTTGTACAAATCCAAATAAAATACCGTCGATTAATTATTTTATTCAATCGTACGTTACAATGGATCCCCCAATCTTTTAATTGCAATAAACCATACATAACACTTTCTCTAAAATTACTATCTCAAAAAATCAAAAGACTAATGAGAGACTTGAGCGATTTTTTCATCTTTAGAACGGATGTATATGCAATAATACGGAAATTAAAGAATGAGTGTTGCTCCCCAAATAGATAAACACAATCTTTTCAGACCACATAATATCACCCACTCACATACCTGCCACTTCCATCGATTTTCCCAATTTTATATATTACATTTCATACTTTACAACTATCCATAATTATCCATACATTCAAAATGTTAACTGAATATTATGTTACAATACATAAGGGTGGTAGAACACAGGTAACACGGTATCCCCCTCTGGTTGTAGGTAAATTAATGGCGCAGTTTTAAATTTTGTAGAGCTTAGAGGGGAGATTTCTCATGGTTGTCTCGCAGTATACTGAAAATCCGATGCAGGTAACTTTTAGCGGGTACCTCAGTGTAGTAAGAAACATATCTTTTACTTACGGTGCTAATCTTTCGTCAATGAAACGATGCCTAGCTAAGTAATAGTTGGCGTATTTTGTAACGATACCTCGAAAGGGAGAAAAGAAAGTCTTAATTCGTAGATGAAATACAAATACGTTTTGGATAAGAAATATCCCTTCTGTACATATCGTTTTTCTGCAGGGAAACAACCATTTTTTCACAGTGTTTTTTATCGGTCCCCGATTCGAAATGGTGGAGTTAATACGTCCATATATTACAACCACACTGATTATATAATTCCAACGATGACGTACTACAAGAATGTATACTTTTTCATTGGCAATTCCATTTTTGGCGGCCGCTTCACCTCGCTTACCCTGTTTTCGAATCAACACTCGCCTCCTCTTTTCGGAATAATAGTTTCATCTACTTAAAGGTAGCGAAGTCTGTTCCAAAACTGGGCTTTAAGAATATCACCCAGAGTCAGTACTCGGCAACAATTTGATCAAACTAAAAATAAGGCAAAGTCCCCACCTAGCCACTCACTCTTATTTATTTTTATGACGACAACAAGTGTTCGTAAGAAAAAATACCTTTAACTGTGCACCCAAAAAACATGGAGAGGAACGTGATGATTTGAATACTTTTCTGTATATTATAGGAGCTATAGCAACGATTGTGATTTTACTAATCGTGGGTTTGATTTCAGCAAGCAAACGAACTGAGAAACAGAATAAAAAAACGCGATTAGCAATGGAGATGGCTAATCCTTTACCAAAAGAGAAACAGCATTTACTTGCCTACGGTGCCAACCTCTCTCTTTATCGGTCTGAGTCACCGCAGATACTGGCGGTGAAGGTAGATAAGGAAACTTTGAGAGAAGGACTATCTTCAGCTTGGGATGTTAGAAATCGGGAGGAGGCTATACAAGTCCTGGAATGGCTGCTTATTGAAGGGCATCGTCCGGATTATGATCAGCTTCTTATGGCGTTGAAAGCTGGCCAGTTCTTTACAGAGGAAGAAATAGGGAAATCGCAGGAATGCTATGAATCAGCCCAAGTTGCGCTGATGAAGAAGCTTTCCTTTACTAAATCCGATTTTGACCGAGTGAACACCATTGCTGCATGGGATTTAGACCGCGCTGTAAATATTGCAAGATGGAGCTACATACTTGGTTATATATCCGAAGAAGAGGCATGGGGCTATATAGAAAGAGCTGCAGATGCTGCCAGCAATGTCTTTCAATCTTGGAAGGACTATTTTATTTCATTTGCCTTTGGCCGAGCACTTGCTTACGAGGGTGACATTTACGACATCCTTTGGAACGGAAAAGAATTGCTAGGTGAAAAGGACTCGGTTTGGAATGAATTTAACATTAAACAACCTAAACTAGAAGCCAATAATTTAGCATAGGACAATGTCTAAAAGATTGTGTGTGTTGACTGTCATTATTAGTTTTAGAATAAAGTTTGATCATTTAGTTTAGCACCTTTGTTGATTTTTCAAATTCTATCAATAAATAAAAAGAGATTCCTCTTGTACAATGTAAGTTACTAGACAAACATTGACGGAACGAGGAATCTCTCATGAAAAAGAATACCTCGTCCCATTCTTCACACTCCCATAGCGAGCAAAGCAAAAATAATACCCATTTATACAAATCAGCTTCTTACGTTAAGCTCACAGCATTATTTATGGCGTTTTAAAAAAGCAAAGAGCATTCTCTAACTCGACTTAGCTCATTTTCCAAAATTGAAATACTTATATATTTTTTAATTGCAGCCAGATTTTGTCGCACGTCTAATTCTCTAGCGTAAGCGTGTTTTTCTATACCTGAAGAACCTTGAAAATTCTAACAGCATATCTATCACTTTTATTAGTTATACCTATTCAAAAAAAGAATAGGATACTCATATATCCTATTCCTTTGCTACATTATTCATTTTGAAATTTCGGTAGATAAATCATCGCCTTAAATAAATCGCCATCTACTTGCACTAAGAACTTTCCATGCTGGAGGTGTATAAGGCTTTCAGCAATCGACAACCCTAATCCACTACCTTGACTTGTTCGAGATTCATCTCCGCGTTTAAAGCGTTCCATTAGCTCATCGACTGAAATATTTAATTCATATGCTGAAATGTTTTTAAATGTCACGAGTATTTCATTGCCTAAATCTTCAACATTAATATATACCCTTGATGCAGGCTGTGCGTATTTAAAAATATTCGAGAATAGGTTTTCGACGGAGCGCCATAGGAGTTTACCATCAGCCTGAACATACACCTTTTCTGTTGGGTAGGCTAACTTAAAATCTAATGCCGACGCTTCAATTTTTTCACCCATTTCTCCTATCCCTTGCGTTAGTAATGATACGATATCAATCCGTTCTAACTGAACAGGCATACTGCCACTTGACGCTTTCGCTGCTTCAAATAAATCATCTGTTAAAAACTTGAGTCTTTTCGATTTTTGATCTAACACGTCTATATATTCAGCAATTAGTTCAGGGTCTTTTTCTATTTTTAATAAATCGACATACGTAATGATTGACGTTAAAGGCGTTCTGATATCATGCGAAACATTCGTAATGAGCTCTGTTTTTAAACGCTCGCTCTTGATCTCACTATCCACCGACTCTTTTAACCCATCAGTAATACTGTTAATGTTCGCTGCAAGTTGGCTAAACTCGCCTTTTCCGTCTACTTCAATTCGATGATGAAGATCGCCATTCTTAATTTGCTCTACGCCCTCTTTAATGCGGTTAAACGACTTCACCTTTTTCATCGCAAACCAGGCAGCTAGACCTATGGTAATCGGGAACACGAAAAACGTTGCCGCAACTACGATTGGATAGCCAATGACAAGCAGTACGGTTTTCACACCTACACTGCCATTATCAAATACATTTTTCACCGCAAGACAAACCTTCTTGAGAATTTGATAGATGAGTGTATGCTGAAGCAATGATCTATTTTTGATATGCTTTACGAGCGATAAAATCATCAATAAGACAATGATAATAATAGGTACTGTGAGAAGCATGTACATTTCTTGCAACACTTCAACAATCATTGATATCCACAGCGCTGTTAAACTAACGACTATCACAATATTGAGATCATTATATAGTTTGTCAATGGCATGGAAATGAACTTCTTTATCTTTAAATGACGTTCTTCCAATAACAATGATTAAATAAACAAAAGATACAATAAACCCTGCTAGAAATACAATGAATTCATTAAGAAAACTTTTGGCAATCGCTTTGTTATTTTCCCATTCCTTCATTTTTTGTTCTAAGTAAGGTTTTTTAAACGCTACATAAAAGACGTCTGTTTGTGGATTCAACTCTTCAACATGGTGTGTAAAGTAATCCAAGTATCTGCTTTCTTTCACTTCATTTGGATAAAGCGTTTGTTGAAAATCCTCAAATAGCATATATGCACCAAATGATTCAAATTGCTCTTTCGTATTTAGTTCACTATTGGAGAATACATGTTCACCGTCACTCGCATAAAACACGATGCCTTCATATGCTTCTAGTGTGCTGCGTAACCGATGAAATTCTCTTACTTGTTCTCTCATGATTTCGTCTTTTTCACTATTTATTTCATCTGCATATTGTTCTTGATAGATGCGCTTATTTTCCTCTCTACTCAAATTCGGATTATAATTGTATGAATAACGGAAAATATCGTCTTCTGTTAATGTCTTGCCGCTTAAAATATGTTCTTCACTTTTGTAATTGCCGATTAATTGCGCCAAGGAGGAAATAAGGCTGTAACTTTCATCAGCGAATGCGCGGCTTTCAAAATAATTATCTTGATTTATACTACTTAGATGAACCTCATTCAATTCCATGTTGAAAATTGCCTTCGCTGTACCTGTTAAACAAACGACGGCAATCACAAACACAACTACTTTCGTAATGAGTGCATGACTAATATTTCTCAACTTTATACCCAACTCCCCATACAACTTTTAAATATTTCGGCTCTTTCGGATTAATTTCAATTTTTTCTCGAATCTTTCGAACATGAACCGAAACCGTATTTTCTGGATTAATGGCCTTTTCATTCCAGACCTTTTCATAAATCTCTTCAATTGTGAATACTCTCCCAGCATTTGCTGTGAGAAGCTTTAAAATTTTATACTGCACTGGTGTCAAATGAACCTCTTGTTTATCAATGGTAATGACTTTCTTTTCATCATCAATCATGAGCCCGCCCGTTTGCAATACATTGTTACTCACCTCAAGACTCCCAAATGTCGTATACCTTCTTAGCTGCGATTTCACTCGGGCCACAAGTTCTAATGGATTAAACGGCTTGGCCATATAATCATCTGCGCCGATATTTAATCCGAGTATTTTGTCATAATCCTCCGACTTAGCAGAAAGCATAATTAACGGAATCATACTATCTTGCCGAATCTTCATCGTCGCCGTAATTCCATCCATTTTTGGCATCATAATATCCATAATAATGAGGTGAATCACGTGATCTCGAATAAGATCGATTGCTTCCATACCATTGTAAGCTTTGAATACTTGATATCCCTCATTTTCTAAATAAATGCTAATCGCCCTTACAATTTCTTTATCATCATCACAAATCAAAATGTTCAACTACATTCACTCCTCCATCTCTTTCGGCTCATGTGATCACTCCTATAGGATTCGTATAAGGTTATAATACTAATTAAATCTTAACAAATTTACACACCAATTCTTAAGATTTTCTTAGTGTTTTCCTATGGGCATTAATTATGCCGAATAGACAATTCTGTTTTTCCTGATTCAGTTACACTTTGCCCCGAAGCAGCTCATCAGACGCCCCTGGAAAGTGCCCTGCCGGAACGGAAATCCTCCACTATATGATGATGAATCCCTTGTACAATAGATTCGATATTTTTAAGTTGTGATTTTGCTAATACCGAGTATTCAATATACACTACTATTAAAATGAGTAAAAACCCCTGCCCTATTTAAAAGGCGGGGTTAATCAAACCATTACATAACTAGAAAAACAACGCATACAAGATTGTTTTTGAAAATATTATCTACAACCATCTCCTACTAGGAGGAATGCTTTGAGGAAACTGAAATACATTTTTAGGATCGTATTTCGTTTTCACGTCTCGAAGGCGTCTAAAATTCCGTCCATAATACGCAGTTGGCCAATCTTGAATATATAGATCTGGAAAGTTCACATAGTCTCCTGATGTATAAGGGGACAATGTGGTCCTCACTTTTTCTATCCAACGAATGTTTTGCTGTTCTTCTTCAGGATCTTCCCATATAGTCAGGTACTCTTGGGCGATAAGCGCGTTTCTATAAAAATATGCCGTGCTACTTGAAGGAATTTCTCCTACTGCTCCCCTCAATGATTGCTGCCATATAGTTGCATTTCGATTTGGCGCGTTTGCTAGTAACTCTTTCATCTCCATTATGGCTTTCTGCGGAAGTGTTCTTTCAATAAAAGATCCTGAGCGCTTGCGGAGGGCCGGTTGATTGCCACTTGGTACGTCAAAAAATTTGACAGCTTTGATGTACGGGACTTCCTTAATCCATACATTTGTTGGGGTTCCAGCATTCCTTAAAGGTCTAAGAAGCTTTTTCAATTTGGACGGAGAGCCTACAAAAATGCCTTGCGCTACAATTTCACCAACTTCTTTTGATTTTAATTCGATTTGTGACGTTAGGTTTTCATCAGTGTGGGGTGCAAAGTGTTGCCATGCATCAAAGGCAATCTCGAAATCCTCCCACCCCCATGAAATAGAGAAGATGGATACATCCATTATGGGGTGTAACTCGAATGTAAGAGATGTGACTATGCCAAAATTACCGCCTCCACCTCCACAGCAAGCCCAAAATAAATCACTATTCGTATGTTTGTTTGCTGTAATGAGTTCTGCCCCTAAATGACTACTAGCCCTAACCATTTCAACTTCAATCAAATTGTCACAAGTTAACCCAAATGGCCGTGACAACATCCCGATTCCACCACCAAGCGTCAAACCAACCACCCCTACACTGCTTTCAGTACCCGCTGGAATCGTCAAACCGTGTTCCCATAATGCATGATAAACTTTCCCTAAATTAGCACCGGCTTCGACTTTAGCCGTCATTGTTGCAGGATTGACCACGATTTTGTTCATCTCACTGACATCAATAATTATGCCCTTGCTCACTAATGAAAAATTTTCATAGCTATGCCGACCACTTCTGATTCGAAATGATTCATTATTTTCCTGCACCCAACGCAATGCATTGATGACGTCTTTCTTTTTTTGACAAAAGACAATTTTACTTGGAAATTTAGGATTGTTTAAATTATTATTCGTTCTTGCCTGCTCATAATTAGGATCATCAGGGGTAACAATTCTTCCTGTCAGCTTTGCCTTCTTCAATCTATAACCCCCTTCTCAAATGATGTTGATTGTATGTTACATACTATGCAACACCTTTTCGAAAGGTTGATTTTGATTTCCAATAACAAACGTTACTTTTTTACATATACTTTTATAATTGAGTCTTTTCAATATTAAGGAGAGTAACACATGAAAATATTTGTTAGACGTGGGGATTCATTTTGGTATTACAGCCAACTGTTTAAGGTACCTCTTCAACTAATAATCGACTCCAACCGGACCATTAACACTCAAGAACTTCAAGTAGGGCAAACAGTGCAAATACCAGGGTTTGTAGCCACTAATTATCACATACAAGCGGGAGATTCTTTATGGTCAATTGCCCTTAGCAGAAACCTTCCGCTAGATGCACTTTTTCTTGTGACTCCTAATTTTGATCCAAATCGTTTGCAAATTGGGCAGACAATTCGAGTACCAAAAAGAATTACTTCAAGGCTTGTAAATGGAAAGCAAAATTACGACTACTCCATCATGATGAAGGACATTAGAAGATTACTATCCGTTTATCCATTCTTACAAACCCCTCCAATCGGTAATTCAGTTTTGGGTAAGGAAATACCCGAAGTACTGATTGGAACCGGGGCTAAACGCGTTCATTATAATGGATCATTTCATGCAAATGAATGGATTACAACACCAATTATTATGACCTTCTTAAATGATTATTTGCTTTCCCTCACGAACCAGCAACCCATTCGTGGTCTTTTTACAGCTCCTCTTTACCAACAAACGAAACTTTCCATTGTGCCAATGGTCAATCCAGACGGTGTAGATTTAGTGATAAATGGACCTCCAGAGACTGAGCCGTGGCATAGCCAAGTGATTGAATGGAATAAAGGAAACCTAGACTTCTCAGGATGGAAAGCAAATATTAGAGGTGTAGATTTGAACGATCAATTCCCTGCCAAGTGGGAGTTGGAAAGTGCCAGAAATCCAAAGGAGCCAGGTCCAAGAGATTACGGTGGGGAAAAACCTTTATCTGAGCCAGAGGCCATTGCAATGGCGGACCTTACAAGGCGCATGGATTTTGCAAGAGTGCTTGCATTTCATACACAAGGGAAAGTAATTTACTGGGGTTTTGAAAACCTTGAACCCCCTGAAAATGAGATACTTGCCAAAGAGTTTGCAAGAGTTAGTGGATACGTGCCAGCTCAAGCTACCGGTAGTTACGCAGGCTATAAAGATTGGTTCATCCAAGACTGGCGGAGACCTGGTTTCACAATTGAGCTTGGAAGCGGGACAAATCCGCTCCCACTTACGCAATTCGATGAAATCTACGAAGAAGCTTTGGGGATTTTTCTTTCAGCATTATATTCATAAACAAAAGAACAAAATTCGACCTCTCTCACATATCATCAATATACAAAAAAGATGTTTTTATATTATTTAAATAGCGAATTTATACAACTTAAGATCCTAATTCATCTCTCTCCTCTTCATATGTGACAAATTTGTGAAACATTATTCCTAGCACACATTATGACATTTTTTTCATTTTAAGTGTTATAGAATGAAAAGGCTGATTTAAATATCAGACAATCATTCCAAATATTAGACAAAAGTAGAGGGAGAAATTATCGTGATCAGTTTATTATGGAAACATATTTTGAAATTTGAAATTGAGATTAAAAGAAAGATCATGTATAAAAAGGCCAAAGATTTAGGATTCACACATCCCCAAGTAGTACACTATAGTCAAGAATTAGATGACTTACTCAATAAATATTCGGCCCAAACTTCTAAAATGGCTACTAAATCAGATGATTTGAATAGGGAATCCTCAATTAACGACTTATTAAAATATTTCTTTTTCATCTTCAGCGCACGTATTGGTGTCTTCTTTTTAGTTGATTGGAATTTAGCCATATGACTCTTTCGAAAATATTTGTAAATCCACTACCTTCAAAAACGAAGTAGAGAAAGCAGCTTAGAGTTTAACCTTAGAAATACGAAGATTCTTTATTAAAAATCAGTTACCTACTTTCATCATATAATTGGTTCATCAACAGACATAAAAATAGCGAGTCTTTTCTCTATATTACAAATTTACAGAGAAAAGACTCGCATCATGTTATACTAATTAATTTCTTCAATTAACCCATTCTATTTTGCAAATCCATAAAGGACAATACCTGTCGCAACAGCAACATTTAACGATTCAGCTTGTCCAAAGATAGGAATAATCATGTTTTGATCTGCTTTTGAAAGCAACTGTGGATTAATGCCACTACCTTCATTGCCCACCATAATCGCAAATGCGCCACCATGCTGAATATCACTATAAGGCACGGCATCTTCGTCAAGTGCTGTACCAAACACTGGAACGCCATTATCTTGAAGCACATCAATCCAGTCTTCTAAATCACCACGTACAACTGGTATATGGAAATGTGAGCCTTGCGCTGAACGAAGTGTCTTCGGATTATAAAGATCTGCACAACCTTTGCCAAGCACAACTGCGTCTAGTCCGGCCGCATCTGCTGTACGAATCATCGTACCGATATTGCCCGGATCTTGTACTGCATCTACAAGTAAAACCTTGCGCCAAGTAGACATCGAGTCTGCAACTGCCGTTGGTTGCTTGCAAACGGCAAACACACCTTGTGTCGTTTCTGTTTCAGCAAATTCCTTGGCAACAGCTGGCGTTACTTCTACCAACGTTACATCATCAATTGGCCAAAGCATTGGTAAATCAACATCTTCTCGTACAATTAACTGCAGCACCTGTTCCTTATTTTTCAACGCTTCCTCTACCAAATGGAAGCCTTCTACTAAAAATTCACCCGAACGTTCCCGTTCTTTGCGAGTTGTTGCTAACTTTTTCCAGTATTTAACTAATGTATTTTGCGTCGATTCAATTCTTTTCATTGTATTTCTTTACCGCCCTTTTTTTATATACTGTCCCCTATTATATAGTACCGAGCACCGAGTGTCATATGAAGCGAAAAAAAAGTGAACCCCTTTAGCAAGAATGTGGGATTCACAGATGCGCTTATTTTAAATAGTCTGGTGTAATCTGATCGAATAAATGTTTCATCTCAAGTAATTTCCAAAGGTATGTTTGTAACTTGGCTACAGAAGCATCTACTTCAACATAGTAATTGTTTTGAAAGACAATTCTCATCGGGCCATTAGCCATCTTTTGCGTCAGGAAGTCCAAGTTAAATATCCAAACCGCTTCTCTGTATTCGAAACTTGGTAGTTGCATCGCATACAACCCTTTTGCTGACAACATAATTGGTGGATTCTTTACATAATTTGTAGTTTCACGCGCTGCTCGAATACACCCATCTAATGTCGACCCATTCATAATACAAAAGCGATTCATAATTTCAGACACACTCTTTTTCGAAAACAACTTTCCCTTCTCTGTAATCAATACAGAAGAATATCCGCCCATATAATATGGTGCAATTGCGTATACTCTATTTTCTTTTATGAATTTTATTTCCTCCATTTCATATTCCGTTGTCAAATTCCCCTAAAATCGGTTCAACTTACCGGCTTAATGCGTCAGTTTTCTGTACTTAACTTCTCGATGTGTTGCATGTTGCAGGCGACCATTCACATACATTTGAATTGAGGTCTTCACATCTTGTCGACTCACTAATCACGATACTAAATAATGATTAGTTCTGTATACTTTCTACTGTTGACACCCGCTCTCGATTTACTAACGAGTCCTTTCAACGCGCTGGTTGATTACTCAACAAGATTATGTATGTCGAATACTTGGGGATTTTTGAAGACGCTGTATTTTTGACAATACGGTCTTGCCTCCTCATTGTTTAAATTGCAAGGAAACCCATACAGCTACTGGTGTTCATTCCTTGCTTGTTTTTAACCCAAAAACAGTTTCATACTTCCAACCGACTAACTACCGCCACATTTCAAATATCCTAATCGTTCACGAATTCTCTCTTTACTCTTTGCGATAACCACCTCCATCTCTATTTGTTACACCTTCATTATAAAATCAGTTATCAGAATTTTCAATATATTTTTACATAAAATTTCATTTTTCTGCAATTTATCCAGTATTTTTTACACTTGCAAATTAATTAGGCACTCTTTTCTTATTGTATAGTACATCTAAATTCCCGCAAAAAAGCTATCTTCACTCTCCAATATTAAAGAGGAAGATAGCTTTCTAAATTGAATATTCTTCTACACTTTTAAAACTATTAAGTATATTTTCCGCATGAAGATGGAGTTCATCAATAGTTTTTTCAAGTTGCTTAGCTGCAATTGGTTTACTGAATAGATAACCTTGAATGTAATCACACTCTCCTTCTAAAAGAAAAGAGAGCTGTTCAATGTCCTCAATGCCTTCTGCGACAACTTTTAAACATAAATGTTTGGCCATCGAAAGAATCATGGACACAAGTACCTCGTCATTCTTATCATGCTGAATGTTACGTACAAAGGCACGATCGATTTTAATGCAATCAATCGGAAAATCTTTTAAGTAAGATAACGATGAATACCCTGTCCCAAAGTCATCGACAGCTATTTGGATACCAAGGGATTTCAATTCCCGTAGTAATAGTGTCATTTCGTCAATATTCATTGCCATGCTCTCTGTAATTTCGAGTTGTAAATAACATGGATTTAGCTTTGTTCGTAGTAAAATATCCTCTACCATATTGACTAAATTTTTCTGAAATAACTGACCGAGTGATAGATTAACTGCCACTTTCATATTTGGTAAACCTTGTTTTTGCCATTCTTTCGCCTGCAAACATGCCGCTTCTAATACCCATTCTCCGAGTTGAATGATAAGCCCTGATTCTTCGGCGATTGGTATAAATACACATGGAGAAACGGAACCACGTGTAGGATGTTGCCACCGTACAAGTGCCTCCACAGACTCAATTTTCCCACTTTTCAAATTGACCTGAGGCTGATATACAAGATGAAACTCGTTATTTGCTAGTGCCTGACGTAGCTCTTGTTCGAGAAGAAGTCGGTCGGCAACGCCATCAGACATGCTCGGCTTATAAAATAATAAGCGCTTCGGAAAACGACTTGCCTCTTTCATCGCTAAGCGAGCCTGCATTAGTAAAGTTTCCTCAGAAATGTACTCTTCTGTTTGAATAGCGATTCCAATATTTAGATCTCCATTTAAGGAGTAATGCTGTATTTGCACTGGATCCTTCAGCATGACGCCTTTTAATGTTTCACAAAATAGGATCAATTCTTCCTTCGCTTTAAATTGGCCAATATAAATAACGAATTGATCTTCCTGTAATTTAGCAGCAAAAAAATGCACTGGTAACACGCTAATGATTCTATCTGCCACAAGCTTTAACATTTTATTGGAATAGCTAATACCTAGGGATGAACGAATTGTCGCTAAGCGATCAATCTCTATTGCAATAACTGCTTTTGGCTCATTGCCTGTTTGTAAATCTACCTTCAACGTTTTCAATAAAAAGCGTTCGTTTGCAAGCTGCGTCACATCATCATGATACACTTGATGATACAACTCTTTTTCCGACTGCTCTAAATTTTTCTGAATCTGTAAAAGCTGTTGATAAGGCCTCTCCACGAAGCCAAAATAAATCGCTTTAATGACAAAGAAGAAAGCATAGATTTTATACCCAAGCGCAAGAACATGCCCAAACGCGTATGGATCTTGATATACAGTAAATAATACATCACTCACAATCAAGTACAGGGATGCAATAGCTAGCCAACCAGCACGCTTAGGTGCAAGATGATAGTTTTTCATTAAAATCACAAGAACGATTAATTGTATGCCTGTTGCAGACAATTGCAAAACATTTTGCCATTGTGGTTGTTGAATCTCTTCTACAATAAACGGCTGCAAAAAAACAGGTGGATTACTAAGTATTATCAGTGTAAAAATCGAAAGAATACAAGCTTTTCCATATGTAAGTAAGCGCTGATTCAATTGTAACTGCGTTTGGTTTTTCATGATTATCACGAGAAAGACGCCCGCTAATAACAGACGTATTATAAGGTGTAACCACATAGAAAGGTAGGATGTTTGTAAACCATAGTCTGAAACAAATGAATGCACTTCAATGATGTTAATCCATTCGAATAAGGCAATCGTAAAGAAAAAGACGCCTGTGTATAGCGTACGCTCAAACTTTAAATGTGGAAATATTAACCAAGTCTGTATAGCTATGGCCATTGCAAAAACGATGACTAGTATCTGAATGGCTAAATGAAAATAAATATAATGTTCATCTTTGAAAACACCATATAATTGCTCACTATAAAATAAAATTGGCAGAAGTAGTAGCAGTGGCATGAAAATAAAGCCTAGCTCCTTTTTCTCGATGTCTCTATTAAAATGAACTTTCTCCAATACTATTCCTCCATAGTAAAAATCCTTCACATCTAAGATTAACTCGCGATGAGCATAGTTAAATCTTAAAATTCTCAATTTATTTTAACTTTCAATTATAGAAAGTAGTTGCTTGTAGCGCAAAGCAACTACTTTCTATAATTGAAAGTAGTTGCTTGTAGCGCAAAGCAACTACTTCTTTATCAGATGCAAATAAATGGTTGATATTTTACTCTTTTTGAGATATCAATTTACAATCTACAGAATATCACTATTCCTAACCCTTGTGGACATTTTATTAAAACATCCCATTTTTCTATCATAAAGAGCATTAGGATGTTTTTTTTTATTATTCTCTATTTAAAAATACCTATAAAACCCCCTTAATTTTGGTTATAATTCGCATCCGTCTTTTCTTTACAGCATCCACTGACACAGATAGTTGTAGAGCAATTTCCCTATAGTTATAGCCATCTAAATAGAATAATTGAAGTAATTTCACCTCTTCTTTTGTCAAAGACTCAAAAAGCATTTCTACTAATTCAGTGGAATGCCCTTCTTCTAGTAATCCGTCATGTGTTCTTAAGACGTTCAAAGTTTCATCCTCCATCAGCGTACAGTTGCTCACATAACGTTTTTCAACTGTAAGCTCCTGCATAATACGCCCCTTAACAGTAGTATAAATATAAGAAGAAAACTTACCTTTTGTAGGATCAGCTTTTTGCCACGCCTCCCATACTCCGATAGCAGCAATATGACGATAATAGTCATAATTTTTATAAACATGGCATTTCAATAAAATCGTCGTAATCATTGGTTGCACTAGCTCTAATACTTCTTCAAACGGTTGTTCTGGCGACAACTCTATCTTTTTTTCCTTCGCATCAATCATTAGTCCATCCTGACGACTGTGCACAATCAATTATTCCTAGGTGACTCCATCGTAACCTGGATAAAAACGGATGACGAATGGCTGATTTAGCGTATTTCCTTAAGGTTATTTATAATATTTTTTCATATTAAAACAGCAATTTACTAAGTGAAATTTTGTAAATCATAAGTTTTTTTAGTACTTTACATACATAATTTTTGAAAGCCTGGACAAATTATTACTAAGGAGGCGATTTAAGATGAACTTTCAAATAAGAGATGCTATTACAACAAATGTAAATGGTCAAACAGCAGCCGAATTTAAGGACATTGTAGAGGATGCGATTGCACGCGGTGAAGAACATCTACTACCTGGTCTTGGTGTATTTTTCGAAAAGTGGTGGCAACAATCAAGCCCTACAGAACGAGATGCCTTTACCCAAAAGCTAGAAAAAGTATTTGCACACTAGCATACTTTTATGTATTCATACATTTCATTCCTTCCAATAGCATGATAAATTAGATTTATCAGAATTATTTGGAGGCGAGTGAAATGACTATTGTCATTGATCAAATAGTAGGTCAACTTAAAAGTATTTTAGAGGACGAGCAAGTATCTACGAATAAAACGGTACGTGAATTGCATGGAAAAGATGAATCTCACCATGCAGCGAGTTTGCCAGATATCGTTGTATTTCCCCGCTCGACAGCTGACGTGAGCGCGATTTTAAAAATTGCGCATGAAGCATGTGTAGCTGTCGTGCCATTTGGCGTTGGCTCGAGTTTAGAGGGCAATGCCATTCCTATTGCACGTGGAATCTCTATTGATTTCTCAGAAATGAATGCAATTTTAGAAATTCGTCCAGAAGACTTGCTTGCAAAAGTGCAACCTGGTGTCACGCGTGCTCAACTCAACAAAGAATTGAAAAAACACGGTTTGCAATTTACTGTAGACCCTGGTGCTGATGCGACACTTGGTGGGATGGCTGCAACAAATGCTAGTGGCACGACAGCTGTACGCTATGGCGTTATGCGTGACCAAGTACGTGATTTAGAGGTCGTGCTGGCAGATGGCTCCGTTATCCATACAGGTAGCATGGCGGCAAAATCTTCTTCTGGCTATCACTTAAATGGTTTATTCGTAGGCTCAGAGGGTACACTTGGTTGCTTTACAGAGTTGACATTAAAGGTTTATGGGATTCCTGAATTTGTGACTGCTGGGCGTGCTGTTTTTCCGACAGTTGGTGAAGCTGTTAGCGCAGTCACTGCCTTGTTGCAAGCTGGGATTATGGTCGGACGTGTTGAGCTCGTCGATGAAGCTTCTATAGCGCAAGCTAATGTTTACAATGAAACTACATATGAAGAAAAACCGACTTTATTTTTAGAATTCCACGGAAATGAAGCAGGTATGCAAGAAGATATTGAATTTACTACCGCAATTTTTGAGGACTATGTTTGCGCCTCAATTACCTTTGAAACCGACAATGCCGCACGCAATAAGCTTTGGGAAGCCCGTCATAGTCTTGCTTATGCCTATATTCATGCATATCCAGGAAAAAAACTAATGTCCACAGACGTTTGTGTACCAATTTCCGCACTTGCTGAGACAATTTTATATGCGCGGGAACAGCTAGAGACGGTTGGTCTTGCCGGTGGAGTTGTTGGACATGTAGGTGATGGCAACTTCCACGCGTTACTCATGCTTGACCCAACGGATGCAAAAGAGCAAGCAAGGGCCGATGAATTCAATGAACATATTGTCCAGTTTGCACTGCTACGTGGCGGTTCATGTACAGGTGAACATGGTGTCGGCATCGGCAAGATGAAGTACCAAGCGGCAGAACATGGTGCTTCCTTACTTGTCATGAAAAGCATTAAGGCCGCTCTTGACCCTCATAATATTATGAATCCAGGAAAAATTTTCACGATGTAGTTTCTCAAATTAAGAGAGAAACTTTGTTAATCTATAACATTTCACCACTTAAAAACACGGCCTCTCTTAAAACAGAAGGCCGTGTTTTCTACTGAAAATCATTAAAGCGACAACTACTAAGATTTCGCTCTGTACCAAGTGCTCGCGGTACCATTGTTTCAACTAAATAATCATCTTCCTCATAAATAATTTTCTTTAATTCAATGTCGAAAAATTCCTTCATGCGGGATTCTGTCATCACATCTTGAACTTTACCGTAGACAACATCCTTTTCCTTTGCCGTCATGAGTACAAAATCCGCCAAGTAAAACGCATGATTTGGATAATGGGTGTTAATGATGCATGAAATGCCACGTTCTTGCGATAAACGTTTAATCGTCTGTAAAATAACAATTTGTTTTTGTATATCGAGATGCGATTCTGGTTCATCTAATATTAGAACTTCTGGATCTGATACAAGCGTACGTGCAATAAGTGCCAGTTGTAACTCACCACCACTCACCTCATTGCACGACTTTTTCGCCAAATGCAAAATACCAATTGTATCGAGTGCTGCATGTGCCGCTTCCAAGTCTTTTTTTGTTGGCTGCGCAAGTGTGCTAATATATGGGGCACGTCCCATCACTACTAGTTCCTCAATAGAAAAACCAAACACCATTTTATGTGCTTGCGGTACGTAGCCAACACGCTTCCATAGCTCTTTACGATCAATCGACGTAAGTGCCTTATCATCAATACGCGTTTCACCTTGCTTCCATTCAAGTAGACCTGTAATACATTTAAGCATTGTCGTCTTCCCTGCACCATTCGGCCCAAGGATCGCCATAATTTCTCCAGGTTCTAAGGTGAAATTGATGTTTCTTGCATATAAATCCGGGAATTTTTTTCGACGTTTCTCATAATGATAGTTGCCATTCACAACTTCAATTTTCATCCCCATCCACCTCCTGAACGGCGTAATAAATAAGCAAAGAAAGGTGCACCTATAATCGCTGTTAAAATAGATAACGGAATTTCCGTCGCTGTTATCGAGCGAGCCAAATTATCAATGATTAGTAAATACACACTACCAATGGCAACTGACACGGGCAACACATTCTGATTATTATTCCCAACGAGCATTCGCGCTACATGAGGAATAATTAAGCCAACCCAGCCAACAATTCCTGCTACAGCTACTGAAGCAGCGGTGATCAATGTAGCTCCAAAAATCACAATCCATTTTAAACGGACCACTGGAATCCCCATTGATTTTGCTTCGTCCTCTGGCAAGGTTAAAATATTCAAGCGCCAGCGTAATAAATACAATAGTAAAATACCTATTAAAATAAGTGGGCCACCAATATATAAATCCTTATATGTCGCTGTGCCAAGACTCCCCATCAACCAATATGTAATCGCTGGGAGCTTTTCCTCTGGGTCCGCTACAAATTTTGTCAGTGAAATCAATGCGTTAAACAACGCTGACGTCACGACACCTGCTAACACAAACATAAACATTTGTGCATTTTTCTTCGCACCAGCAATTAAAAATGTAAATCCAATCGCACCAAGCCCGAAAATTAGAGCCATTACTTGTGCAGCAAAGTTCTGTCCAAATAATAAAATCCCTAGAGAAGCCCCAAAACCTGCACCGGCCGAAACGCCTAAAATATCAGGCGATACTAGTGGATTACCAAACATGCCTTGAAACCCTGCCCCCGCAATCGCTAAGCCACCACCAATAAGTAGCGCTAGCAAGATCCGTGGTAAGCGAATATTCATCACAACGGTTTCTTCCATTTGTGTCCACGTTTGTTCAACTGGGAACACTTGAGAAGCGAGGATTTTCAAAATATGTTCAATCCCTACCTCGAAACGACCTACACCCAGTGAAATGATTGCTACTACAATCGGTAGCAACCATAACAATGCAACTTTCCATTTCTTCATTTCACCATCAGTCCTTAATATTTCGCTGCATCAGAAGAAGGATTTAAAATTGAGTGAATTTCTTCGTCTGTTACGTCAAATTCATAGAAGTCTTTGTAATAAGATTTTATTTCATCTTCGATTTTATAGTCGAATAATTCAGGATGGTTCTTTTGTGCCATCCATTTCAACATAAGCGGTGCATCCCCACTTGGTGGGAACCAACGATAAATACCAAGCGGGATTTTATATACTTTCCCGTCTTGAACTGCTTTAATTTGGCTCCAATCTTGACCATTTACTTTGTTTTCAAGTAGATCAACAGGTTGTGTTTCAGTAAAGTTTGTAATGTAAATGATGTCTGGGTTCCAAGCGTAAATTTGCTCCATGTTGACTTCTTTTCGTCCCTGTATATCATTTTCAGCAACATCTACAGCACCCGTTGCATTTAGCCATTGGTTCCCAAAGAAGTTTTTACCGCCGATTGTAATGGATTTATCATTATGCATGTGTAAAATCATTGCTCGCGGCTTCTTATTTGTTGCCAAGTTCTCTAGCTTTTCATCCAATTGGGCTTGTACTTTTTTCCCTTCGTCAAAAAAACGATTCGCACGTTCTGTTGTACCTGTAATCTGACTAGTTAGTTCCAACCAGCTATTAAACGTTGCAAGTGGTTCGGCTGCAGCCGCATCAATAGCTTTAACACCAATGACAGGTATCCCTGCTTCTGAAACCTTATTAATTGATGCTTCATCTGTTGAAATCTCTACATATAGCTGTGGATTTACTTTCATCAATTCTTCCACATTCACTTCACCATTTTGAACAAAGGAAGTTTCAGCCTTTAAAACGTCTGGTGAAATTTTGGCTAGAATTGAGTTTTTCGCAGCATTGAATGAGTTTGGGTGCATTCCAACTATCTCTTTTGTCGAGTTCGTCGCTACATACCAAGTTGAGAAGTATGGTAAAATCCCACCTGTTACTACCCGTTCAATTTTTCCTGGTACTGTCACCTCACGCCCTAGTTGGTCAGTAACAATTTTCTCCTCCGCAGTTGTTTGCACTTCTGTTGCTGGTGCTTCTGCTGATTTTTCTGTACTTGTTCCCTCTTCTTTCTCACCTCCGCAAGCTGCTAGCATTGCCGTCAACGCTAATGTTGCTAAAAATCCGTATTTTCTCATTGTCCTTCTTCCTCTCTTAGCCATTTTGCGATTCCGTGTAAAAACGGTTTCGATTGATCGATAAACCCTAGTCCAATATGAAACATTGGGTCAAGTGTTGTCACCATAAGTTCGCCATTAAAACTTACCTTGTCTACGTAAAGTAATGAGCGTCCGCCTGGAATATCCAGTAATGACTGTGCACCCTCAGGTGGGATGAAAGAGCCATGATAGTGCCATTTCATATCACGAAGTGTCACATACTTAAATAGTGGATGCGCCTCATTTTGCAGTTCCATTGGCAAATCACCACCATCACGTACCCACCAGCTGAAGTTTACTTCTGAGTCTTCCCAGTCAATCGTTGGAAACCAGTTGTCTAAAACCTCACCGAAAATAATGAGTCGTTTACCAGATTCAATAAATGTTAATAACTGTGACTGATATTGTTTTAAATGTGGAATATCTAAACGACATGATAAAATCAGGGTGTCATACTTCGCTAAATCGTATTTATGTAACTCACGAATATGTAGTACGTCGTCATATAAATAATTGAATTCTTCCTCTGCAAAAAAGCGATTTTGAAATGGCAAGCCATTTGTCACAATACCTATCATAAGGCTTGTCCTCCTCTCACCTGGTTGCATGAATATTCTTCCCGTATACATGCAAGCATTTGTACACTTAGCTTGCTTGATGTATTATCTTCGTCTATAAAAACACGGTAAATATCCGTACCTGCTCCTGCAAAAATTGTACCGTTCGTTGAATGTTGGTCTACATATATAATTGGTACACCGCTTTGATCAGTCACAAGTACTTTGGCATGCTGTGGAATTCCCTCAAAATAACCACGTGAGAAGAAACCACGCACCCCTTTACGATAGTTAAGGTCATATGCATCAATTCCAGTAAATAGCGGATGCTCTGGCTCAGTTATGATGATTTCACGGTCCTTCAAAGGAATTGGAGAGCGCTTCCAATTTGACACGCCTGTAAGCCATGGCAGTGATGTTTCCGTTAAAGAAAAAATTACACCACCTTGTGCCAGATAGTCATCTAATACTGCTTTATGTTCCAGTAAAAACAGCTCTTCCACTAAGTTTGTAATGATAATCCCCTCAAATTTACGTAAATCAGCATGTGGTAAATCGTATAAATATAAAAACACTAAACCCCGATTTCGATCCTCTTCTGTTAGTCTTGCAAATTGGATGTCAATGCCGACATAAGCAATTGGCTTCAAAGCATACCCTACTCTCTTTTTAAATTTACATTGAAAATGATTATCATTTGCAGTAAAATACTTACTACAGTATATTGATAACGATTATCATTGTCAATATACTTTTTTTATAGTTCTATAGTCGTTAGCTATCTCATGATATTTTTATAGAAATAATATTTATAGTTCATTTACTATACATTTTCACTATTATTTATCATTGAAGGAAGAAGTAAGTTTTTTAGGAGGAGAAATATGGGTATTCAATTTACTATGTTAAAACTAGACCCTGGTCATGCTTTTGGTGTAAACGGCCCCATGCAAAAAGATACAGGCGATGAGTCTAAGGTTGTTGAGCAATACGATTTTGCAAATGAGGATTTAAGTGGTGTTGACGTTCTAATTATCCCAAATTTTGTAGATCAAGAGTTTTTGTTTTCGCAGCGCGAAAAAATTAAAGACTTTTTAGCGAAGAAGAAGATTGTCGTATATTGTGGCCATTTATTCCGTGAATGGCTACCAGGCTGTGCTCCATTCATGCCACAGCATATTCAAAATTACAAGGATTACGAGGTATTTCCAGCTGAAAATTCACATATTTTCGAGGGTGTTACAACAGAAGATATGACCTTTAAAAAAGGTGTTGCTGGTTTCTTTGCACGTGGCTATCACCATGCACCCGTAGGAGCAGAAATTTTACTAACATTTGCTAATGGTAAGCCAGTTACGTACATTGACCGAACGTCGACAAACGGCACTATTTTAGTACATGCTGGGCGTGATTTACTTGGCTATGCAGGTGAAAATAAATCAACAGACCGCATTCGCCCACAGTTTTTAGCTTGGCTTGAAGCGGAGGTAAAAACTTTAAAGGAGGGAACAGCACAATGAGAAAAATCGGTGTCATTTATAGTGGTAATGAATCGCATTACCGCACATTCCATGAACCCAAGTTCAATCAATACATCACAAAAATCATCTATCATCCTGAATTTTTAAAAACAAATATTGAAGATTTAGACGTTTTGATAGTCCCATCCCAATTGAATTCTAAATTATTACTAGCAAGTGTTACAAAAATCCATGACTTTGCAGAACGCGGTGGTATCGTTGTCACTTTCGGCCCACAACCATGGAATTGGCTTCCTGCACAAAAATGGGAAGAGCGCCCTACTAACTTCTGGTGGTGGCTTGAAAAAAATGCATCTAGCGGCTTAGTGCTACGAAATCCATTACATCCAATGTTCAATGGCTATTTAACGTTAGCTGACTGTACATGGCATCAACATGGTGTCTTTTGGCCACCTGAGCACACTGAAGTTTTGATTTCAACAGAAGATGGCGGTGCAGTCATGTACATGGATACGGATTCCACTGGTGGTACATGGATCATTACAACGCTTGATCCAGATTTCCACTTTGGTTCATACTTCATGCCAGCAACTGAACGCTTTTTCGAAGGCTTCTTCCCATACCTTGCCTATGGAAAAATCTAATATGTATTCTTATCGAACCGCTCAATTTGTGCGGTTTTTTCTAATTCAACAACAAAAAAAGCAATCCAGCATCTCCTAGATTACTTTTACTATGTAGCGATGAAGCCATCCATCTTGACAACATACATCGCGTGTGGTCTACATCCCTCTGTCTGTGCACCACTTTTATGTTATCCATATTGACACCCTCTGTTGCCAATATGAACTCTCTTTATATAGTACTTCTCAACCCGAGAAGCATATGTCGAACGTTATGCTAAAATCGAAGCTAGTACTGCTTTCTGTGCATGAAGTCTGTTCTCAGCCTGTTCAAAGATGTAAGAATTCGGTCCATCGATAACTGATGTAGCGACCTCTTCCTCTCGGTGTGCTGGTAAACAGTGCAAGAACATGTAATTTGGTTTTGCATGTGCTACAAGCTCATCGTTAATTTGATAACCTGCGAAGTCTTGTAAACGTTTAGCCGTTTCTTCTTCTTGCCCCATTGACGTCCAAACGTCTGCATATACAACATCAGCATCCTGAACTGCTTCTACAGGATCATTAGTAATGATGATTGTACTGCCATTTGTTGCTGCGATAGCTTGTGCTTTTGCGATAACCTCTGTATCACATTCATAGCCAACTGGCGTTGCTACTGCTACGTGCATTCCTACGTGTGCAGAAGCGACTACTAACGAGTGCGCCACATTGTTGCCATCTCCAACATATGCAATTTTAAGTCCTTTTAATTCCCCTTTGTTTTCAGCGATTGTTTCCAAATCCGCTAAAGCCTGGCAAGGGTGATAAATATCTGTTAAACCATTGATCACTGGAATTACTGCATGTTCGGCAAGCTCTTTCACCATTGCGTGAGAATTTGCACGAATCATAATACCGTCTAAATAACCTGATAATACATGTGCTGTATCATAAATCGATTCACCACGACCAATTTGTAAATCACGTGAATGCATAAACATTGCTTTTCCGCCTAGCTGATTCATTCCTACTTCAAATGAAATCCGTGTACGTGTCGAATGTTTTTCAAAAATCATACCTAGTGTTTTACCTTCTAGTAATTTCGGACATTTTCCTGCTTTAGTGATCGTCTTGAGCTGCGTTGACAACGCTACTAATTGCTCTACTTCCTCACTTGTATAGTCAAGCAGTGTAAGTAAGTCTTTCCCTTTTAAACTAGACACTAACTTTAACTGCACCTCTTCTAGTAATTTCATTGCGTTCGCTCCTTGCTTTCGTTGCTGTTGAGTTTATTATATACATGCATAATTATAAAATCAACTGAATTTTTATGTTTATTTTAAAAAGTTTGAATTCACACATAAATTGTGACAATAATCCGTCTTTCTGAATTTTTATGCATATTTTTCAAAGTGAAAATCATAGTCAAACAAAAAAAGCCTACCTCATTGGATAAGCTCTCGTCCATATTAATCAAATAATAATTTTATTTACAGCATCGCGATCTAATTTTTAAATAACTTCTACGATTAATTTAACTGCATTCTCATAGTCATCACGGTGTAAAATGCCTGCATGTGAGTAAATATAGCGTGTCGCAATACTAAATAGGAAGATACCCTATCGATTATCTGAAATATACGCCCTCCCCTCTATTGATGTACTGCTATTTAAAAGATGGTGAATTACAGACGTTACAGCAATCAATAGCCTGAAAAGCTAATTCTGCTTTTTGATACTATTCAAAGATTGATTAAACTTGTCTGACTCTTCCCACTGGGGAAAATGGCTTGAATTTTCGAACCAAATGAGTTTTTTTGTCGTTATTATTGTGTGATAGTAATCCTCTACTAATGAAGAAGAAACATGCCGATCATGACGCCCCTCAAAAAACGTAATAGGGACATCGAAACTCTTGTATTCACTAAAATCAATTTCCATGAGCTCTTGCCACAAAAATTGTATAGATTGTAGACTCCCTTTTTCGCGATTGATTAAATCTTTAAATGTGTACTTTGATGAAAAAATGAAATCCCTTACAAGTTGGTTGTAATTGCTTTTTCCGTATAAAGAATGTCTGAATCGGACCACCAATTTAGTAACAAATAATAAATCGTTTAACCAATCTTTTTGAGTCAATGAAAGGTCAATATTTTTCAATCGCTGGACAATCTTTTTTTGATTTTGTTCTTGACTTTCTTTCAAAACAAAATCATATTGACACTTCAACCCTTTTTTCATGTTAACTACTTGACCACATCCAAAATAACTATGTACTAGCTGTGGGTATTTTTTAATGAAAATTAAGCCTAGGACACTTCCCCACGAGTGCCCTAAAAGGTAAACTTTTTCTTGTTTAAACGTTTCTAATAAATAATGAATTAAACTGTATAGGTCTTCTATATAAGTTTCAATAGATATTTGTTCCTTTTCCGAAAAAGTATAATAAGATTTCCCAGCTCCTCTTTGTTCCCAGACTACAACATTAAACGTTTTTCCAAGTTCTGAGTTATATTTATAAATTAGTGGTAAGGCGGCATCGCCTGGACCACCATGCAAATACACTAAAAGAGGCAGATTGTTATCTTCACCAAAAATAGAAATAAATTGTTTCGAAGATCCTATTTTTATATAGTCTGACACTTGAGTTTTCATTTTCTTCTCCTACCCTTACTATCGTTTTTAAGATTCAAGATAACATCTTTAAATTTGTTCCACTAATTGTAATTGCCTCGTTGTTGGAATAAGGAACAATTTAGTTTTTGAATTATGGCTCTCACCCAAATATGTGCTTGACTGTAGATTCCGTTACAAGTGGATGCTTCCGCAGGTATGGCCTTCCTGTACTTACCTCTTTGCTTTCGGTACAAAAACTCTCCACTTTCCACTCCATATCCAGCCTATTAAATTGCAAGTACATATTTTGGTGTTGACCCTGAATTACATCTATTGTATCATCTTCCCATTTTATTTTTTTAACGTATATTTTTTAATAGGGAACTTGAGAGTTGAACGTCTAAGCAACCATCACGATATGAGGTCTAATTAACTATAAATCATTTTATCCGTATCGTATGCCCTTATTTAAATGCGCTCTCCCGTACAATACATCTACTAATCTACTTCTGTCCCGATAGCTTGCGTAATCCATTCAGCTTCATTTGCTAATTGAGTACGGGCAATGCATGATGAATAGTAATGATCTGATTACTTTTATTATTTACATTTAGAATATACAGCTTATCTACAATGCTTTGTTCCTCTGATATTGGCTCTTCTTCTTTTTGAGCTTGAATCGCCAAAATCTTCGTATCAACATTTATATACTTCTTTGATCTAACCAAAACAAAAAGCCCCCTAACATTCTTGTTAGAGGGCAAAACTATAGTATACATATTTAGTTCTTACCGATATTCTTATAGCAGTATCAGTCAAAAATAATTTTATTCACAGCATCACGGTCTAATTTTTTAATCACTTCTACGATCAATTTAACCGCATTCTCGTAGTCATCACGGTGTAAAATTCCTGCATGTGAGTGAATATAGCGTGTCGCAATACCGATTGATAGTGCAGGGATGCCGTTTGCAGTGACGTGGATAGAGCCAGCATCCGTCCCACCACCAGATAGCGCCTCAAATTGATAAGGGATATTATTTTCTTCTGCTACATCTAAAACAAATTCACGTAAACCACGATGTGATACCATCGATGCATCGTACACGACGATTTGCGGACCAGCACCCATTTTACTGTTTGATTCTTTTGGTGTTACCCCAGGTGTATCGCCCGCAATACCAACGTCGACTGCAAAGCCGATATCTGGTTGGATTTTGAATGTAGACGTTTTCGCTCCACGCAGACCAACTTCCTCTTGTACATTTCCTACTGAGTATAAAATGTTCGGATGTTTTTCGTCTTTTAAAGCTTTCATCACATCAATCGCAATGGCACATCCAATACGGTTATCCCAAGCTTTTGCAAGTAAATATTTATCATTTTTCATGACATTAAATTCGAAATATGGTGTCACCATATCCCCAGGACGAACGCCCCATCCCATTACCTCATCTTTAGAAGCAGCACCAATATCGATAAACATATCTTTAATATCTACCACTTTGTTGCGCACTTCAGCCGGTAAAATATGTGGCGGTTTAGATCCAATAACCCCGATAATTTCTTCGCCTTTACGTGTTGTAATCGTCACACGTTGTGCAAGCATCACTTGGCTCCACCAGCCGCCTACCGTTTGGAATTTGATGAATCCTTTATCATCGATTTGCGTTACCATGAAACCGACTTCATCTAAGTGTCCTGCAACCATAATTTTAGGACCATTTTCATCTCCAACTTTTTTGGCGATCAAGCTACCTAAATTATCCGTTTCCACTGAATCAGCGTACGGTGCAATGTATTGTTTCATCACTTCACGCGGTGCACGTTCATTACCAGGAATACCATTTGCATCTGTTAAATCTTTAAACATTTGCAACGTTGAATCTAATTGAGTCATGACTGTTCCTCCTACATCTTCTGTCTCCTTTTATTATAATTAGTTTATCGTTATATGCCTAATAAATCGTCTGAAAATTGAGCTAAAAAAAACAAGCATTCCCGAAAGAATGCTTGGTGGTCTTACTCTTGTTCAAAAATCGTATCAGCAATGTTGTTGGCATGGTCGCCAATACGTTCGAGGTTACTGATAATATCTACAAAGACGATACCTGCTGAGCCCGAGCAAATACCTTCATTTAAACGTTTAATATGACGTTTACGTAATTTACGTTCCATTTCGTCAATTCGATTTTCTTGATCTCTCACTTGCTGTGCTACCGATACATCACGTGTTTCGAGCGCTTGCATCGCTATCTTTACTGTATCTATAACAAGCTCAAACATTTCTTCTAGCTCTTGCATCGCTTCTTGACTAAGTTTTACTCGGTTTGCTTCTTTATAATCAATAAGCTCAACTAAGTTTTCTACATGATCCCCAATACGCTCAATGTCACGAATATTTTCAAGTAGCCCGTGGTGGACATGGGAGTTTACACCTGATAATGATTGTTTCGATAAACTTACTAAATAATCTGTTGTTTTTTGATCGAGGTTATTTATAGCCTCTTCTAATTGTGCTGTTGTACTCGCCTGTTTCACATCTAGTGTCTTTAAATAATCCAGTGATGCCACTAAACCTTGCACACCAAAATCACCCATACGTACAACTTCTTGTTTTGCTTGTCCCAACGCAATCGCTGGAGACTTTGTAATTAATGAGTAATCTAAAAACTTCGGTTTATATTCAACAATTGCATCCTCTCCTGGAATTAACTTCGTCACGACGTAAGCCCATACCCCGATTAACGGAAGTTGAATAAGTGTATTTACAACGTTGAACGTTCCGTGCGCGAAAGCAATTTGCATTTTAGGCTCTAGCCCTAATACACCGGAAATCCACACGATATAATTCGTAAATAATCCTAAAACAAGCATGAAAACAATAGTACCAACTACATTAAATAATACGTGTGTTGCAGCTGCACGTTTTGCCGCAATAGATGCTCCTAATGCTGCCAATATCGCAGTAATCGTTGTCCCGATATTGTCACCAAAAAGCACTGGTATCGCACCATCCAGCGTCATTAAACCTTCTGCATATAGCCCCTGTAAGATACCTACTGTGGCCGAAGATGACTGTACAATGAGCGTAAAGACTGTCCCTACAATGACACCTAGAATCGGTGAGTCACTCATATTTAATGTCAAATCAATAAATGGTTGCCATTCACGTAAAGGCTTCATACCACTACTCATCAACTCTAAACCGATAAATAAGCCTGAGAAGCCAAATAATACTTGTCCGATATTTTGAATTTTACTTTTCTTAAAGAAAAATAGCAGGATTGCCCCAAGTGCCATGATAGGATATGCATATTCCCCTACATCAATCCCAATGATAAAGGCTGTAACCGTTGTCCCGATGTTTGCCCCCATAATGACACCGATTGCTTGTCGTAATGTCATAAAGCCGGCGCTAACTAATCCAACTGTAATTACAGTCGTCCCAGAACTCGACTGAATAAGTACTGTGACAAAAATACCTACTAAAACACCCATAAATGGATTCGTCGTAAAGCGATCTAATATATCTCTTAAACGGTCTCCGGCCGCCTTTTGCAGACCATCTCCCATATATTTAATTGCAAATAAGAAGAGACCTAGCCCCCCTAAGAACTGGAATATCATTTCCTGCCAATTTAACTCCATGTTGCCACTCCTTAAAGTTTTATCTCATTTATTATAAAAAAATCTAACTCCCTGTGCGGTTTTCAGCAGAGTTTTAACATATTCTTTACATAGCGTTTACAATAAAGCCGTAGTTTCAGCAAATTTCTTTATACTATTGTGTTACGCTTAAAGTTTATGGAAATTTTCTAATATTATAAGAAAAACCTTATAAAACACATTAAATGTGCTTCATAAGGTTTTTCTTAGTAGCCTGTACGTTGACGTTGATAGTTTTCCTCGTTTTTTTCTATATATGCACGTACCACATCATCAAAGCTAAAACCTAAGTTATTAGCAATTACTGCATAGCATTGCCAAATATCTAGGTAGCCATTCTCTGTTGGATTGTGGATAAATTTCAAAATACTTTCTTGTGTCATTAAGAACGTTTCAGTTAAATCACATTTTTCCTCAGTTACTGGCCACTTCTCAATTGAAGTAAAACCTTTTAGTAAGCCAAGCGATAAGATAAAGTGTATTGAGTCCACATACTCTTCTAAAATTATGCCTCTTTCAGATGGACCCTTCGTACTCCAAAACTTAAAACAACGAGTTTCATTGGCGAGTTCTGCAAGCTCAACCATAAGTGCAAGTCCCTTCTCCTTAAAAACATCATGCTCAATCTTTTGCGTTTTCTCGATAAAGGCATCTAGCCCTTTTTGCATTTCAAATAATTTATGTAAATTCATTTTTTTCTCCTAAATAATTTTTTAAAAGTGAAACTAATTGCACACCTTAATCGTATAGGTAGGAATAACCTTTAGACAAGGGGGAAATCTAACATGGTGCCATTACTAATTCGACTTGCTGTCATTGCGCTTATTATTTACGTATTTTATAAAGCGATTCGTTATATAACAGATCCAAAGCGAAAACTGGACGAGGCCTACGAAAAAAATCAATATTATTTTTATGATGATGTTAAAAATGTCCGAAAAAACTTCTTTATCTCTTATAAGGGTTCACTTTTTGAAGGTGAAAAATACTTAGGCACAACAGAAGATGCTTTTGAAGTCGTAACAATTTTCGTCGGAGCCCGTGATGCCGCAACATTGCAGGGCCTCACAAAAAAAGACTTCGAATACTTACAACAAGAAATTTTAACAAGTTATCCAAATGCAAAAATTAACTGGAAACAACCAATTGAACAGCTTATGTGTGACACGTCCTCGAACTGAGGGCGTATTTTTTGTTTATCGGACAACCTCTGGCATTAATCGGACTGATTTTTTAATTTTATTGGACAACTTTATTGTTTTATCGCCCACATTTCCACTTTTATCGACATCAACCTTACAAATATATCAATTACACCGAGGCGTAATTGACTCCTTTCAAAATCTGCTGCTGACGCTTCGCTTTCGCGCAAAAAACATCTGTGACATCCGCAGAAGGCAAAAAAATACCTCCCTGCTAAAGAGAGGTGCCCCATAGACGTACAATCACAAATATCTGCAAAGCTGCTAACAATGGAAAGCCAAATGCGAAACTATTATTACGTATCTTGTGTCGAAATAGATACATGCCGAGTACACCGCCTACAGCACCACCACTAATTGCTAGTGTAAATAATGTGCGCTCAGCAATACGCCACTCTTGTTTTTTCGCACGAGATTTATCCATGCCCATGAAAACAAGCAATACAAGTGAAAGTACAATCATATAAGCAAGTAGAGCCTGTGCCATAACTACCTCCTTAGCTAGAAAAAAAGACTGACGGAAAAATCCATCAGTCTTTAAAGTACATGTAAATTATTTAGCAACTGCTTTTTTAGCAGCGTCTGCTAATTGTGTGAATGCTTGTGCATCCGTTACAGCTAGGTCAGCTAACATTTTACGGTTAACTTCGATACCAGCAACTTTTAAACCGTGCATTAAACGGCTGTATGAAAGACCATTCATGCGAGCAGCTGCGTTGATACGAGTGATCCATAATTTACGGAAATCACGTTTCTTTTGACGACGGTCACGGTATGCATATTGACCTGACTTCATTACTGCTTGGTTAGCAACTTTGTATAATGTATGTTTTGAACCATAATAACCTTTTGCTAATTTTAAAACCTTTTTACGACGCTTGCGCGTTACTGTTCCGCCTTTTACGCGTGGCATACTAATTACCTCCTGCTTTTCATTAAAAAATGAATGTTATGTTTTTGTTCGATCTTATTTTACGTAAGTAAGTAACGTACGGATACGTTTGAAATCACCAGATGTAGCGATTTTAGCTTTACGTAATTGACGCTTAGCTTTTGTAGATTTGTTTGCGAATAAGTGGCTACCAAAAGCACGGTCAAATTTTAATTTACCAGTACCCGTTTTTTTGAAACGTTTCGCAGCTCCACGGTGTGTTTTCATTTTTGGCATGTCGAATTCCTCCTAAACTGTTCGTCTAATATTATTTCTCGTTCTTTGGTTGAAGAACTAAGAACATGCTTCGGCCTTCCATCTTCGGTTTTTGTTCAACCGTAGATACTTCAGCACAAGCTTCAGCAAATCGATCTAGCACACGCTGACCAATCTCTTTGTGTGTAATCGCACGACCTTTGAAACGTAGGCTACATTTAACTTTATCGCCTTTTTCAAGGAATTTGATAGCGTTACGTAGCTTCGTTTGGAAATCATTTTCATCGATTGTTGGGCTCAAACGAACCTCTTTCATCACGATGACTTTTGAATTTTTACGAATTTCGCGGTCTTTCTTTTGCTGTTCAAACTTAAATTTACCATAGTCCATGATACGAGCGACTGGCGGCTTGGCTTGAGGGGCCACAAGGACAAGATCCAAGTTTACACGAGTGGCGATTTCCAACGCTTCATTACGTGTCTTTACACCAAGCTGGTCACCATTGTGATCGATTAATCGAAGTTCACGTGCGCGAATGCCTTCGTTTACATACATGTCTTTGCTAATAGTAATCCACCTCCAAGTAGTTGTCGCGAATACATGGTTTGGGCAAAGCCTTGCCCGGTTGAACGGTACAACCTTCTAGCGTCTGTCCATAAAAAAAAGACGGACATTTTGAAGATGTCCGCCCGCTATATGTGCATACGCAATCAAAGCGTAAAACAATTCAACGTGTCATAACCTTGAAACAGCTCATAATAAGCGTCAATCAGGTGAGAAGCGGGCAGCCTCTACTTCAACCACAAACTTTGTATTCATTAACCTTCACAATAATATCATGCCCTTTTTTGAAAGTCAACTATAATTTATAAATTCTATGTATGCATATGATTGAATGCTCATAGTGAATTGAGTTACTCATAATTATGTGTGATATAAATATTTGCTAATTCTCCCTATTTAGATGGCTCATCATCAATTTATTTAATAATAATTTCAAGTAAATCCACCCTAAAAATAAAAGTATAAAATAATCCATTAACATTTCCATTTATTTGGTTTATGATTATTATGAAAAATCCAAATATTCGAACGAATCGAGGGAGAGAAAATGACTATTCGCAAAAAGCTTCTATTAAGTATTAGCTTATCTGTCATTGTAACAATACTTGCATGTAGCGTTATTTTCATGCAATTACGTAGCATCGAATCACAATACAACGACACATTAGAACTCGGATTACCACAATTGCAATTAACATCAGACATTGAGTACTACACACTTTTACAAACAACACAGACGCAAAGCTATTTACTGGGCGATTCAGAAGCACTCAACCAAGTAAAAGAAGCACAGCAAAAATTACAAAACATTATAAAAGAGTTAAATACCTCATTCGAAAGTGATGAAGCACAACAAATGCTTAAAGGTGTTACCCAAGACATTGAGGCACTCGAAAAAGGTATAAATGAAACAATTAATCTTAATGATACAAAGGATGTATATACCGCAGTAGCTTACTACGTGACAGATGTAAAAGAAAAAAGTACACAAACGATTGCATCATCTAGTGAATTATCAACATTGATCGATACTTTATTTGATAATGCGCAAAAAGAAGCCAATCAAAAGGCACAAAAAGCGATATATATCGGTATTATCATTGTTATTCTCGCTATCATAGTAGGAATCACCACTTCATACCTATTGAATCAATGGATCGCTGTACCATTAAGAAACTTACAAATAAACGTACAGCAAATTGCTGATGGTAATTTAACGATTCCTACAATAAATATAAAATCAAAAGACGAAATAGGTCAATTAACAACTTCTTTTAATGCTATGAAAGATACATTAAAAAATTTAATCATACAATTATCGGATAGTGCTACGCATTTAAGTTCATCTGCCGAAGAACTTAGTGCATCAACGGAAGAAGTAACAGCATCATCTGTTGAAATGGCGCACCGCTCCGAACTTGGTGCTCAAAATACACTATCTGCAGCACAAACAGCACAAGATAGTGCAGTAGCAATGGATGAAACAGCTTCTGCTGTACAGCGTATTGCTGAATCTTCACAAAATCTACATATAAAAGCAGCAGAAACCGCTGATATGGCCGATCAAGGAGCAACCAATATCAATACTGCTAGCAAGCAAATGACTACAATTTACGAATCAACGAAGCTAACAACTGAACTCATTCAAAAATTAAGCAAGCAATCCGAAGAAATTGAAAGTATTTCTCACGTCATTACGAGCATTACAGAACAAACGAACCTACTTGCACTAAACGCGGCTATTGAAGCAGCACGTGCTGGTGAACATGGTAAAGGCTTTGCCGTAGTAGCTGATGAAGTACGTAAACTCGCCGAAGAATCGAATGCATCAGCAAGCCAAATTGTTGCATTAACAAATGAGATTCAAACAGATACAAAAAATGTTGAAAAGGCGGTTCAAGAAAGTTTACAAACTGTGGAAGCTGGAGTTGGTATCATTAACGAAGCTGGCATATCATTTAGCCATATCGAAAATGCCGTAGACGATATGAAATTACAAATTGAAGATATTTCCGCTATCACAGAAGAAATTTCTGCTGCAGCTGAAGAAGTCGCCGCTTCAGTAGCTGAAATCGCAGTGGCTGCTAAAGCAACCGCTAACCAAGCTGAAAGTTCAATAGAATCTTCACAACAACAATTATCAACCATGCAAGAAATTAGTGCTGTCTCAAATGATTTAAGCACACGTGCACTAGATTTACAAAATGCCGTCAATCAATTCCGCGTGTAAATACCAAAAAAAGACCTCACTCCTATACAAGAGCGAGGTCTTTCACTTATATCAATTAGAAGCGAGCCACTTCTGCTTTAATGTTAGCTAGGAATTCTTCAAAGCTAATTGTTGACGACTCTTTAGAGCCATAACGACGAACGTTTACGCCATTTGCTTCAACTTCTTTGTCCCCGATCACAAGCATGTACGGGATTTTTTTCATTTGTGCTTCACGGATTTTATAACCAAGTTTTTCTTCACGATCATCCATTTCTACACGTAAACCTGCAGCTGTTAACTGTTCTTCGATTTGTTTTGCATAGTCGAAGTGTGCTTCGTTCGATACAGGAATTACTTCTACTTGTACTGGTGCTAACCAAGTTGGGAAGGCACCTTTGTATTCTTCGATTAAGAAGGCAACGAAACGTTCCATTGTTGATACGACACCACGGTGAATTACAACTGGACGATGTGGTTTACCATCTTCACCAACATACGTTAAATCGAAGCGTTCTGGTAATAAGAAGTCGAGTTGAACTGTTGATAATGTTTCTTCTTTACCAATCGCTGTTTTTACTTGTACATCAAGTTTTGGACCGTAGAATGCAGCTTCACCTTCAGCCTCGAAGTAATCTAAGCCAAGCTCATCCATCGCTTCTTTTAACATGCTTTGTGCTTTTTCCCACATTGCATCGTCATCGAAGTATTTCTCAGTATCCGCTGGGTCACGATAAGAAAGACGGAATGAGTAATCGTTTAGATCGAAATCTTTATAAACTTCTAAAATTAACTGCACAACTTTTTGGAATTCTGCTTTAATTTGATCTGGTCGAACGAATAAGTGCGCATCGTTTAAAGTCATTCCGCGTACACGTTGTAACCCTGAAACAGCACCTGACATTTCGTAACGGTGCATTGTACCAAGCTCAGCAATACGTAATGGTAGGTTACGGTAAGAATGCTTACTGTTTTTGTACACCATCATATGGTGAGGGCAGTTCATCGGACGCATAATTAATGTTTCATTGTCCATTTCCATTGGTGGGAAAATTGAATCTTGGTAATGATCCCAGTGACCAGAAGTTTGGTATAACTCTTTTGAACCAAGTACTGGTGTGTATACATGTTTGTATCCAAGCGATAATTCTTTATCCACAATATAGCGTTCAATTACACGACGGATTGTCGCACCATTTGGTAACCAAAGCGGTAACCCTTGACCAACTTTTTGCGAAGATGTGAATAATTCTAATTCTTTACCAATCTTACGGTGATCACGTTCTTTTGCTTCCTCAAGCATTTGCAAATGATGTTTTAGTTCTTCTTTTTTGAAGAAAGCTGTACCGTAGATGCGTTGAAGCATTTTATTGTCTGAGTTACCTCTCCAATAAGCACCTGCTAATGATAATAATTTGAATTCGCGAAGTTTACCTGTAGATGGCACGTGAATACCACGGCAAAGGTCGAAGAATTCTCCTTGGTAATAAATTGATACTTGCTCGTCAGCTGGGATAGCCTCAAGTAGTTCTAATTTATATTCATCGTCAATTTCAGTGAAAATTGCTTGTGCTTCATCACGAGAAACATTTTTACGTTCTACTTCAAGGTTTTCTGCGATGATTTTTTTCATTTCTTTTTCGATTGCTGGTAAATCGTCAGCTGTAATTGGTGTTGGTGCATCGATATCGTAGTAGAAACCGCCTTCGATAACTGGACCAATTCCTAATTTAACGTCTGGGAATAAACGTTTTACAGCTTGTGCAGTTAAGTGAGCTGTTGAGTGACGAAGGATTTCAAGCGCGTCTACATCATCTTGAGTAATAATCGCAATTGTTGCATCCTCTTCGATAGGTGTTTTTAAGTCTACTAATTCACCGTTTACTTTACCCGCGTACGCTTTTTTGCGAAGCCCCGGGCTAATTGATAATGCTACGTCATCTGTAGATGTGCCTTTTGCAAATTCCTTAACAGCGCCATCTGGGAATGTTAATTTAATCATATCTGACATTTTGTTTGCACTCCTTATTCGGTTTAATTGCGGTGCATTGTGATTTGGAACTGTTGTGTTCGCGTTACTCAAGTTGAGCGATTTGACATGGGTGTTGAGCGACTTTGCGCCGAAGTTGAGCGCTTTGCCTCTGATCTTGAGCGATCTTGCACCAATGTTGAGCGCTTTGCCTCTGATCTTGAGCGACCTTGCACCAATGTTGAGCGCTTTGCCTCTGATCTTGAGCGACTTCGCAACAATGTTGAGCGCCTTAACTCTGATCTTGAGCGCCCCACCACACAACCAACATTTAAAATCTCCCCAAAAAACAAAAAAGCCCCGTCCCTAATGAAAGGGACGAAGCGTATGCTCGTGGTTCCACCCTTCTTCCTTCCGACTAAAAAAGTCAGACGAAGCTCAAGGCTAGCTAACGGGCCAGTACCGGCGAAAGATTATTCCCTCTCGCTGCTCAGTAGGTAGTAAATCAAATGCTCACAACTTAGGAAGCTTACAGCCAATGACTTCCCTCTCTAGTAAGTAGATACACAAGATCCATGTCCTCATCAATGCATTTCAATGATATATATTATATGTGACAGTATACGCTCGATTGTCGAAAAATGCAACCTGCAAAATTACTCTCGGCGATTTTTTCCACCCATTTGTACAGGCTCAGTTATCGCCCTAACTCGCTCCATAATACGGGCTGCCTTCACAACCTCTATATCACCCTTTTGCGATTGTGCTAAATGATGTTCTAGTTCATCGTAGTTAAAGTTTGACGTAATAAAGGTCGGTAATTGTTCTGCCATACGATAATGGAAAATAGTACCCAGTATTTCGTCACGTGTCCAAGCAGACATCGTTTCTGCTCCTAAATCATCAAGCATTAGTACAGGTGCTTTTTTCACGTAATCAACTTTCTCTTGCAACGTATTATCACCAATAGCATTTTTCATTTCACGTAAAAACTCTGGCACAAACACGACTACGGACTTCACTTTAAGTGTCGCCAGCTCATTTGCTAATGCACCTAAAACAAAGGATTTACCGACACCAAACTTACCATATAAATAAAGGCCCTTTGTCGGTAATTTTCCTGTCTCACGTGTTTTTTGCACAAAATCAGCGGCACGATTTGCAATATCAACACGTGAATAATCATCAATGAATAAATCACCTATCGTTGCTTGTAGTACGTCTTTTGGCATATGCATACTAGCAATCATATTAGCGACATCACGGCGATCATCTTCACGTATTTTTTGCTCGCATCGTACATAATCGATTTCCACTGTATTACGCACCGTACGTAATTTTGGAATAAAACCTTGTAAATAATTTGTGCAATGCTCCGTATTGTCACAGCCACAGCACTCCGTAGATTGATTAATAAATTCTTGCAGCTTCGGCAAGTTACGCTCAATCGCATCATAGCTAAGCTCCTCCATATGATCAGCTAAAAAAGCCTGTACACGTGGATGTTCTAAAATTTCTCTGCGCATCGCCTCGTAGCGCTCTTGAAAAGATGGCACTTTCACTGCACGTTGCAGCGGTCCATTAATTGGTTCCACAGTTATTCACCTGCCTTACTTTTGTTGATTG
The DNA here is from genome assembly GCF_044762775.1 of Lysinibacillus sp. NPDC096418. Lineage (NCBI taxonomy): Bacteria > Bacillati > Bacillota > Bacilli > Caryophanales > Bacillaceae > Lysinibacillus > Lysinibacillus sp. NPDC096418. The sequence continues at coordinate 417,633 of NZ_JBIWEY010000001.1, forward strand.
CCTAACTTGTCTAATATTTTTTGTCGTTCTATTTCAAAATCTGTTCCACCAGTACTTACCGTATCTGTCGGAACTTCTTCTGATTGCTCATTACGCTTATAAAACCAATCAGGCACTTTTTCCTCGCGCCGATTAGTCGAACGTCCTTTTGTATAATTACTACTTTTTGCTGGCGTTTGCGGCTTGTTTTTCCATGCCGTATATTTATCATGCTCTTGACGTGCAAGCTCCATAGCTTCTTTAGCTGTTTTTAAATTTTTACGCACCCAATGGTCAGCAATTGTTTCCACGTACTTTTTCGGTAGCTTCATGTCTGTCGTTAACATAACGTACTCAAGTAAAGCGTTAACCACCCCGATAGGCATACCGTGCTGAACAATTAAGCTATCTGCAAGCTGTACAGACGTTTGCAAAGGTTCTTTGCCATTATTAATATCACGCAGCACCTGCACAGGCGGCGTTGTCTCTAAATAATGTTGCAACTCCTGATCCTTTGTCATTTGAGCCTTCTCTTCGACACTCGTTGTATCATAGACACGTGCAAGCTTTGGTGGTTCTTTAGAAACTGTCAGCTTATAATAGTCGGCTGCTGCCTTACGCAAACGCTCTAATGAAATACCTAAATCATCATCAAGTGCGAGAATCACAACCTTTTGCATGTCTAGTGCCGTTAAATGATATAAGAAAGCAAGCTTGGCAATTGCTTCGCGTACTTCAATTGTCAGTAAACTCGCCGGTACCAGTTGCTCTGATAGACCCGCTTGCAATAAATTAAAGTCGAATTGTTCAAAATAGAAAGGATAGGTTTTGGGTGACTGCACTTTTATGCCATCGTCACCTTGTAAATCACTTGGGATATTCGTACTTACAGGTTTAAAAACATCGATAAAGGCACGCGACACATCCTTGTATGCCGCCTCCCTTGCAGGTACTATAAAACGTTGACGCAATTTACGATACGCCTGCTCCCCAATTTTGCTAAATAAGAACATTGATAACAAAGGATCTTTCAAAAAGCTATCCGCATCAAGTGGACGTGCCAGCTCATATAAAAAGGAACGTTGCCCTTCAATTTCTTTTTTCCACGTACGTAGCAAACCAATTGCCTCTAAAGCAATACGTGCCTCAAACACTTTGCCAATAGGCATGCCGAGAACATTCATTAAATAATAATGCGATTGATGTTGTGTCTGCATTTGCTCGGCTTCCGCCCACAATGTCAAATACAAGCTAATTGGCTCAGCACCTGTTAGAGGCTGATAAAATAATGTCACCAGCTGTCTTTCCTGCGTTGAAAGCGCATGAGGTAAGCGAATGTCAAAAGTATCCGCTGGCTGCAACTCCTTATACAAATGAACCAACGTCATTCACCCTCCCTTTTGCCTCATTATTTTTGCTCAGTTTGTCTTTGGATAATTTCTTTTAACTCCTCTATAAAGACGTTGATATCTTTAAATTGACGATAAACAGATGCAAAGCGTACATAAGCAACCTCATCAATTTTCGCTAAGCGGTCCATTACCATTTCACCAACATCCTCTGAACGCACCTCTGCATTTCCAATACGGCGTAAATCTTTTTCAATTGCAATCACCATTCCCTCTAACACTTCAAGCGCAACAGGGCGTTTTTCGCACGCACGAATTAAACCACGCAATACTTTTTCGCGGCTAAACTCCTCACGTGATCCTTCTTTCTTCACGACAACTAATGGCGTTTCTTCAATTTTTTCGAACGTAGTAAAACGGAAGCCACACGACTCACATTCACGACGTCTACGTATTTCCTTATTATCATCTACAGGCCTCGAATCCACTACACGTGTTCCGTTAAATTGGCAAGATGGACATCTCATATATTTACTCCCCTGATTTTCCTACAATTTTAGTATACCTATTATAACAAAATTTCCCCCGTGGACAAAATCACTTTCATTTTTGAAGTCTAACACACTTATATAAAGAAAAAAACACACCGAAATCAAGAGGATTTCAGTGTGTCTTCATATCTACGTATTTATTATGCGTTAACTGTTTCTAATGCTAATGAAACTTTTTTCGCAAGATCTACTACACGTGCAGAGTAACCCCACTCGTTATCGTACCAAGCAAGTACTTTTACTTTGCGGTTGCCCATAACAATCGTAGAAAGACCATCTACTGTAGATGAGAAAGTTGTTGTATTAAAGTCAGAGGATACAAGCGGCTCCATTGTGAAGTTCAAAATACCCTTCATTGGTCCTTCAGTAGCTGCTTTTTCAAATGCTGCATTTACTGATTCCACTGTTACGTCCGTATCTAAATCAACCACAAGATCAACAAGTGATACGTTTGGAGTCGGAACACGTAGTGCCATACCATGAATCTTGCCATCTAGCTCTGGTAATACTAGTTTTAAAGCTTTTGCAGCACCCGTTGATGTTGGGATGATTGACTGTGCACAACCACGTGCACGACGTAAATCTTTATGTGGGTTATCAAGATTTTTTTGGTCATTTGTGTATGCATGAACAGTTGTCATTAAACCATTGTTAATGCCGAATGTGTCGTTTAATACTTTTGCTACTGGTGCTAAGCAGTTTGTTGTACAAGAAGCGTTTGAAATCACGTCATGTTTTTCAATATCAAGTAATTCGTCGTTTACACCTAATACAACAGTGATATCTTCGTTTTTACCCGGTGCTGTTAAGATAACTTTTTTTGCGCCCGCTTCTAAGTGCATTGCTGCTTTTTCACGTTCATTGAATTTACCAGTTGCTTCAATAACGATATCTACGCCCATTGCTGCCCATGGTAATTGTAATGGATCACGTTCGCTAATAATTTGTACGCGCTTACCATTTACCATTAGTGCATCGCCTGCCGGTTCGATTGTACCTTCGAATGTCCCGTGATTTGTGTCATACTTAATCAAATGTGCTAACGTTTCAGCTGGATAGCTGGCGTTAATCGCAACGATATTTAAACCCTCCTGTACGATCGCTTGACGGAAAACCATACGTCCAATACGTCCGAAACCATTAATAGCAATAGATACTGTCATTTGTAAATCCTCCTGTGGATACGTTTTCATATTAATTATATACTATATGAAATTAGTATAACACAATTTCAATAAAGATGAACATTAATTACGCACATTGGAAAAGTTCTTATTTTCTGATAAATAACACATCATTCTTCCCATCAAAACTTTTGCTTATTTTCCGTCTTTAAATAATAAAAAAAATGCGTAGCGATGATTTTTCGCTACGCACCTAATCTACAGTACTTCCCAATAAGTAAGAATTTTTTTCAGTTGTTCCTCAGTATTTTCTAACTTTTCATTATTATAAATAACAGCATGTGCGCCTTTTTCCTTCACAGATAATGGCAATTGCGAATGAATACGAGCAATTGCATCCTCTTTCGACAATGCGTTTCGTTCCATTAAACGACGTAGTTGCACTTCCTCTTTTACCGACACTACTAAAATACGTTCAACAAAATGTTGTAATTTGCTTTCAAATAACAAAGGAATATCCATCACGACATGTTTTTCTCCTGCCGCTATTAATACATCACGTTGACGAAGCATTTCTGCACGAATTGCCGGGTGCATGATATCATTTAAGATTTTACGTTTTGCAGGTTCGTGAAAAATAATATCACCCAGTTTCGGTCGATTTAAATGACCATCTTCCAGTAAAATATCATCCCCAAAGTTTTGAGCAATTATTTTAAGCGTCTCTGTGCCTGGTTCAACAACGTCTCGTGCCACAACATCCGCATCGACGATTGGTAATCCAAGGTCTGTCATCATTTTCGCTACTGTACTTTTCCCACTCGCAATACTACCTGTTAATCCGATAATCATTAGCTAATTCCCCTTTAATGTTGACAATTTGGACAAAAGACTGACGTGCGTCCCCCAATTGTCATTTGACTCGTCTGCGTCCCACACACTGGGCATGCTTTTTTGCCGTACATTTGGAGCCGATTTTGCATACTACCAGCCTCGCCATTTATATTTCGATAATCTGAAATCGTCGAGCCTCCTGCTTCAATACTTTGTCGCAACACAGCTACTATTGCATCAAATAGCGCACGTTTACGTTTCTCGCTAATGCGATTCATTTTACGTGCTGGATGAATCCGCTCGTTGAACAGGGCTTCTGTTGCGTAAATATTGCCACAGCCAGATATCACTTGCCCATCCATAATCACTTCTTTGACAGCCTTTTTCTCATATTTCGGCAATAACGTTTTCGCAATGAAAAAATCACAAGCATCATCATCAAAAGGTTCCGGTGCCATTTTGGTTAGTGGTGCATGATCCTCCAGATTTGCTAAAAGGCGTAACTCTCCAAATCGTCGAATATCCGAATAAACTAAATATCCACCATCCGTTAAACGAAATGTTGCATGAATATGTTTCTTGAACTTAGCTTCATTAATATTTTCTGGTGAATCGACGACAAACCAAGCACCAGTCATACCTAAATGACTCACCAAAAAATAAGGCACTTCCTCTTTCAGTAAATGAAAAAATATATATTTTGAACGACGCACAACTTTTGTAATGGTCATATGAGCAAGTGCCACTTCAAACGCTTCCGGCTCTGCCTGTTTAACAATACATTGCTTACCCACACTAAAACCTAAATGGATTGTCTCCGACAGCTTGACACTTTCAATTGTTCGTCCTTCAATTTCTGGTTTCAATGCCTTCACGACACCTTCCACCTCTGGTAATTCAGGCATACATCCTGCCTCCTTACTTCGCTTCGTACCAAGTTGCGCCGTAGTTGACATCTACTTTTAATGGCACGGCAAGCGCAATCGCATTTTCCATGACTTCAGGTACAATTTTTTCTAACAATGCTAATTCTTCTTGTGGTGCTTCAAAGATCAACTCATCATGCACTTGTAATAATAATTTCGCCTGCATATTTTCTTTTTTCAAGCGTGCATCCATATCAATCATTGCTTTTTTAATAATATCTGCCGCACTACCTTGAATCGGTGTATTCATCGCTGTACGTTCCGCAAAACTGCGCAAGTTAAAGTTTGAGCTCGTAATATCCGGTAAATATCGACGGCGATTTAAAATAGTCGTCACAAAACCATTAAATTTCGCATCCTGGACGATATTGTCCATATAGCCCTTTACTCCAGGGAAGCTCGCTAAGTACTTTTCAATAAATACCGCTGCATCTTTACGTGTGATGTCTAAGTTTTGTGAAAGCCCATAATCACTAATCCCGTACACAATTCCAAAGTTAACCGCTTTTGCCGCACGGCGCATATCGCTATCCACATCTTCTGCAGATACATGGAATACATCCATTGCCGTACGTGTATGAATATCCATACCTTCGCGGAAAGCTTCGACTAAGTTTTTATCCTCTGACATATGTGCCAGAACACGAAGTTCGATTTGTGAGTAATCGGCAGAGAATAAAATCCAGTTTTCATGCGATGGCACGAACGCTTGGCGAATTTTACGTCCTTCCTCTAGACGCACAGGAATGTTTTGCAAGTTCGGGTCCGTTGAGCTTAAACGACCTGTCGATGTTAATGCCTGTTGGAAACGCGTATGCACTTTTCCATCTGCTTCATGAATCTCTTTTAGTAGCCCTTCAATATATGTCGATTGCAACTTTCCTAATTGACGATACAAGAGAATATGTTCAATGATGGCATGCTCTGGCTTTAATTTTTCTAATACATCAGCCGCTGTAGAATAACCTGTTTTTGTCTTTTTAATAACAGGGAGGCCTAGCTTATCAAAGAGAATGACCCCTAGTTGCTTTGGTGAGTTGATATTAAATGCTTCACCAGCTTCCGCATAAATATCTTGTTCAATGACAGTCAGCTTCTCCTTTAAATCTTGGCCCATTTTTTCAAGTGTCGCTCGGTTGACAGTAATCCCTTCGCTCTCCATCTCGCTTAAAATCGATGCAAGGGGGAGTTCAAGGTTTTTATATAAATCAAACTGTTCATTTTCACGTAATAGTGTTTCAAGTTTTGGTTGCAACGTCCAGACAGCAAATGCTTTACGACTTACGTGTTCAGCCAGTATATCTTGCGCTGGCACAGCACGCTTTGCTCCTTTTCCATAAACTGCTTCGTTCGTTTGCACATCACGGTAGCCAAGATCTTTCGCAAGTGTCGCCACGTCATCACCACTAAGTGCAGGGTTATTAATGTATGAAGCAAGCAATAAATCAAATTCAACACCAGCAAGTTTAATGCCAGCACGTTTCAACGCTGCTTGAGACGCCTTAGAGTCAACCATATACTTTGTTTTCGTTGAATCCTCTAACCATAGGCGCAGCGTATCTGATTTAGCAGCATTCTCAAATGGCACATAAAAAGTATTCATTCCATCTGAGAGAGCTAGGCCTAGCTGCTGGCAAGTATGATAATGCTCATCTTCAAGCTCTACATGTACAGCCATTATATCTTTTAGCTGCTCTGGCTTCACATCTTCTACAATGTCACATTCGAATGGTGCACGTTCTTCTTCCTCGACTGCAAAATCACTTTTCTCAATCAATGATTTAAAGCCAAGCTCTTGCCATACATTTATTAGTGCTTCTTCATCAGGTCCATTGTACGCTAGATCAGCAAGTGTCACCTCAATTGGTGCCTCTGTGAAAATCTTCGCAAGCTTCTTACTCATATGTGCCTGTTCTTCATTTGCGACAAGCTTCTCTTTCATTTTCGATGCTTTCAACGTGTCGATCGCCTCGTAAAGCGCCTCCACTGAACCATGCTCTTTTAATAATTTCACCGCTGTCTTTTCACCGACACCTGGCACACCAGGGATATTATCGGAAGCATCACCCATTAAGCCCTTCATATCAATAATTTGTAATGGTGTTAAACCATACTTTTCTTCGATAAATGCAGGTGTATTTTTCTCAATTTCCGTAATTCCCTTTTTCGTAATGTAAACTGTCACCTGCTCCGTCGCAAGCTGTGTTAAATCACGGTCACCAGATACGATGATGACGTCCATGTTTTGCGATGCCGCTTCTTTTGCTAATGTACCAATAATGTCATCAGCCTCGTACATTTCAAGCTCATATCGCTTAATCCCATATGCATCAATCAACTTACGAATATACGGAAATTGCTCCGATAATTCTGGCGGTGTTTTTTGACGACCACCTTTATATTCAGTAAACGTATCATGACGAAAAGTTGTTTTACCCGCATCGAATGCTACCAACATTTTAGTCGGTTGCTCTTCCTCTAATATCTTTTGTAACATCGTCGTAAATCCGTACGCTGCATTCGTGTGAATTCCACTATCATTCGTTAAAAGTGGTAACGCGAAAAATGCGCGGTACGCCAAACTATTACCATCCAGCAATAGTAACTTATCTTTTGTCATCTCATGTCCTCCTGAGTTCTCATCTCTTCTTATTGTAAAACGAAAACGTATGTTTGAAAATGCTTCTCTCCCTTACTTTATCGGGAAAATAGTCTTTTTACCAATCATATGAGCGGATTTGCGAAAATAAGGGATGCATAATTGTAATACAGCATTCTTCCCTCAAAAATTCACACAAGATGCTTTCTTCTCCCTATCATTCATAACCGCTTAAATGAAAAAAGGGAAAAAGTCGACTATTTCAACTCTTCCCTTTCTAACACTATCCTTCTTTCTCTATTCTCTTTCTTTTAGAATCTCTTCTTATAAAATACTGTTTACTATTGAAATAAACTAAAGTCGTTGCCGATATCAACGTCCATTGAAAACCGTTATTACCTGTTTTATACTTATCATAAATGGCCCAAATTATTAAGGTTGCTAGTAATAAAGCAAGTGTGAATCTTGCAGCTTTCCCCTCATAATCAATACATTCTTCTTGTTTTATCTCTTCATTTTCCATTTATACACCCCACTGTATTTTTACCTGCATAATGCTATAACGAAACTCTTCATTTTGAGCATATCATTTTGTTGACGACCTATTAATTACTATTTCTCTACAAATCCCAAAAGACCTTTAACTAAAAAGAGCCGATTGCTCATAGCAATCGACTCTTTCCTTTAATGACTATTTAATTCATTCGTTTTATCCTTACGATAAAAAACCTCTTCATAAATAACCGTCATAATAAATGCATTCATGAAAGCAAATACTAAAAACAATGGCATGCCACCTAGTGTCGGCTGAGTAAGCTCTGTACTAAATACCATGACAACACCAATTTGTGCAAGGAAGAAAATCAATCCAATCCCAATTTGCCAAATAGGCCGCTGATCTTTACGCTTCTCGTACAAAAAAATCTTTTTAAATACTTTACGTACATCTTCTGCAAGAACTAGCCCTAACAAAAATACAACAACAAAAAATACTGGTATATGATAAACACTCTTCGTCACCCATTCAAATTCTGTCAGGCGGAAAAAAAGTGTAAAAAACGATGCAATGCTACAAGCAATCCCTAGATTTTGGAGCCACGTGCTAATTTGTAATTTCACAACAATTACCTCCATTTATCTTTTCTAAACATCATAATTTTATCAGAAACTAGCATTATATTAAACACCTAATTTAAAATTCCAACTAACAAAAAGTGGGAATCGCGCGCTTTACTAGCACGACAATTCCCACTTTCACAAATCCCTGCAAGGATTACATTATTATTCTAGGTAACCTGATAATATTTTGGCATATGGTGAAGTCGATGGCAAAATGATAACCGTCTCTTCCCCAACTGTTTTCTTATATGATTCTAGCGTACGATACAATGAATAGAATTCAGGATCTTGTGAAAACGATTTATTATAAATCTTCGCCGCCTCCGCTTCACCTTCTGCTTGAATCATTGCAGCATCTTTATTTGCTGTTGCCAGCATTTCTTGCACTTCTCTATCTGCTTGCGCTTCCATACGACGCTTCGCCGCATCCCCTTCTGACAAATACTGTTGCGCCATTGACTCACGCTCTGACACCATATTCTTAAAAACGGATTGCTCATTTACAGTTGGCAAATCGATACGACGAATACGTACATCGACTACTTCAATTCCATACTTATCATCCGATAATAATTGATTGACGCGTTTTGTAACACGGTCATTAATACCTCCGCGTTGAGAGTCTTTATCACTAATAATATCTTCGTATTTAATCTGACCAAGCTCAGTACGAATAACCGAATAGATAAATTCCTCCATACGAGATTCTACCTTTTCAATCGTACCTGCATTTGAAATTAAAAGCTTCGGATCTGTAATACGCCATACTGCATAATTATCAATAATAATACGTTTTTTATCTTTTGTATTAATCTCCTCTTCTGAAATTTCATAAGTCATTTGGTTTTTCGGTAATCTTGTCACACTTTGAATGAATGGCACCTTCATCTTCAATCCAGGCTCACGTTCAAATTTTACTACTTCTCCAAACTGACGAACAACGACATACTCAGATTCCTTTACAATATAAATATTAGCAAATATTATTACTCCGATTGCAAAAATCACTGTTAACGTGACTGTCAAAGAAATATACTTTTTTGGATTCATAGGGCTTTTTTTGGACATTTTCACAACATTGTCTCCAGCATTTTCTTCAGTAGAAGCGGTACTTTTCGTTTTTCCAGATAAAAACTTTAGAAATTTATCAAGATCATTATTTTTCTTGTCCATTAGTTACCGCTCCCTTCTTTTTTCTCGGTTGTTGGTTGCTGTGCCGTTGGTTGCAATCCAGGTAGCGGTAAGTACTTCATCGTGCCACCATCATCATTCATAATATAAAGTTGCGCTTTCGGTAAAACGTTTTCTAATGTTTCTAAAATAAGTCGCTCACGGGTAATTTGTTGATTGCCTTTATATTGTTCATACATTTTATTGAAGACTGCCACATCCCCTTGGGCCTGTTCAATACGTGCAATTTTTGAACCTTCCGCTTTAGAGATGATTGCATCCTTTTCACCTTCTGCCTCATTGCTCCGCTTATTCACATATTTTTTCGCTTCATTTATTTTTGTGTTTTTCGTTTCAAGTGCATCTGTTACCGCTGTAAATGCTGCTCGAACGTCTTTGTCTGGAAGTTCAACATCTTGTAATTTCACACCTAAAATACTAATACCAACATCGTATTTATCGATAAGACCAACCAGTAAATCACGTGTTTGTACCTCGATTTCTCCTTTTCCATCGGTTAACGCTGCATCAATTTTTGAACTACCAATAATCGAGCGAATCGCACTGGATGTGGCGCTATGTAAAATTTCTTCTGGTTTTTGTGCATTGAATAAATATTTACGCGGATCTGTTATTTTCCATTGAACAACAAGATCCGTTAGGACGATGTTGTTATCTCCCGTAATCATTTTCGTTTCAGCATCATAAGCCTCTAACTCACCTTCTTTATTTTGCTTATAGCCAAACTGTAAGCTAAAAGTTTCTTTCGATAAAACTTCAACTGACTGCACTGGCCAAGGTAATTTAAAATGCAAACCAGAATCTGTCACCGTTTCATCTGCACGACCAAATGTAATGACAACCGCCTGTTCTGACTCATCGACCGTATACCACGACGTAAATACTGCAATGAGGGCCACGATGCCAAAAACGCCAAGTCCCACCATCATTAGGGTCCTTTTCACACTCATATTTGTTCCTCCCTTTGCTTTCTTTGTACTACTCTTTACGAAGGTATATAGGAAAAAGTTTCATAATTTTTAAAGAAAAATAGCCTGCTACCTATTAAGGTAACAAGCTATTCATCACGAATTGCTCAAAAACAGGGAAAATTGTCGCTGATAAAACGATACTTATCAATGCAGCAACTACCATTGCAATACTCGAAAACGTACCTTCCAGTTCTCCAAACTCAAAGGCTTTCGAAGTACCCGTACCATGCGCACCCATGCCTAGCATTAAACCTTTTGCGGACGGCGTATTTAAACGACATGTCCGAATTAGCAGCGGCGCTAACAAACTTCCTAAAATTCCCGTCGTCATAACAAAAACAGCTGTCAATGTTGGCGAGCCCCCGATCATTGTAGAAATATCCATCGCAATCGGTGTTGTTACTGAACGCGGCACTAAGCTATGCGTAAGTTCATCATTCAAACCAACAAGTAACGCTAGTAAAAATGACGATGTAATGGCCACAGTAGAACCAACAGTAATGCTTACGATAATTACCATCGCATGTTTTTTTAACAACGCAATATTTTTATAAATCGGCACGGCAAAAGCAACAGTGGCTGGACCAAGGAGATGTGTTAAAATGGTGCCTCCCGCATTATATTTTTCATAAGACGTATCCGTTATAAGCAATATTAAAATAACAATAATTGGTGTAAGGAGCAACGGAGTTAACCATGCTTTTCCGAATTTCACATAAATTATTTTACTGCCATAAAAGATAGCAATTGTACCAAGCAAACTGACAACTGCTACTAAAAAATTCATACTATGTCACCTTTTTTCTTTTGTCCAAACCACTCCGCCATGTAGCCCGTAGCAAGCATCACAACAATTCCACTTCCTACAATCACAGCTATCACTTTCATGCCTTGCACGCCAAAAAGTGCGTCATAATCAATAACCCCAATTGCCGATGGAACGAAAAATAATAATAGCTCACTTAGAAGTAAAGCTGCACCCACTTCAATCCATTCTAGTTTTACTATTTTAAACTGTAACAGGAGAAATAAAATCCCCAGTCCAATAATGCTCCCGGGGATTGGAATATGTAGTAAACTTGCAATACTATTCCCGACAAATAGTATGATATAAAGGTATCCAATTTGCAGGATACTTTTTGCGAACCTCATTGTAATCCTTCTTTCAAACTTATTATTCCTATACACTTTACACCCTTTTGATGAAAGAGTACAACATAAAAACCTGAATGCAAATGCATACAGGTTTTTATAAACATTTATTCGTCTTATTAAATGATATAGGGGGTTTCTAAAATTGATTATACCCCTATATTATGAAGTTATTATTTTTTCATTGTAAATATTTCGTAAACTTTCAACACTAATTCCGCTACTAGTGTTACATGCATCAATCTATTTGACCCGGTGTATGTTTCGGAATCGACACGATCATTTTCGTTCCTCTCCCTACTTCACTTTCTACCAGAATGCGCCCATGATGTGCTTCCACTAAGTGCTTTACAATGGCTAATCCTAGCCCTGTCCCACCTGAGTTTCTGCTCCGCGCACGATCTACACGGTAAAAACGTTCGAACACACGAGGGATTTCATTTTTTTCAATCCCTATGCCCTCATCTTCAATTTCAAGAATGCCATACTCTTCATTTTCCTTTAAACGTATCGTTACCGTCGTATCCTCGGGTGAATACGTAATAGCATTTGTAATTAAATTCATGACAATTTGTATAATACGGTTAGCATCACCCATTACTTGTACATCACGAGCAATATCCACGTTAAAACTCATATTTTTCTCATCAAGACGTGGACTTGTAAGCTCGGCTCCGCGGATGAGCACTTCCTGCAAACTCATCGGCATAATATTGACCGTAAAGCCATGCTGTTCAATTTTCGATAACTCTAGTAAATCCTGAATTAGCATTTGTAGGCGATTACTTTCCTTATGAATAATTTCTAAAAACGACAATAACATCGTTTCATCTTTATAAGCTCCGTCTAATAATGTCTCAGAGAAGCCCTTAATTGAAGTAATTGGTGTGCGTAGCTCATGCGAAACATTCGCCACGAAATCTTTACGGATTTGCTCAAGACGTACGAGCTCCGTTACATCGTGCATGACAACTACAACACCGAGCCAGCGTCCATGGTCGCCAATTACCGGTGCACCGTATACTTCTTTATTGTAAAACTCCTGTTGTACTTCCATCTTTATTTGCTGTCGGTACGGCATCTCGGTTAGAAATACGTGGTCGATAAACTGCTCCAACGACTTCGGCAATCCAATCGTACGAAATACTTTCCCCTCTACATCCTCTAATGGCATGCCAAAACGATCTAAAAACACTCGATTAACAATCGACACATTTCCTTCTCTACCAATCATCATTAACGAACTACCCATGTTTTCGATTAACGTCTTTAGTCGTTCTTCCTCAACCTCACGAATTGTCGTAATGTCCTGTAAATTACGCGCCAAAATATTGATGGAATGACTTAGTGGCATCAAACGTGTCTGCTCATTTTCATGAGCTCTTGCACGATAATTACCTTTCGCTAGCTCAAGTGCCGTTTCAGTTACATTATCGATTGGCGCTGAAAAACTCCTAATCATATAGCGAGTAACAATTCCGAGTAACAAAATCGTAATGATAAATAAAATTGCGAGTAACGCAAAAAGACGTGTATGAATATACGAAAGAAACTGCTCATCCGTTTCTTTTGTTTGTACAGCATACAGCGCAGTTTTATCAGATTCAGTTAAATGGATTTGTCGCTCTTCTATAACTTCGTTCATTTCTTCTTGAATGTCTAAGCGTTTTTGTGAGTTGTATTGCTCTAAATAAACAGGAAAAAGCTGACCTATGACAATAACTAGGACAGCTAATATCGTTCCGAGCAATAGCATAAACGTCAAGAATAAGCGGTTGCTCATTGATTTCATGTCGTTTTTGGCTCCTCAAACTTATAGCCAAGACCACGAATCGTTTTGATAAATACTGGCTTACGGCTACTTTCTTCGATCTTATCGCGCAAATGACTAATATGCACATCTACAATACGAGTATCACCCGCAAAATCGTATTTCCATACCGCACTTAATAGCTGATCACGTGTTAATACACGATTTTTATTTTCCAATAAATAGATCAGCAATTCAAATTCCTTTGGGGTGAACTCTAGTGCTTCATCTTGTAAGAACACTTCGAAGCGCTCAGGATATACACGTAAATGCCCAAATTCATACATTTTTTCTTTTATGTTATCTTTATCCTCGATCACGACGCTTTGTGAAAATCTTCGTAACACTGCCTTTACTCGTGCTAACATTTCACGCGGACTAAATGGCTTTGTCATATAATCATCAGCACCTAGCTCTAATCCAAGCACCTTATCGAACTCATCATCTTTTGCTGTCAGCATAATTATTGGTGTATTCATACGTTGCTGGCGGATTTGTTTACACACTTCAGTGCCATCCATCTTTGGTAGCATTAAATCAAGTAATACTAAATCAGGCTGAATAGCTATTGCCTTATCTAATCCCTCTTGACCATCTTGTGCCGTTTCCACAGTATAACCAGCTTGTTCTAAATTATATTTTAGTAAGGTCGCAATTGAATATTCATCTTCTACAACTAGAATTGTTTTTGTCATTTTAATGCCTCCGATAGTGATTTGAAACCCCCATCTCAAATCATCAAGACGTGTCATACTTAAAGTGGTGGTGTAACCGTTAAGTTTCCTTCAATGACTAGCTTTTTGTTCTCGTCGTAAGAGTGGACTGATACATTAATCGTATTATGTTCTTTGTTTACTTCCGTAACCTCTAAAAAAGTATCAAATAATTCATAATGATAAAGCGGTCCTAAGTATTTTAAATGCTGTTCAATAATACGTGCTCCAGGTCCTGGAATGTATTTAGAAACAGCAGACGTGATGATGCCATTTAGCATAATTGTAGGTACAATTGGCTTTTTAAAAGGCGTTGTCGCTGCATAATCATGTTGAATATAGAGCGGATTATTATCATTCGTCAATCCTAAGTAAAGCAGTAAATCTTTGTCTTCTATTTTTTCAGTAATTTGAATTTTCTCGCCAATCGTTATTTCATCAATAGTGAGACCAATTTTACTGTTCTTTTGAAGCAATGACACGCCAACCCCTTTTCTCTCATATCTTCTTTTATATTATCAATTTTTTTCTAAAAGCACAATGAAAAGCCAAATGAAGGCAATACGACTTTACAATTTATGGTTCAGCATTAAAAGTCGGAAATCACATCTATGTTATGGTGATATACCTAATTTATGTATATGGGCTCGTAAAAATGGAAAAATCGAACAGGAATGGATTCCCGCTCGATTTCATAAGCTTACTATTAAGTTAGAACTTCCATAACGGCTTTCACAGCATTAGCAGAATTATCTAACGCAGCTTTTTCTTTATCCGTTAATTCTAATTCGAATATTTTTTCGATACCGTTAGCGCCAAGTAAAGTTGGCACACCCAGGTAAATATTCTCGTAGCCATATTCGCCTTCAAGAAGAGCGATCGATGGAAGTATACGTTTTTGATCTTTCAGGATTGCTTCAGCCATTTCAATAAGAGCAGCAGCTGGAGCATAGTATGCAGAACCGTTACCAAGTAGGTTTACAATTTCAGCACCACCATTACGAGTACGGTCAACGATTTCTTCTAAACGTTCAGGAGCGATTAAAGTTTCTAGTGGAATACCACCAGCGAATGAATAACGCGTAAGTGGAACCATCGTGTCTCCATGACCTCCTAGTACAAAACCAGTGATGTCTTTAACAGAGATATTTAGTTCTTCAGCGATAAATGAACGGAAACGAGCTGTATCAAGTACACCAGATTGACCGATTACACGGTTTTTAGGGAATCCAGTTTCTTTATACACAGTGTAAGTCATAGCATCTACCGGATTAGTTAATACAAGGATTGTTGCTTCCGGAGAGTATTTAGCGATTTCTTTAGATACAGATTTCATCACGCCCTGATTGATTTGCACTAAATCATCACGGCTCATCCCTGGTTTACGAGCGATTCCTGCAGTAATGATTACAATATCAGAACCAGCAGTATCTTCATAATTTGAAGTACCAATTACTGAAGAATCAAAACCCTGGATTGGAGAAGCTTCAAACATGTCCAAAGCTTTACCTTTTGTTGGGTTTTCCACTTGTGGAACATCAACTAAAACTACATCACCAAGTTCTTTTTGTGCTGCTAGGAATGCTGCCGTAGCGCCAGTGAAGCCGCCGCCAATAACTGAGATTTTTTTACGTTTCAAAGTCATTTTTAATACGCTCCTTTAATTTTGGTTTTTATGTTTTAAAAAAGGGAGGAGATTGAATCTCCTACCCTCAATTAACAAGTATATATTAGACACTTATCGAAATTCAATAAATTATCTAAAGATTATAGGTTGCCGATTAAAGCATCTGCGAATTTAGAACATGAAACTTCTGTAGCGCCGTCCATTAAACGAGCGAAGTCATAAGTTACAACTTTAGAAGAGATTGTTTTTTCAACAGAAGTGTTAATCATATCAGCAGCTTCTTGCCATCCTAAGTGCTCAAGCATTAATACGCCTGATAATAATACTGAAGATGGGTTAACTTTATCTAAGCCAGCATATTTTGGAGCTGTACCGTGAGTAGCTTCGAAGATCGCGTGACCAGTTACATAGTTGATGTTTGCGCCTGGAGCGATACCGATACCACCAACTTGTGCAGCTAATGCATCAGATATATAGTCACCATTTAAGTTCATTGTAGCTACTACATCAAACTCTTTTGGACGAGTTAAGATTTGTTGTAAGAAGATATCAGCGATAGAATCTTTCACTAAGATTTTACCAGATGCTAAAGCGTCAGCTTGTGCTTTGTTTGCAGCTTCTTCACCTTGTTCAGCTTTAATAGCGTCATATTGGTTCCAAGTGAATGTTTGATCAGCAAACTCAGCTTCAGCTAATTCGTAACCCCATTTTTTGAATCCACCTTCAGTGAATTTCATGATGTTCCCTTTGTGAACTAATGTCACTGATGGACGGTTATGTTTAATTGCATACTCGATAGCAGAACGTACTAAACGCTCAGTTCCTTCTTTAGATACAGGTTTTACACCGATACCTGAAGTTTCTGGGAAACGGATTTGTTTTACACCAAATTCAGATTGTAAGAAGTTGATGATTTTTTGAGCTTGTTCAGAACCTGACTCAAATTCGATACCAGCGTAGATGTCTTCTGTGTTTTCGCGGAAGATAACCATATCAACGTCTTCAGGGCGTTTAACTGGAGAAGGTACTCCGTCAAAGTGACGTACTGGACGTAAGCAAACATATAGGTCAAGTTGTTGACGTAATGCTACGTTTAGAGAGCGGATACCACCACCGATTGGCGTAGTAAGAGGACCTTTAATTGCGATTAAGTATTCGTTAATTTTGTCTAAAGTATCTTGTGGTAACCATTCACCTGTTTGGTTGAATGCTTTTTCACCAGCTAGAACTTCTAACCATTCAATTTTCTTTTCGCCATTGTATGCTTTTTCAACAGCTGCATCGATTACGCGAGATGCTGCAGCCCAAATATCAGGACCGATACCGTCACCTTCGATAAATGGAATTACTGGATTATTCGGTACGTTAAGTACGCCATTTTCTACTACGATTTTGTTTGTCATTGTTGTTGCCTCCTAAATTCATAATCATAGGACTGTGTTAGTTACAACACAGTCCCACATATTTTAGCATATTTTCCAAATCAGCGCTCGCTGATCGGAACATATTTCTGCATACCTGGTCCAACATATTCTGCACGTGGACGGATTAGGCGGTTATTAGCATATTGCTCAAGAATATGTGCTACCCATCCAGAAGTACGCGATACCGCGAAAATTGGTGTGAATAGATCATGATCAATACCTAATGAATCATAAACCGATGCAGAGAAGAAATCTACGTTTGCTGGTAGTTTTTTCTGTTCAACAATCATATCATGAATTTTAACTGACATCTCATATAGTTCTGGTTTGCCTGTTAATTCTGTCAATTTTTGTGACATTACACGTAAGTGCGGTGCACGTGGATCACCTTTGCGGTATACACGGTGACCGAAGCCCATGATTTTCTCTTTGTTATCTAATTTCGTTTGAATATAAGATTCAACATTAGCAAGTGTGCCAATTTCAGATAACATTTTCATAACTTGCTCATTTGCACCACCATGAAGTGGCCCTTTTAATGCACCGATAGCTGAAGTTACACCAGAATAAACATCTGAAAGTGTAGCTACACATACGCGTGCTGTAAATGTTGATGCGTTTAATTCATGGTCAGCATGTAAAACTAAAGCTTTATCGAATGCTTCCACTTCGATTGCTGCTGGCTCTTCACCTTTTAACATATATAGGAAGTTAGCTGCATAACCTAGCTCTGGTTTTGGCGCAACTGGCTCTAAACCTTTGCGAACGCGTGCAAATGCAGTTACTGCTGTAGCAATCTTAGCTTGCAGACGGATAGCTTTACGGTAGTTTGCTTCTGGATCCATTACATCTGCTTCTTCATCGAATACACCAAGTAAAGATACTGCAGTACGTAGAGCAGCCATTGGATGTACAGTTGAAAGTGGGTATGTTTTGAATTGGTCTACAATTGCTTGTGGAATAGACATGTTGTCTGCCAATTGTTGTTTTAATTCAGCTAGCTCGTCCTCTTTTGGTAAACGAGTGTGCCATAATAAATAAATTACCTCTTCAAACGATGCATTAACCGCTAAATCATCAATGTCATAACCGACATATGTAAGTGTGTCATCGATAATTGAACTGATTTTAGATTCCGCTGCTACGATACCTTCTAAACCTTTTGTTGCTGACATAAATTATCGCTCCCTCATACTTTGTAATTTTTTTGTAAGTGCTTTCTATTTCGTAGACACTTACGTTTTTGCTCATTTTGAACCATTAATTAAATCGCTTACATCGTTATTATAATCATTTTTGACAGCTTTGTGAATGACATTCCCTTAAATAAAGAAAAAAACGTACAAACGACTATATTTTCGCATTTAAGAGTTTTTTGACAACAATTTTACAATACCAATTTATTCAAATTGAGGTGATTTTGTAAAAAATGAAGAAATTTAAGTATTTTTCATACGAAAGATCTATAAATATAACACTTTTCCTTTTTTATTTCCTGATTCTTTGGTTGGTATTACCAGTATCTCTTGCAATTTTTTTATCCTTTTCAACTTATCCTATAATAAATTTCCTACACAAATACTGCAAAATTGCCTATTGGCTTGCTGCAATTATCGTAGAAATCCTCATACTTTCAAGTATTATCCTCCTAATTATTATTTCAATTAACAGTGTTATACTGATTTTCCCTGAAATACGAGATACAGTGCAAAATTTTCATTTGTTCACCCAATATGAATCCTTATTCATACAAGTACTTCAAGAAAAATCACTGTCAATTTTCGATTCAATCCTAGTCTATACAGCAAATTTATTGCAACTATTCATGAAACATCTCATAGAAGTATTTATCTTTCTTGTTGCATACTACATCGCGCTTCTTGAAACAAGAAAATCCCGCTATTGGTTCTTCCAATATGTACCCAAAAAATATCGTGTTGAATGGAAATCTCACTTTTCAAAGGTAATGAAGCTATTCCATTATTTTCTTTTCGTGGAATTCCAACTATTCACAATTACTTTATTCATACTATGTGCAGGTTTCATGTTGTTTCAATTTGAAAATGCGATTATCAAAGCATTCGTTGTCGCATTCGCTGATGTATTGCCCTTCTTTGGCATAGGCGTATTTCTCATACCTATGAGCATCTATTTTTATTTCAATGGCAACACATTTTTATGTGTCTCTATTTTATTGTTATATTTATTCGTACAATTAACAAGGCAGCTAGCTGATTCCATGCTTTGGTCCAATACGTTGCAACTACGTACCGTCCACACATTTTTCATCAGTGCTGCCTCAATTTTATTATTTGGCTTTTACGGCATTTTGCTCAGTCCGATATTTTTATTCTTAGCCGTTAAGCTGAAGGAAAATGCTATTTTTGAACGATAATGAACTGACCATTTCTCATTTTTTTGCGCATCCAATAAAAAGCTAACGGTTGGAACATTTTACGCGTAATTGGCAATAGCAACAGCAAACCTACAATATCTGTTAAAAATCCTGGTAGTGCTAATAATAACCCACCACTAAAATTCAGCATGGCATCTATAACTGCTGGACCTGGTGCTTCTCCACGTGCTAAAGAGCTCTTCACTTTTTGAACAGAATGCATGCCTTTATTTTTCGCTACATATATACCAATGACACTTGTTGCAACAATTAATAACAATGTACTAAGTACCCCTATTTTTTGCCCAATAAATATTAATAACGCCAGTTCGGCGAATGAATAAACAACGAAACTAAGAAAGATTTTCTTCATTTTCTTCTCCTTTCGCATACAAAACCGCTTACCTCTTATACGTTATTATAGCCCAATAAGTTTCACCTATAAAAGAAAAAGCTCTAGTACATGTTTGTACTAGAGCTTTTCATTTACATTTTATAGAACACTTGCATGTCCTTTATAAATAACGCCTGTTTCAGCATCCATTGTAATTTCTTGTCCGTGGCGGATTAATGTTGTCGCCTCTTTCACTCCAACAATAACTGGAATACCAAGACTTAAACCAACAACTGCTGCATGACTAGTAAGTCCGCCTTCTTCAGTAATTAGTCCGACACAATTTTCAAGAGCTGGCATCATGTCTCGATCTGAGCCAACTGTTACTAAAATGTGACCTTCTGTTTCGTAAGCAAGTGCTTCAGCCGCATTTTTTGCGATAACAGTTTTGCCAACAACAGAGGCTTTACCGATTCCTTGACCACGAGCTAGTAAGTCACCGATGATATGAACTTTCATCAAGTTCGTTGTACCTGCTTCACCAACTGGTACACCAGCTGTGATGACAACTGCATCACCGTGATTTACAAAGCCATGTTTCAAGCTTTCATCTACAGCTAACTCTAAAATTTCATCAGTCGAAGTAACACGTTGACAAACAACTGGCTGCACACCCCATACAAGTGTTAACATTTGCGCTGAATTCACAGAACCAGTTACCGCTATAATCGGCACACCTGGACGATATTTAGAAATCATTTTTGCAGTGTTTCCACTTTCAGTTGGTGCAAGTACAGCTTTTACGCCTAAATTGATAGAAGTATAAGCAACCGCTTGAGAAATGGCCTCCGTCATGTTTGCTTCTTTTTCACGACTACGTTTTGATACAATTTGTCTGTAGTCTAAAGAATTTTCTGTACGAAGGGCAATTTTATTCATTGTTTGCACAGATTCAACAGGGTAAAGTCCCGCTGCCGTTTCACCAGAAAGCATGATTGCGTCAGTTCCATCGATAATCGCATTCGCTACGTCACTCGCTTCAGCACGTGTTGGACGTGGATTACGTTGCATAGAATCCAACATTTGTGTTGCTGTAATAACTGGTTTACCCACTTGATTGCATTTTAAAATTAATTGCTTTTGTACAAGCGGTACTTCTTCAGCAGGAATTTCTACACCAAGGTCACCACGTGCAACCATTAAGCCGTCTGACACTGTAATGATTTCATCAATGTTATCGACACCTTCTTGGTTTTCGATTTTCGGGATAATTTGAATATGACTACCACCATTTTGCTCTAACAACTCACGAATTTCTAATACATCGCTTGCACGACGAACAAATGATGCCGCAATAAAGTCTACACCTTGCTTAATACCAAATAAGATATCTTGTGCATCTTTTTCAGTAATACCAGGAAGTTGTACAGATACGCCAGGAACATTTACACCTTTTTTATTTTTTAAGACGCCTGCATTTTCAACGATTGTATGGATTAAACCTTTTTCCATATCTTTAGCGAGTACTCGTAATTCGATTAAACCATCATCTAATAATATAATAGAGTTTTGTTCTACATCTTCGATTAAACGATCATAAGTTACAGAAAAACATTTTTCAGTTCCTTCAACTTCAGTCATTGAAATATCAATCACTTGTCCTACAGAAAGGTGAAGTTCACCATTTTGCATATTGTGCGTACGAATTTCAGGACCTTTTGTATCGAGTAAAATACCAACTGGCTTGCCTAATTTTTCTGCTACTTCACGTATCGTATTAATACGTGCTTCATGTTCTTCATGTGATCCGTGCGAAAAATTTAAGCGAGCAACGTTCATACCTGCTTCAATTAGCTTTTCTAAAGTTTCTGGTGACTCACTTGCTGGACCAATTGTACATACTATTTTCGTTTTTCTCATTATTTGCCCACTCCGATTTTCACTAAATTATATTGATAGTTCTTTCATTAACGTATACAAGCTTACATCTGCCTCATGATTCTTTTCAAATGCTTCAGGCATATCATAGTCGATTAATTTATGATTACGTATACCAACAGCACGGCCGCCCTTGCCTGCCATTAGTAATTCCACTGCATGTGCACCAAAGCGGCTTGCAAGGACGCGGTCACGTGCTGTAGGAATTCCACCGCGTTGTATATGACCTAATACAGATACACGAGTTTCAATGCCGATCTTATCTTTTAGTAATTTTGCTAACTCATTACCAGACATGACACCTTCCGCAACGATTATAATACTATGCTTTTTACCTCGCGCAGCACCACGTTCTAATCTTGCTATAATTTCATCTAAATTATACTCTTCTTCTGGAATTAACACAGTTTCTGCACCTGCAGCAAGTCCTGCCCAAAGTGCGATATCACCAGCATCTCGTCCCATAACTTCTACAATGAAAGAATTCTCATGGGAATTAGCTGTATCACGGATTTTATCTATAGACTCAACTACAGTGTTGAGTGCTGTATCAAATCCAATCGTGTATTCTGTACCTGGTATATCATTATCAATTGTTCCCGGTACACCGACAACAGGGAATCCTTTTTGTACCATTCCCATTGCACCACGATATGAACCGTCACCACCAATTACTACTAAACCTTCTATTCCTGCAGCACGCAAATTCGCGATAGCTCGCTCTTGCGCAGCATCCTTTTTAAATTCAAGGCAACGTGCGGAGTATAATTTTGTACCTCCTCGTTGAATAATATCACCAACTGAACCTAAATCTAAAGGTTGCATACTACCATTCAACAATCCTTCATAGCCATGATTAATACCGACAACCTCGATTCCATGAAAAGCTGCCTTACGTACGACTGCACGAATTGCCGCATTCATTCCCGGGGCGTCTCCACCACTTGTTAAAACAGCAATTTTTTTCATAATCCAAGCACCTCCTGCACATATCAACTATTATTCACATTATCACGAAAAAACAAACTACGAAAGTGCTCAAAAAAAACAAAAACATAACTTTTACAAAAAAAAAATGAAAAGAATGCGTTAGCACGCATCCCTCCATCAAAGTTCTACCATCTGTAAAGTTCTGCTATTCGCCAAACTGACCTATTTTTTTAAACTTTTCATAACGATCTTCGACTAATTGCTCAGCGTTGAAAGCTCCTAGTATTTTTAGTGTATCACTAATACACTCTTTTAAATACAGTGCTTGCTTAGCTACGTTTCGATGGGCACCACCAGCTACCTCCGGAATAATACCATCAATAACGCCCAATTCTTTTAAATCTGGCGCTGTAATACGTAGTGCCTCTGCAGCTTGTTGCGCTAAGCTTCCGTCTCTCCATAAAATTGAAGCAGCACCCTCAGGTGAAATCACCGAATACGTCGAGTTTTCCAACATAAAGACTCGGTTTGCCACACCTAAAGCAAGTGCACCACCGCTTCCTCCTTCACCAATAACGATGCTAATAACAGGGACTTTTAAACCAGCCATTTCAATTAGATTACGGGCAATTGCTTCACTTTGTCCTCGTTCTTCCGCTGCTTTTCCAGGATAGGCTCCCTTCGTATCAATGAAGCAAATGATAGGGCGATTAAATTTTTCAGCTTGCTTCATTAAACGTAGCGCCTTTCGATATCCTTCTGGATGAGGCATCCCAAAATTACGGCGAATATTTTCTTTCGTCGATTTACCACGTTGATGACCAATAAGTGTCACTGGCTGTCCTTCAAAAAAGGCAATACCACCTATAATTGCCGCATCATCACCAAAATTACGATCCCCGTGCAACTCAATAAAGTTTTCACACATTGCTTCTATATATTGTAACGTTGTTGGGCGTTCAGGATGACGCGCTACTTGGACACGATCCCATGGCTTCATATTCGCATAAATCGATTGCTCTAACTGGGACAATCTTGTTTCAAGCCTTTCAATTTCCCCCGTCATATCTACATCTGCCTCTGCAGCAATTGTTTTGAGTTCATCAATTTTCCCACGTAATTGTACAACTGGTTCCTCAAACGCTAATGTTTTAGACATGCTGTACGCCACCTTTCGTATGCATTTTCACGAGCATTGCGACTTGTTTTCTCATATCTTTCCGATGGAAAATTGCATCAAGTTGACCATGTGCCAATAAAAACTCGGCAGTTTGGAAATCACTCGGCAATTTCTCTCGCACTGTCTCTTCAATGACACGACGGCCAGCGAAACCAATTAGCGCTTGTGGTTCTGCAATATTAATATCGCCAACAGATGCAAAACTTGCGGATACACCACCTGTTGTAGGATGCGTTAAAATCGATATAAATAGTAATCCTTGATCACTATGACGTTTTAAAGCTACACTTGTTTTTGCCATTTGCATTAGTGAAAGTACACCTTCTTGCATACGTGCACCACCACTAGCAGTGAAAATAATAAACGGCACTCGCATTTCAGTTGCCTTTTCAACAGCACGTGTAATTTTCTCTCCCACGACAGACCCCATCGAGCCCATCCGGAAATGAGAATCCATAATTGCTACAACAATTTCTACGCCTTCTAAAGTACCTATCCCAGTCAATACGGCTTCATTTAAGCCCGTCTTTTCCTGGTCTGCAGATACCTTCTCCACATATGCTGGAAAATTCAAAGGATTGCTCGTTTGTAAATGATCGTCAATTGAAACAAATGAACCTTCATCTAAGAAAATTGCTACACGTTCCTGTGCTTTCATTTTAAAATGATGACCGCATTTCACGCAAACATTATAGTGCTTTTCTAACTCTTTTGTTAGCTGAATATGACGACATTCTGAACACTTTGTCATTAATCCCTCAGGAAATGCCTTTTCTTGTCCATCTTGTATCATTATTTTCTTTTTTCGATTACCGCTAAATAAATCACGTATTGCCATTTTTTGTATCCCCCTTTGTTGTATATGATGACTTAAGCAGTTTCCATCCACTTTTCATAGGCTTGTAATGCCTCTTTTTCAAATCCTAGTTGCATTGACTTTAGCATCGTTTGAATGATGAGCTTTTCTTTTTCCGTTGAAAGCCGATTTAATCGGTCACCATCATACGCTACTAACTGAAACCAAACTTTCAGTGCAAGTCGATTGCCGGAAGTAATCAATATTTCTCGTAAAACATCTCTACAATTCACTGCCCCATCAATCTCTAGCTTTACAAAAAAACTGTCCCACACAGGAAGTGTACGCAGTACCTCTGTACAGGTTATTACGCGAATGGCTTCCTTTTCATGAATTTGTCTCGTTAACTCGACATCTTTTTTTGATTTTTCATCTTCTAATATAAACATTGATAAAACTTCAACAAGCTGGTGATTATGTGTAGTAGCAAGAAACGTTCCACCACCATGTCTTGTTTCAATTAATCCTAGTAATTCTAAACTTCTCAGCGCTTCCCTAACAGATGAACGTCCAACACCCAAACGCTCTGAAAGAACTCGTTCAGAAGGAAGCTTTCCCCCAGATTGGATTTTTTCAACTTGTATAAGTTGACGC
This sequence comes from Lysinibacillus sp. NPDC096418, assembly GCF_044762775.1. Classification (NCBI taxonomy): domain Bacteria; kingdom Bacillati; phylum Bacillota; class Bacilli; order Caryophanales; family Bacillaceae; genus Lysinibacillus; species Lysinibacillus sp. NPDC096418. The sequence goes on from NZ_JBIWEY010000001.1 coordinate 443,229, forward strand.
AGCTGTTGCACGATTTCTAAAAAAACTTTTTTATTTTCGGTTTGTTTATCCATATGAAAACTCCCCTGTACCCATACTAACTTCTTCGGATAAAAAAGTGGTCTGACCACTTTTGTGATGACTATATCTTACAAAATAACAGTTTGAATGTAAAGAAAAAACTGCATAAAATTTATGCAGTTTTTAAAATTCCTTTAATTCTCGTTATTATTTTGTCGTTTGTGCATGTTTTGCTTTCACTTGTGGTTTACCAAACCGTAATTCGAGGGACCCCTCTATATAGAGTATCTGATCTTCTTGTAACATATCTTGTACGAGTTGGAACACTTGAGGGAACAATGTTACTGAAACGGAACTGTATTCATCTTGTAGCTGCACAAAAGCCATTTGCTCGCCTTTTTTCGTGCGAATTACTTTCACTTCTTCTATCATACCGATCATTTTGACATACGTTCCCTCACGCATCTGCTTTAACTCTCGGCAGGTTGCATTGACTTCTTGCCAGTACGACCTTGCCTCTACTATTGGATGCGTTGAAATATAAAAGCCAAGGCTGTCCTTTTCATGTTGAAGCATTTCTTTTCTTGGCATCGGTTCTGCTTGCATGTATTTTGGCTTACCAAAACTAAACGCTGTGGCCGCATCTATATCAATATCATCTGTCGGACGCAGTAATTCCGCTTGTTTTACAGCCGCCTCTAACGTAGCAAGCAATACTGATCGGTCTTTTCCTAAATAATCGAGTGCCCCGGCAAAAATTAATGATTCCATAATTTTCGGCTTAAAATGCTGTGCGCTTAATAGTACCGCTAAGTCAAATAAATTATCAAATCCAGATTGATTCTCTTTACGCAACATCAGTAGCTTCTCTAAAAAGGGCTGTGGTACACCCTTCACACCCGATAAGCTATAACGAATCCCTTCATTTTCCACAGTAAAAAACTTTGTACTCTGTAAAAGTGAAGGCGGATAAAATTCGATTCCTTTATCCTTTGCCTCTACAACAAGTTGCTGAATTTTTTCGGCATTACCAGTAGCATTTGATAGAAGTGCTGCGTAAAAACTTTTCGGGAAATGTGCCTTTAAATAAGCCATATGATAAGAAATGATACTATACGCTACAGCATGACTTTTTGGAAAGCCGTAATCCGCAAAACGAACGATTAATACATAGACTTCCTCAGCTACCGCTACTTCATAGCCTTGCTGTTTTGCCCCGCGTACAAATACCTCTCGTTGTTCCTCTAACACTTCACGACTTTTTTTACTTACCGCACGGCGTAATAAATCAGCCTGCCCCATCGTAAAACCAGCCATCACTGAAGCGATGCGCATTATTTGCTCCTGATAGACAATAACACCAAAAGTTTCACGTAAAATCGGTTCTAACACCGGATGTGGCAACACCACTGGCTCTTTGCCTGCTTTACGCCTTGCGTACACAGGTATGAAATCCATCGGACCTGGACGATACAATGCGTTGACTGCCACAATATCTAAAAAATGTGTTGGACAAATATCTCGCAACGCTTGACGCATTCCATCAGATTCTAATTGGAATATTCCCGTTGTATCACCTTTTTGTAATAGCTGAAACGTCTTCTCATCGTGCATTGGGATTCTTTCAAACTCAATCCACGGGCCATTTGCCTTATAAATCGACCAACGAATTTGCTCTAAGATTGTTAAATTGCGCAAGCCTAGAAAATCCATTTTCACAAGTCCACTTGCCTCAACATCCCCCATAGGCCATTGGGTTAAATAGATTCCTTCATGTCCTTCCTCAATCGGAACGGTATCGACAAGAGGCGTTGGCGCTAGTACAATTCCAGCAGCATGTGTTGAAGTATTTCGCGGTAATCCCTCTAGCTTTAATGCCACATCAAACCATCGGCCATGTGCCTCATTTTCTCCAATCCATTGCTGAAAGGCAGATGACTCAGCATATGCTCTTTGTAATGTCATGCCAGGTTTATTCGGAATCATTTTTGAAATTTTTTCGAGCGTTTCTGCTTCAAAATTAAAGACACGTGCAACGTCTCTGGCAACTGCCTTTGCCGACAATGTCCCAAAAGTAATGATTTGTGCTACATTGGCCTTGCCATATTTTTGCGCTACATATTGAATCACTTTTTGTCGTTTTGAATCAACAAAGTCAATATCTATGTCCGGCAGTGTTACTCGGTCAGGATTTAAAAATCGTTCAAATAATAGACCATACATTAACGGATCAACTTGAGTAATTGATAAACTATATGCCACAAGTGAACTTGCAGAAGATCCTCGGCCTGGCCCCGTTAAAATACGATTATCTTTCGCAAAGCGCATAAAGTCAGCTACGATCAAAAAATAATCCGCATACCCCATTGAACAAATAACACCAAGCTCATAGTCGAGTCGTTCTTGATAAGCCTGCGTTAACGGTTGCTGCAAACGCGCTGTTAATCCCGAATACGCCTCCTTCACTAGTAGGCTCTCCGCTGTTTCATCCGCTGGGACAGGGAATTTTGGCATTTGTGTGTGCGACTCTGGAATTTCAGCTGTACAGCTCATTATCATACTGGCACTCTTTTCAAGCCACTCTGGTCTGTCTAAAAACCAAGTTTGCCATTCCTCCGCAGTTGGAGCGAATTGCCCTCGCGAATCTGCAGTATACATTCCTTCATTTAACTTTTCACCTTTGTCAATTGCTCTTGCTACCTCATAGGCGAAATGATCCTCAGGTCTTAAAAAATAACAGCAATGTGTCGCACCAATCGTAATATTTTCAGTAGCACACCACGAAGTAATAGCCGCTTCTTGATCAGAAAAAATTCCCATTGGCCTTGCTATGCCTACAAAAAAACGCTCACCAAAGACTGTATGTAGATTACTAGCAAAAGACTGCCAAGCCCCCATATCCTCTTGGCGATTCGTACTTGTAAGCATCACCACACACCCTGTTTGGTAGCCTTCAAGCCATTTCCACGGTAATACTTCATCTTGTCTAATAGACACAGCACTACTGATCTTCAATAAATTTTGATAGCCTTCTTGCGTCTGTGCATAAAGTATAAGAGGCATCTTCATATCTTGCCATTGCACGACCACAGTTAGTCCCATTACTACATGTAAGTTTGCTTGCTGCATTGCTTTACAAAAAGGCAAAAGCCCGTACAATTTCGTATTAACGATTGCACAGGCTTGTGTTTTTTGCTCTAGTAAAAATGGGATCAATTGTTCAAGGCGAATCGTACTTTGTAGTAAATCCGCGCTCGTATGCATTTGTGTATATACATGTGTCAATAGTATCCCAACCTTTCATTTATGCGTTATACGCTGCACAGATTTCTTGCAAACGCTTTGTCACTCGTGCTGCTTCATCCCAAGAATATGCTGTTGCACCTGAAGCAAGAGGATGCCCACCGCCATTAAATTCTTTTGCTAATGTATTAATAACTGGACCTTTAGAGCGTAAACGCACACGAATTTGATTCTCTTCTTCAATAAATACAACCCATGCACAAATATTTTTGACACTACCTAGACAGCCTACTAATAAAGAAGCTTCAGATGGGACTGCATCAAATTCAGCCAGTAAGCCTTTTGTTAGCTTTACATATGCAGCTCCGTTTTCATCCATTTCGAAATTTTGATAAATGTAGCCTTGTAAATTCAATAATTTATGATCCATTTCATACATACCGTCAAAAATTTGATTACGATCGAAATTATATGTAATTAACTCTCCTGCAATTTTAAATGTTTTGACCGTCGTGCTTGGGAATTGGAAACGTCCTGTATCCCCAACAATACCAGCAAATAATAATCTCGCCGATGCATCAGAGAGTTTCCAATTTGCTACGTCTTTTCCCTCTTCAAATAACTCATAAATCATTTCACTACATGAGCTTGCATTTGTATCCACCCAACGGAAATCACCGTATGCATCATCATTTGGATGGTGATCTATTTTAATCACCATTTTACCATTCGTATAACGTTGGTCGTCGACACGCTCAGTGTTTGCCGTATCTGTAACAATAACTAAAGCATCATTATAGATATCATCAGAAATTTGATCAGGCTTAGCTAAAAACGACAAAGATGTATCATGTTCTCCGACAGCGTATACCTTTTTTTCTGGATAGTTTGCTAAAATCAACTCTTTTAATCCTAATTGTGAGCCATATGCATCTGGATCTGGACGTACGTGGCGGTGAATAACAACCGTATCGTATTGTTCAATTGTGTCGATGATTTGTCTCTTCAAAATAGTTTCCCCCAAAATGATAGTAAAATCCGTTCGCATTTTCTCCAGTTTATCGTTACAATAATTACTAGTTATGCTAGGAGGTTTACTATGCTCAATTTAATTTTTGTCTTCGCGATTATTATATCGTTTGTTGTTTATTTTTACTTTAAAACAAAACAGTTTCGTTCAAAATTACCAATCGCTAAAAATTGGTATAAATGCAAAGCGAACTTGGGACTCGGCGCATTTATTGTACTATTCGCCTTAAACCAAGCTTATTTATTCCCTGATGTATATACATTTATTATTGCAGCAATTCTTGTCATTTTAGGCATCTTTGTAATTGTAGAAAATTCCAAAAAAGTGCGTCATTATGGACAATTCGTTGAAGAAGAATACCAAATCAATCAATAACCCCTTCATATAAAGGTACCTAATGCTTCGCTTTCGCACAGAAAAACAATACGTGTAGAGGCCTTATCTCAGCACTAATAAAGGTGAAATGAATGAAGATAAAGGGGTGACCTAGCTACTAGGTCACCCCTTCGTCGATGGTTGCAATAATTTAACGCTCCAATAGTTGGAACATCATCATCGCTTTTCCAACAAGTGTTTGATGACTATACACCTCAAAGTCCATTTTCACGAACTTACGACTCATATCTAATATACGAGGTTTAACCGTAAGAATGCTTTCCATTTGCACTGGCTTAATAAAGTAAATGGTCATATTTTCTGCAATTGCGTCACCGCGCTTACGGCGTTTCAAGGCAAATGAACCTACTTCTGCTAGTAATGTTGTAAAGGCTCCATAAGAAATAGCACCATATTGGTTGGTCATTTGTGGCGTCACTTTAAACTCCACGATTAAATTCTCATCACCTAGTACTTTCATTTCATTTTTCACTAGATCATCGATTGTCTCACCATGGTGTGGCTGGCGTTGTGCATGTTGTAATGCCTTTAAGACATCTTGACGACTGATGACACCTTGTAAAATATTATCATCATCTACGACTGGCAATAAGTCAATGCCCTCCCAAATCATTCGATGTCCTGCTGAAGCCACACTCATCTTCATTGAACCTGCAATCGGATTCTTCGTCATCACTTTTTCGATAAGTTCATCTTCTTCTCTGCCGATAACATCTCTTACTGTTACCATCCCTACTAATTTGTTATTCGGCGTTACAACTGGAAATGCTCCATGGGTTGTACGTTCGTTTAACTTTTGGAAATGATGAATCGTTTCGTCGTTGCGAAGCACTGAAGTTTCTGCCATTGGAATGAAGATATCTTCGATAAATAAAATATCTTTCTTGATTAATTGGTCATAAATCGCACGGTTAATCATCGTTGCTACAGTAAATGTATCATAGCTCGTTGAAATAATCGGCATATCAAGTGAATCTGCAAGTTGTTTATTATCATCAGTCGTATCAAACCCACCTGTAATAAGAACTGCTGCACCAGCACGTAATGCATTTTCATGTGCTTTCATACGGTTACCAACGATTAACAAACTACCTGCATCTGTATAACGCATCATATCTTCTAGTTGCATGGCACCTATCACAAACTTTGTTAACGTTTTGTGGAGGCCTGTTTTGCCACCCAGTACTTGTCCATCTATGATATTGACAATTTCAGCAAATGTTAATCGTTCGATATTTTCTTTCTTTTTCTTCTCAATACGAATCGTTCCTACACGTTCAATCGAACTAACTAAACGGCGATTTTCCGCTTCCTTAATGGCACGGTAAGCTGTACCTTCACTTACTTGCATTTCCTTCGCGATTTGGCGTACTGAAATTTTATCGCCCACAGGCAAGGATTCAATGTATTGTAAAATTTTTTCATGTTTAGTAGACAAAATATCACCTATTTCTCAAGCAATCTATTCTGCTCCTAGTGTACCATATTTTTTACGAAAGTATTGAGTATAAGCGATGAAATATCACAACTCCGCCTACGTTTTCAACTATTAGCACGTTGTTAACCTGTATAGTACAGGTTCTAAATTTGTTAGTAACAGTTTACTTTTCCGCCAATTTCTAAAATTTGCACATCTGCATCTCTTACTAAATCTGCAAAAATTTGTGGATCCTGCTCGATTGGTGGGAATGTATTGTAATGAATTGGCACAACAATTTTTGGTTTTAGGAATTCTACTGCACATGCCGCATCTTCAGGTCCCATCGTAAAATTATCACCAATCGGTACAAAAGCTATATCAATTGGATGACGTTCACCGATTAATTTCATATCGCTAAATAACGCTGTATCGCCAGCGTGGTATATTGTTTTGCCTTCAATAAAGAGTAAAATTCCAGCAGGCATACCCATATAGATTATTTCATTGTTATCAGTCGTATACGAAGAACCATGGAAAGCTTGCGTTAACTTTACCTTTCCAAAATCAAACTCCCTAGCACCACCAATATGCATCGGATGCGCTTTCACCCCCTGCCACGAAACCCAGTTAGCTAACTCATGTGGCGCTATTACAAGTGCATCCTTTTTCTTTGCTAACTCAATTGTATCGCCGACATGATCGTTATGCCCATGGGTCAATAAAATTACATCAGGTGCCTCATCTGTTACTTTTAAATCCGTTAACGTATTTCCATTAATAAAGGGATCGATTAGAATCGTTGTACCATTTGTTTGAATCTTCACAACCGAATGTCCATGATAACTAATTTCCATCAATAATTCCTCCTACCATAATGTTTTATACCCTTGCTTAATTCGCTACAAATGCGTTATTTCCCTTTTTTTGATATGCTATACAAGATTAGAAAATTCGTTGCTGCACGGGGAGGAAATACAATGTCAAAGTATGAAGAAATTAAAAGTTTTTTACTTGAACACGATATTGATGCCGCTTTTATCACAACACCAGACAACGTTTTTTACGTTTCAGGCTTTAAAAGCAATCCACATGAAAGATTACTAGGCGTCATGATTTTTAAAGAAGCAGAGCCTTTTTTAATTTGTCCTCAAATGGAGATTCCTGATGCAAAAGCTGCTGGCTGGACCTACGAAGTAGTTGGTCATCAAGATACACAAGATTCTATGGTCGTGCTAGCTAATGCCATTAAAGCACGCGGTGTGAATCCTACAACATTTGCCATTGAGAAAACTCACTTAATCGTAGAACGCTTAGAAGCACTACAACACTTATTCCCACAGGCAAGCTATGTACGTCTCGACGAAAAAATTAATGCTATGCGTGTGATAAAAGATGAAACAGAGTTAACTAAATTACGTAAGGCTGCAGAGCTAGCAGATTACGCAATTGAAATTGGTTGTAAAGAGATTGCTGAAGGTAAAACAGAAATAGAAATCCTAACAGCGATTGAAAACGCCATTCAGGAAAAAGGTTGCAAAATGTCATTTGAAACAATGGTGTTAAGTGGACCAAAAACAGCATCACCACATGGAACACCAGGAACTCGCAAAATTCAAAAAGGAGATATGGTATTATTCGACCTTGGCGTGATTTACGATGGTTACTGTTCTGATATCACACGAACTGTTGCATTCGGCGAACCCTCTGAGGCACAAAAAGATATCTACAATACTGTACTAGCTGCCAATATGAATGCTATTGCTGCCGTAAAACCAGGTGTTCGCGCGATGGATTTAGACAAAATAGCACGTGATACGATTACAGATGCAGGATACGGTGAATATTTCACACACCGTCTTGGCCATGGGCTTGGCATTTCTGTTCATGAATTCCCATCAATTACAGGTTCAAACGACATGACGATGAAAGCAGGCATGGTCTTCACAATTGAACCGGGTGTCTACAAAGCAGATGTAACTGGCGTTCGTATTGAAGATGATGTAGTTGTTACAAAAGATGGTGTAGAAGTGTTAACGAAATTCCCTAAAGAGTTAATAGTACTTTAAATTTAATTTTGTTCTAAAAAAAGACTTGTCTCTACATTTTTGTAGAATCAAGTCTTTTTCATCCTTAAATATATACGTTATAATGTAGCACAATATATTTTATCTGCTTTTTTTGTTGGATTTTCTGTTTTCAAATAATACTCTTCCCCTAACCAATATCTTTTTTTATATTTATTCAACCTTACTTGGTAATCTCCGATGTACAAATCTCGATTAATTACTCTTTCATATCTTATTTCTCTTGGACAATCTACGAAGATTGTATAATCGTAATATATTTTCCATTCTTTTCTTTGTAGAAATACCCCTTCGATTAAAACAATGCTATCAGATGCTATAGTAATTTTGTTTAGTGTAGTTCTATCATAGAATTTATCATAGAAAGGTAAAATTAGTTCTGTATAGTTGTTATGAATTTTTTTTTAATAAATCGTCCCTAATTTTTTCAATATTCCATTGCAAATAATAATATTCATACCATTCGTCGTATCCAGTATTATAACGTTCGTTATTTTCCTCTATATAGTCATCGATATGAATAACACTAATAGTACATATATTCTTCAGTTCATTTTCAATATTTTTTACTAATGTCGTCTTTCCGGCTCCTCCTAAGCCGTCAACTGCAACAATTAAAGGACGATTTTTCACAGTGCGCATCTTATATCGATATAATAATTCTTCTATCACTTCTTTAAACATTTATGCCCCCAATATTCAATAATGAGCAGACCTTAAAAATTTCAGATACCGCAACATGTTAGATTTATTAAAATTATTCCTTTCTCTTAATTCAACCACTAAAAATACAAATTCAAAAAAGAAGCGCCATCTAAAAATTGGCGCTTCTAAAATCAATTATGTCTTCGTTAAACCTTACGCTCTAAAAAAATGTAAGCTTTAGCTCAATGTCATTAAATCATCCACATGGACGTACGGTAATCCTTGAGACTCCGCAACAGCTTTATAAACCACATGCCCATCTAATGTATTGACACCTTTTTTCAGTGCTAGATTATCAATACACGCCTGTTTAAAACCTTTATTCGCAATTTGCAAGGCATATGGAATCGTATTATTTGTTAATGCGATTGTGGACGTACGCGGTACTGCACCTGGCATATTTGCCACTGCATAATGTACAACCCCGTGCTTTTCATACGTTGGATTATCATGCGTCGTCACACGATCAGATGTTGCAAAAATTCCCCCTTGGTCAATCGCGACATCAATTACTACAGAACCAGGCTGCATTGATTGAATCATTTCTTCGGTCACAAGCTTAGGAGCCTTAGCACCTGGAATTAATACAGCGCCAATTACTAAATCAGAGTTTTTTACAGACTCTGCAATATTATAAGGATTTGACATTAATGTCTGTACTTCACGTCCAAATACATCTTCTAATTGACGTAGACGTTCTGGGCTTAAATCTATAACTGTCACGTCCGCTCCCATACCAACAGCTGTTTTGATTGCATTTGTCCCAGCAATACCGCCACCAATGACCGTTACTCTACCACGAGGTACTCCAGACACCCCGCCTAGTAAAATACCTTTTCCTCCGTGAATTTTCTCTAAAAACTGTGCACCAATTTGCGTCGCCATTTTACCAGCAACTTCACTCATTGGTGTTAATAGTGGTAATGAACCGTTCGCTAATTGCACGGTTTCATAGGCTATACCTACAACCTTTTTATCTATTAATGCTTGCGTTAGCTCTCTCTCAGGAGCTAGGTGCAAATATGTAAACAATATTTGTCCCTCATAAAAATAATCATATTCAGATGAAATAGGTTCCTTCACTTTTAAAATTAGCTCTTGAGCCCATGCTTCTTTCGCTGTCGCTACAATATGTGCACCAGCCGCTACGTAATCAGCATCAGAAAAACTGGAACCGATCCCTGCACCTGACTCAATAAATACTTCATGACCTGAATTTGTTAATGACACGACTCCTGCTGGCGTCATTGCCACCCGATTTTCATTATTTTTAATCTCTTTCGGAATCCCAATTTTCATAGCTTTCTACCCCTTTCACTTCATATGAAATAAGAATAATTTCTCAATCATCCCTTACCCTTCCATATTACCAAATAAGCACTGAAAATGCTTTAATTAAAGCACTTTTAATTCATAGTTTTCATTGATTTCCTTTAAAAAAATTTAGTATTTACTAACGATATTTTCAGCATTTCAAAGTGAATGCCTTCACTTTTTCACAATTTTTCTATATGAAAGTATTTCCTTTAAGCAATCATTTGGTATAATCAGAGTATAAAGATAGGGAGGTAATACAAATGGCTAATCAGTATAAAAGTATTGTAGTTGCAGTTGACGGTTCGAAGGAAGCTGAATACGCTTTCCGTAAATCAATCGATGTTGCAAAACGTAATGAGGGTGCAGTTCTTAACTTAGTAAATGTTATTGACACTCGTTCTTTCGCTGCAATCGAAGCATATGACCGTTCAATTGCAGAGCGTGCACAAGCATTCTCCGAAGAATTATTAAATGGTTATAAAAAAGAAGCTGAAGAAGAAGGATTAACAAATGTTAACCTTGTGATTGAATACGGCTCTCCAAAAAATATCATCACAAAAGAACTTTCTAATATTGTTGATGCAGACCTAATCATCTGTGGTGCTACAGGTCTTAACGCAGTAGAACGTTTCCTTATCGGATCAGTTTCTGAAGCCATCGTACGTTCTGCAAAATGCGACGTACTTGTTATCCGTACGCCAGAACAATAATATCTCTGTACATAAAAAGGTATCCAAGTTTATTGGATACCTTTTTTATGATTAGTTAGGTTAAAACGCCTCCCTCAAAGTCGCTTCAGATGCTCTAGCACTTTTCGGGGATAAACGGGCATTATAACATTTTTCTCTATATTATTTCGCTTCTTTCCACATTTGAACTTTTTCAAAGAACATAGAAAGTGCTTGCTTATTTTGCATATTCGGCACTTTAGCTAGTAGCACTTCTTTCGGTGCCTTGTAACCCTCGCCTTGTTTTTGTAAAATTACAATGCTCTTTTCGTGTGCTTTATTGGCAAACATAGTGTCAGGCAATTGAATAATCGCTTGAATCCACGCATGTTTTTTAATATATTTATGCAACTGTTTAGCTTGCTCTGATTCAAACAAATGCGTTGGAGCTAAGAAAAATAAGTAGCCTCCATCTTTTGTATAATTCACAGATTGCTCGATAAATAAGTGATGAGCGTAACTCATGCCTTCTGCCGCACATAGCTCATAATCAAGTGCCACTTCGTCATTTGGATAAAAACCAACAGGTAAATCACATACAATTGCATCTGCCGGGCTAGCCAATAAATCTTGCAGTGCATCTTGGCGATATAACGATACAGGTTGCTCTGTTAAATCAGCTGTAGCTGCCGCTAAACGAATCAGTAATTCATCTACTTCTACACCAGTTGCCTCTACCTTCCCATCCAGTAAATTCATCACTGTTAATAATAAATTCCCTGTGCCTACAGCTGGGTCCATTATAGAAATTTTCTCTTTCGCTAGACGCTCCTCGAAAAACTGTTCCACAAAATATCCTACAAGTAAGCCCAGTGTATCAGGCGTCATTTGATGGTTTGGCTGTGAACCTTTACGCATTCCTTTTAAAATAGCGATTTGTATGGCTTTACGAATATCTTCTTTTGTTGCGCCTTCAACCGTGTAATCTACTTCTCCGTCCAACCACGCTTCAAGTGCATCCAAAATACCCTCTAAAAATGTAGCATCTTGCTCTTTTTCTATTTTCTCCGCATGAGCATTCATCATGCCAAATAGTTTTTCAATCTTTTCCATATAAAACTTCCTTTCACACAGAAAGAAGCTGTGACAAACACCTTTGTCACAGCCCCGTCGTCTGGTACTATCTTAGCCTAAATAAAATGATTTATGCTAGTGCTTTTACAGCGGCAATTGCTGCTTCATAGTTTGGATGATCTGTTGCTTCTGGAACATACTCAACGTAAGTTACTTTACCAGCTGCATCCACTACGAATACGGCACGTGTAAGTAAACGTAATTCTTGAATGTAAACGCCGTATGCTTCACCAAATGAAAGGTCACGGTGATCCGATACTGTTTGTACTGCATCGATTCCTGCAGCACCACACCAACGTTTTTGAGCGAATGGAAGGTCAACAGATACTGTGTAAATCACAACATTGTCTCCTAATTCAGCTGCAGCTTCATTAAATTTACGTGTTTGCGCATCACATACGCCAGTATCTAATGACGGTACAACACTGAATAAACGAATTTTACCCTCTGAATCTTTTAAAGTAACAGGTGCTAGTCCATTATCTAAAACTGTGAAATTTGGTGCTTGGTCTCCAACCTTTACCTCATTTCCTACTAGTGTTACTGGGCCATTTTTAAAAGTGACTTGTGCCATATTAACGCCTCCTATTTCTTCATCTGTACATAATACTACTAAATGTAGGGAATTAATTGCAACTCATAGAGCTTGGCTATACAAATGAAGACCACCAACAACTCGTTAGTGGTCACATTATAACAAAACAATTGCGTCAAAAATTCATTATGAGCCTTTATTCAAGGGACCTGTTGATTTCCTTTCCAGGCGAACGCGTTCTAGGAGGCGAGCCTTGAGCCGCTTCGTCACACGCTCCTGCTGGGTTTCAAATTGCTCACTAATCCCCTAGAAGTCACCGTCTTCCACTCCAATCAACTAGAACTTTCTTGTGGAGATCGTAAAAGAAAATAAGCCAATTTAATTTTGAACGAAGGTAAAATGGCTACTGTTCAAATGGCCATCTTGCATTGATCAAATTGTATTATTTATATCATTTGTAGTCCTCATCCTCCTGGGGGATTAGCGTCCCATATGAGCCCCTGAAGCGAGGGTAGCGAGAAGTTCAGTGGATCCCCCCAGAAAGCTCCCCACCCCGAACGGAAATCCTCATCTCGTTACTGTAGTTAAAGAAGCTTTCAATTACCGATTTTAGTGTAGAGACAATTTTCAAGAGCAGTTTATTCACGCAACTACTAAGAAACTAAATACTTTATATCCGAAGAGCCTCTAACGAGTTGTTAGAGGCCCTTCAATCATTATTCTTTTGTTGACTCTTCAATCATTTCAGGTTGTTTTACTGTTTTTTGAGTAGTCGGTACTGGTTGTTCGAAATCTTTTTCTACATAAATTTTCTCGTGTACAACCATTGTATCTGCAAAGTAATCATGTAAGCCTTGATTGTTTGGCAAAATTGCCACAAAGACATACAGCAACTTTATAAAATTACTAATAAAACGACCAATCCATTCACGATAAATTACATCAGACCATGATAAGGTTTCATGTTTTAACGATACAACGCGTAGACCGAAAGCCATTTTCCCTAATGTTTGCCCTAAAAATTTTGTCATCAACACAAAATATAAATAATAGATAACAGCTGAAATAATGGAGATTGGTGCATACCAAGCCGAATCTGATAAAGACCAATCCATTAAGTGGAAAATCGGGTTAATACAAATACCAATAACTGCTGATATAACGAGGGAATCAATTAAAAACGCCCAAAAGCGTACCCAAAAGCCAGCCGTTTTTAATGTATAGTGTCGTTCTTTTGTTGGTAATTTGGGCGTATAGCCAGTTAATTCGGCGTCATCAGGATATGGACCTTGCACAACGAATTCATTATTAGTCATGATATGCCCCCCTTAATATTCACCGTATAAGTACATCATTTTTGGCGCACTATAGTCAGACATAATTTTCATCAGCATTTTTTCTTCTGCTGATGGTCCAATAAATGAACCAATTTTCATACCAAGATACGATTGCCAGCCATCCACGTTATATGTGTATTCGAATAGTTCTGCATCTTCTAAATCATAATCCGCACGTAATGCAGCAATTGCTGCTTCTTTATCGCCAATTTCGTCAATTAGACCTGCCTCAAGCGCTTTTGTGCCACCAAGAACTCGGCCATCCGCTACCTTTTTCACGTCTGCTTCCGACATGTTACGACCCTTTTCAATAATATCAACAAACTCTTCATATGACTCATTAATCATTTCTTGCATCATCGCTCGTTCTTCTGCTGTAACATCACGCATTGGGCTTAGCATATCTTTATGCTCGCCTGATTTAAACGTTTCAAATTTGACACCTACTTTTTCAGCAAGTGCTTGATAGTTAATAGATTGCATGATGACACCAATTGAACCTGTAATCGTATCGCGATTTGCGAAAATTTTGTCAGCTGGTGCTGAGATATAATAACCACCAGAAGCGGCCATTGACCCCATTGATACGTAGATTGGGATTTGTCGTTCTTCTTTGATTTGTAGGAGTTTTTTATAAATTTCTGCTGACTCCGTTACACCACCACCTGGTGTATTCACGCTCAATACAACACCCTGAACAGTTTCATCATTTAAAATATTATCTAATTGCCCTAAGAAAAACTGATGATCATAGGTAACCTGTTGCCATACCGTACCAGAGCCAACATCTTGAATCGTACCGTCCAATGTTAAATGAGCAATTCTTTTATCAAAATTATTTCCTTCTAATACAGTTTCATAAACTTCAAAATCATTGCCTGCAATTACGCTATCAAAATTACCGAAGAAATCAGCTTTTAAAAACGCAAATACCGTATTGATTCCTAGTGAAACCACTAGTAATACGCCCGCAATAATTAAGGCTACCCACCTTTTTGCATTCATTCTATTCCGCCTCCTTAAAATTTTATACGAATGAATGGATAAAACGTTTCATTTATTTGCAAATATGCACTAATTTCCCGCAATTCATCATGCCGTAAATAACAATTTTAACACATAAAAAAATCAAAGTTCATAAAATGCGCTTGAACTTTGATTTTCGACATTATTCCCCAGGAAATAATTAATGATTATATTGTTTTTGCTCTTGTTGACGTAATTCCACACGGCGGATTTTGCCGGATGCTGTCTTTGGCAATTCCTCCACAAATTCTATAGCACGTGGATATTTATAGGGTGCCGTTAAGTCCTTTACATGATTTTGTAATTGCTGAATAAGCGACGAATCCCCAATAATTCCTTCGCGTAATACAACAAATGCCTTTACTATATTACCTCTAACCTCATCTGGACTTGCTACAACTGCCACTTCTTTCACAGTAGAATGCTTTATTAATGCATCTTCTACTTCGAACGGACCAATCGTGTAACCTGAGGAAATAATTACATCATCGCCTCGCCCTTCAAACCAAAAGTAGCCGTCTTTATCTTTACATGCACGGTCACCAGTAATATACCAATCGCCGCGGAATTGCAGGCTTGTACGCTCTGGGTCCTTAAAGTATTTACTAAATAACGCAGGTGTTTCTTTGTGTACGGCAATATCACCAACAATACCCTCCGAAACAGGATTACCAAAATCATCAATAATCGATACCGTATTACCTGGTGTTGGTTTGCCCATCGAGCCGACACGCGCTTCCATACCAACCATCGTTCCAACAAGTAATGTATTTTCGGTTTGACCATAACCATCGCGTACTTGTAAGTTAAATGCAGTTAAAAATACGTTCACGACTTCACTATTTAACGGCTCACCTGCAGATACAGCTTGGCGAACTTCTGATAAATTATAGTCACGTAAATTTTCAAGTGCCGCCATATAGCGATATTCTGTAGGCGTACAACAAAGAACATTCACCTTGAATTTTTCGAGCAATGTTAAATATGTAGGTGCATCAAACTTACCTTTGTAAACAAAAGCAGTAGCCCCACTTCCTAACGTTGCAAGGAACGGACTCCAAATCCATTTCTGCCAACCAGGTGCTGCAGTCGCCCATACGATGTCATTTTCTTGTACACCTAGCCAATTTGGTGCTGTCGTGCGTAAATGCGCATAACCCCAACTATGAGTATGAATAGCAGCTTTTGGATTACCGGTTGTCCCACTCGTATACGCAAGAAATGCTACATCTGTACTTTTGGTTGGTGTAGTACTTATAAAACTTGTAGGCTGCTGTTCCATTTTTTCAAGTAGTGGCTGCCATGGTGCATGTGCATGTCCGATGACAAACTGTTGTAATCCACCTAAATGTTCAACATCATCAAATTGTTCAATATATGGTTCATAAGCAATGACCGCTTTGGCATCAGCATGTGTAATACGATAATCAATATCCTTCGCTCTAAGCATTTCAGAGCTTGGAATAATAGCTAAACCAACTTTCAATGCAGCGATATATGCAACATATGCCTCAATAGATCTAGGCACCATAATGAGAATAACATCCCCTTTTGTTAATCCCTGTGCTGTTAACACATGCGCTACTTGATTCGCTTTTTCTAGTAAACTTGTATATGTTATATAGTCAATCTCTTCGCTTTCATTATAAACAATTAAAGCATTTTTCTCTGGATCTTGTGCATACTTTTCAAATTCCTCTACAATGTTATACCATTCTGGTGCGATTAGATTTTGTCTATTCATCATTATTGCCCCCTTTGTTAAACTTATTATAAAACTCATTTTTCATAGATTTCAATGAAAAACACTCTAATAATTAAAAATTATGACAATTATCACATTTATTTGTATGGCATCAGTCACCACTTTTCAAATATAATAAAATTGCCTTGTTCATATAGGGAAAGTATGGTACATTGTGGTCAAATCAAATGTTTGCAGGGGGACTCATCTTGAGTTGAGAAGGTTAAAACCTGACCCTTTGAACCTGTTAGTTAATACTAACGTAGGGAGCAATGTACAATCGCGCTTATGCTTTTCTTGTACATACGCTCTCCTCATTCGTAGGAGAGCTTTTTTCGTTCCAATTTTCAGCTAAATATTTTGATTGCGGGGGGACTCATTTTGAGTTGAGAAGGTAAAACCTGACCCTTTGAACCTGTTAGTTAATACTGACGTAGGGAGCAGTACATCATTTTTTTGATGAAGAAGCTCTTTTTACGTGTATTTCACAGACGAAAAAGAGCTTTTTTTGTATGCTTACGTTCACCAATTTGAGGAGGACTTATAATGACATTTTGTAACGAATTAAGAAAAGAAACAGATATTTATTGGGAGGGAAGTTTCCAGCACCCATTTGTAAAAGGGATTGCGGATGGTACTCTACCACTCGATAAGTTTAAATACTATATGATTCAAGATGCCTATTATTTAAAGCATTATGCCAAGGTATTAGCATTTGCAGCTGCTAAATGTGAAACACCTGAAGAATTCGCATACTACACTGATACAGCGAAATTCATTAATGAAGCTGAGCTAGAATTACATCGCTCTGTTTTCTTAGAATTAAATGTAACCAAAGAGGAACTTGAGCAGAGTGAACCTGCTCCAGGTGCTATCAATTACATTAATCATATGTATAGCGCCGTGCATAATGGCGATGTAGCTGAAGCTTTTGCTGCTATGATGCCTTGCCCATGGCTTTATTTAGAAATAGGAATGTATTATAAAGACGCAAAACCTGGTGTTAACCTATATGAAGATTGGATTGCGATGTATAGTAGTGACGATTTCCAAGTAACAATCCAAAAACAAATCTCAATGATGAACGCTTATGCTGCAGCAGCTTCTCCTGAAAAATTAGCAATTTTAAAAAGTCATTTTAAAAACAGTTGTTATTATGAATTACAGTTTTGGGAAATGGCCTGGACGAAAGAAAATTGGGTACCGGAGAGCGTACGATGATTTTACAAGCTATTCGAAAAAAACAGCCTCTTATTCATAGTATAACGAATTACGTTGTGGCCAATTTTCAAGCAAACGGTTTACTAGCAATTGGTGCTTCTCCAGTAATGGCCGATGAATTGCAAGAAGTTGAGAAGATGGTATCACTTGCGTCAGCCTTATTGATTAATATTGGCACACTAAACGAACGGACAAAAGAATCGATGCTACTTGCTGGAAAAAAAGCAAACGCACTTGGAATCCCAGTTATTTTGGATCCAGTTGGTGCTGGTGCGACAGCTTTCCGTAAAGAAACCGTAAAACAGCTTTTAGCTGAAATAAAATTTGTCCTTATTCGTTGCAACATTGGAGAACTAGCTGCCATTGCGAATATAAGTTGGCAGCAAAAAGGTGTAGATAGTGGTAGTGGTTCAATGGCACTATCTGATGAAGCAACGAAAATTGCGCAACAATACAAATGTATGGTCATTGTCACAGGTGAAGAAGATTTCATTTCGGATGGCGTACAATCAAGGTGGATTCCTGGTGGTCATCGCCAAATGACTGAAATTACAGGTACAGGTTGTTTACTAAGTGCTATTTGTGGTGCTGCGTTTGTCGCAGGAGATGAACCTTTTGCGCAACTAGGCGATACGTTAAAGACCTATAAAAAAATTGCTGAAAATGCATATTCGAGCACACAATATATTGGTGATTTTCAGATAACCGTACTAAATGAATTACATCGTCTTTCCAAGGAAGGTGAACAATAATGAAAATTGTTACAACAATCGCTGGCTCCGATAGTGGCGGTGGTGCTGGCATTCAAGCTGATTTAAAAACATTCCAAGAATTAGAGGTATTTGGCACTTCAGTCATTACAGCCTTAACGGCACAAAATACATTAGGTGTTTCTGGTGTTCTGCCGACGGAAGTAAGTTTTGTTGAAAAGCAACTCCTTGCTTTATTAGAAGATTTCCCGATTAGTGCAATCAAAACGGGCATGCTCTTTTCATCAGATATTATTCAAAAAATCGCAACTATCATTACTGATTTAAGAATCCCACTGATTGTCGATCCTGTAATGATTGCAAAAGGTGGAGAAAACTTATTACAACAAGAAGCAGTCCAAGCATTACGCACTCATTTACTGCCATTAGCGAGTGTCCTTACACCAAATATTCCAGAAGCAGAAGTACTTGCGGATATGAAGATTGAAACTGTTCATGATATTCAACAAGCTGCACAATCACTTTTACAATTAGGCGTGCAGTTCGTTGTTATTAAAGGTGGGCATTTATCAGATGAAAAATACGCTACTGATTATGTATTTTCAAATAACGGTTCATCATTTACAATGCAATCAGAACGCATAAATACTAAAAATACGCATGGAACAGGCTGCACATTCTCTGCCGCATTAACTGCTTTTATTGCACAAGGAATTCCCTTTGATCAAGCCATTGTTGAAGCAAAAAAGTTTATTCAAATGGCCATTACACATGATCTAGTTATTGGCAACGGTCACGGACCAACAAATCATTTTGCATATCAAAAATATAAAGATACATGTGAGGTGACTGTACTTGAAGCGTAAGAATTTACAGCTTTACTTCATTATGGGTACTGAAAATACGAAGCAACGCGAACCATTAGCCATACTTGAAGAAGCATTACAAGCTGGAATTACAATGTTTCAATTTCGTGAAAAAGGACCTAAAGCGTTGACTGGTCAAGCTTATGAGAAATTTGCGAACGATTGTCAAAAACTATGCCAACAATATCACGTGCCATTTATCGTCAATGATGATGTAGATCTTGCTATCCGATTAAAGGCAGATGGCATTCATATTGGACAAGATGATTTGCATGTTTCTATTGTACGAGAAAAAATTGGCGACATGCTTCTCGGCATTTCTGTACATTCGGATGCTGAACTACAAGTAGCCTTACAATATGGAGCAGATTATGTTGGGATCGGACCGATTTTTGCAACTCGTTCTAAAGATGATGCAAATGCGCCAAGTGGTACAGCTTTTTTACAACAAGTACGTTCACAACATCCTGAATTACCCATTGTCGCCATTGGTGGCATAGATAACTCAAATGCACACACAGTATTCAATGCTGGAGCAGATGGAGTAGCTGTCATTTCAGCAATTTGCGAGAGCAATGACATTCAACTTACGGTTCTAAATTTTAAAGAAACTTTCCATTCATAAATGTTGAGGTATTTAAGCAAACTAAAAACCAGTGCCTATAAAGGTCACTGGTCTTTAGCCAAATAATTACTCAGGGTATGAGTTTTTTATTTGTTATTGTTTTGGCATCCCTTTTAATTGAGATTCAGCCATTTGTACAAGACGTTTAGTGATTTCACCGCCGACGGAACCGTTAGCACGGGCTGACGCGTCAGCACCTAATTGAACACCAAATTCTTGTGCAATTTCGTATTTCATTTGATCAAGTGCTTGTTGTACACCAGGTACTGCAAGCTTGTTTGAACTGTTGTTGTTTGTCATTTCTCTCACCTCCTTGTGAATATAGAATGTGCTTTATTAGATTTTTAATACGAAAAAAATATAGGTAAATTGTACCTACAAAGGAAATCTGATTTCATAATAAAAGAACCGTCTCAAAATTGCTTTTGAGACGGTTCTTTATCTTATTATAGAAGATCTGCGAATTTATCGGCTGGCTGTTCTTTTTTCGGGAAGATATGCACTTCACGATTCTTTACAGCTCGTTCAATTAATTCATCGAAATCCGAGAAGCTTTCGTAGTGCTCTACTTTCTCAAGCTTTGGCTTAGTTTTTGGACTTGCCGGTGTAAAGATTGTACAGCAGTCTTCAAATGGCTGAATCGATGTTTCATAAGTGCCGATATTTTTAGCTATATCGATAATTTCTAATTTGTCACTTGCAATTAACGGGCGTAAAATCGGTGTATTCGTCACTGCATTGATGGCAGTTAAGCTTTCAAGCGTTTGACTTGCTACTTGGCCAAGACTTTCTCCTGTAACGATTGCAAGAGCACCTATATCTTCACGTACCTGATCAGCAATTTTTAACATCATACGACGAGTTGTTGTCATTGAAACGTTTGACGGTACTTTATCTTTAATGAGTACTTGTATTTCAGTAAACGGAATAACGTGTAGACGAACATTCGCACCGAACTTTGTTAATTCATTTGCTAATACCTTTACTTTTTCAAGTGAATTTTGACTTGTATACGGCGGGCTGAAGAAGTGAATAGCTTCTAAGCGTACACCACGTTTCATCATTAAATAGCCAGCAACTGGGCTATCAATACCACCTGATAACATTAATAATGATTTACCATTCGAACCAACTGGCATACCGCCTGCACCTGAAATCACTTGAGCCATCATATACGTTGCATCATGACGTACTTCTACACGAAGTTCTACATCAGGTTTTTTTACTTTTACCGATAAGTTTTGATACTGTGGTAACACATGGCTACCAATTTCACGCTGAATCGCATGAGAATCTAATGGGAAACTTTTATCTGTACGTTTTACTTCTACTTTAAATGTTAATTGTTCCTCTTTAAATGTATCCATAATCGTAATTGCAAGAGCTTTCATTGCGTCCATATCTTTTTCACAAGCAGCTACTGGACTGAATGATTGAATTCCAAATATTTTCGGTAATCCTTCAAGTAATACATTCATTTGTGCTTGATCCGAAATAGCGATAAACATTCGATCACGCTCTGTGCGGATGTGTAATTGACCTAAATCAGCAAATGCATGACGGATATTTTCACGTAGGCGACGAATAAAGTCCATTTTGTTGCGCCCTTTTGTCGATAGTTCACCGTATCGAATTAAAATTTCTTTCCAAATCATTGTAAAAGCTCTCCTTTTAGTTCCATTAATACTTCGTTTAATACAAGTTTAAACTGTGCGATTTCTTCATCTGTAACATGTGCACCGAAGCTTACACGAATGACGCCATTTTTAAAATGCTCATCAATATGTAAAGCTTCCACGACATGACTTGTTTTCGTTTGTTTCGATGAACAAGCACTTGATGTCGAAACAATCACACCACGTTTTTGCAAGGCATTAATGAGTATTTCACCTTTTAAATCACGCACACTAAACGATAAAATATGTGCTGCACCTTCTGTTGTTGATAAAATATGCACTTCGTCACCATAGTTTCTTAACACTGTACATATTTCTTCATGCCACGTACGGAATTTCGGCTCATGTACAGCCATCGTTTCTACTGCCATACGTGCCGCTTTTGCTAGTGCCACGGCTTGTGGTACAGCAACTGTTCCACTGCGTAAACCGAATTCCTGACCACCGCCAAGTGCATATGGTTCCCACTGCATTTTTTTGCGGAATGCGAGTACACCTGAACCTTTAAAGCCATGGATTTTATGACCGGAAATTGTAATGCAGTCTGGGCCATCTTCACCGTTAAAGGTAATCGGTAATTTGCCGAAGCTTTGCACCGCATCGACATGAAAAGCTGCGCGGCTTAACTCATGCACAATTTTTGCCGCTTCAAAAATAGGCTGAATTGCACCCATTTCATTATTAACATGCATTATGCTCACTAACACTGTATCTTTACGTACTTTTGCACGCAACTCTTCTATTGAAATAACACCATTTTTCCCAACAGTTAAATACTCTACTTCAAAGCCTTCTTTTTCAAGTTGCTTCACTGATTCTAACACAGATGGATGTTCAATGACCGTTGTTAAAATATGTTTTCCTTTATGTGTATTGCCTCGTGCCAAACCAAGAATGGCTGTATTATTAGATTCCGTGCCACCTGATGTAAACAGTATATTTTTGGCATCTGTACGCAAAATATGCGCAATTTGTTCACGTGCACGCATCAATAGTTCATGCGATTCTACACCCATCGCATGAATTGATGCAGGGTTAGCATAATATTGTTCATTGACCGCCAAAAATGTTTGCATTACTTCTTTATGCGGCTTTGTTGTTGCACTATTATCGAGATAAATCATCGTTCAACCTACTCACTTTTTATCGTAAATTTTTTTATCTTCTCGTTTTTCATAAGAAAACCACCAACACGAAAACAGTGTGGTGGTTGCTCTTTTTCTATACCATTATAACGTTTTTATACACTTACGTATACTGTCTTGTATTCGTCCAGATTAACGCGAAAACATCTCTTCTGCAACAAGTGCTTGAATACGTTTTAATGCGCCCGGCTCCATATCCTCCACAGCCGTTCCTGCATCTTCTAATGCTTTTGTATATCGGCATTGAAGGAATGCTTCTTCTGCTTCTTTTAAGCGCGCATTAAGTTTGGGATTTGTTGCTCTATGACGATTACCGTATTGAATAATTCGTTCTATCAACATGACATTTTCAATCATCTCACGCGCTTTTATATGTACTTCTTCAATACATAATTCTGTAGCAGCTAAATTACTATGCACAACTCCCATATTTAACGGTACTTCTTGTAAACTTTGGATAACTACATAAATATGTTCTGCAGCTTCATCTAAACGCGCATCCATCTCCTTGGGGATACCTGGCATATTCGCCTTGTTCAGTATGCGATCCGTTTCTTGTAACATTTTTTTCAGCTCTTCTACTTTTGCACGTGCTTTATTTTCATCAATACGCAAGTTTTTCATCGTATTCGATAGTCGCTCTTGTTCCTCATGAATACGCTCTAGTTCCTCACTAATTTCCGTTAACTCTTCCTGCAAGCTAGAATAAGCAGATTTTTCGTCTGCTACACGCATTGAAAGTAATTCATAACGTCGTTGTAATACCTCTAAGCGTTTTAATGCTACTTTCGGGATTTCGGCGTCTTTTTCATTTAGATGATAACTTTGTTGTACGAATGATGCTTCATCACTGACAATTCTTGTCGAACTAATAACATTAGCAATCGAACTAAATAGTCGTTCACAATTTTGATCGACGTAATTTTTTGCAATCACTTCTTTTTCAAGTAAGTCATAAAAATTATCGATTTCTTCGTTAATTTCAACTACACGAGGTTTAACAACTGCTATATTAAGTTGTGCAAGTTCACCTTTTAATGTCCCAAACTCTTCTTCTAGTTTGTCAAGTGCCTCAGTCAGTTCAAGATGACGTAAATAGTAAGACTGTTCTTCCATTTCACGTTGACCACTACGTAATTCTTGAATGGCACCCGGTAATTTTACTTGTAGCTCCGTCAAAAGTGTCGGTACATCATTAATAAAATTAAACGTCTCCTGTGACTCATTATTTAAGTTAATGACGATTTCCCGAGCCTGTAAGTAATTTCCTTCTTTTGTTAATGAATCGAATTCTTCAAACTTCTGAACAAACACTTCTAATCTCTGCTCAAGTGCTGGCAACGCAACTCCAAATGAATGTTGATGCGCAAGTAATGTTTTACGAGCAGAACGGTAATATTCCTTTAATTGTTCGATTTCAATACGATTTTTCTCTTCACTACCAATTAATTCATTTAGTTCATCTAAAATTTTATTTTTATCTTGCTCACATTTTACAATATAATCTTCAATCTCACGCTCGATTAACGTTGCCTTTTTAAAGCGAAGACGATTAACTTGATCTTCAGCATCAAATAATAAGGAATCAATTTTTGTCATGTGGACATCGATGACTTCATCCCAGCTGTTACGCCAACGCTCAAACATTTCCTCTGTTTCACCGTTCATATTTAAAGATTTCACTTTTGAAATCTCCTCATTGATTGGATTATTTTGTATTTGTAATTTTTCATTTTCAAGTTGCTCAATGATCGCAGTATGTTTTCTTCTCATAGTAAATCCCACTATCACTAAAATTAATAGTAGGATAATCGGAATGATGATATACTCCATCGTAAGCCTCCTATTCCACAATAAACGAATTGGCTATTTATACTCATTATATACTATGTTTTCTCATTTGTACTAGATTTTAAGTGTATTGGTGAAAGAGTTATGGAAGAAAAGTACATTTAAACTGATATATCCATAATAAATCACTTACACTTTTGGGATAAAGACACTCTTTTTAGTCTTTACATCGAAAGTGGATAATGCGAAAGCTTCGCACCTATAGGAAATTTTATTCTTTCTTATATAAACGAAACAAAAAAGGAGTGTACACTTTATGAAACGAGATGGGCATATACATACACCTTACTGTCCTCATGGCTCAACGGATACATTAATACATTATATCGAAAAAGCTATAGCTGAAAATTTTACGGATATTACTTTTACTGAGCATGCTCCATTGCCTCAAGGCTTCACCGATCCAACCCCCGATAAAGATAGTGGGATGAATCCTGATTATTTAATGCCCTATTTTAATGAGTTAAAGCAACTACAAACAAAATACGAACATGACATACGCATTCGAATTGGACTTGAGGTAGATTACATCGCAGGCTTTGAAAAAGAAACAACACTATTTCTAAATAAATATGGTCAATACTTAGATGATGCAATTCTTTCTGTTCACTTTTTACGATGGCAAGACACCTATGTATGTATTGATTATTCGGCAGAGACCTTTCTTGCATTCGCAGATAAAGTCGGCTCTATTGAAGATGTGTATACTTTGTATTATAACACGGTCTTGCAATCCATTCATGCAAACCTAGGACGGTACAAGCCTAAACGCATTGGTCATCCTTCTCTTGTTCATAAGTTTCAACTCGCACATAATGTAAAAATTGACGATACGGAACGCCTTCAACAGGTGTTAACTGAAATGAAGGAACATGGCTTTGAATTAGATTTAAATAGTGCAGGGTTAAGTAAAACTTTTTGCAAAGAACCTTCCCCGCCATTTCCTTTAATTGAGTTTGCTAAATCTATTCACCTTCCTTATGTATTTGGCTCCGATGCGCATACAGTAGTAGATTTACATCAACATTATAACGTTATACTTCCAAAATAAATAGTCTTATCTGAGTTGTTTACTCTGTTTTCATTAATTAATTATGAAAATTCTGTTACCACTAATATAAGACGTTAACAAAACAAATAGATGCTTTGTTAGCAGGCAAAAAAGATCGTTTTGCGAATTTAAGCAATGTAGCCGCTCTACTCAATTATTTTTTAACGACTATTAACTGGGTCAGCTTTTATTTGATTCACGATCACGAACTTGTATTGGGTCCATTCTAAGGTCTACCTGCTTGAGTGTAAAGACAAAATTGATTTAGAACAATTCACACACAAGCTTTTGTCTACTATTACAAAAAAACTGCCCTTTGATTGTTAGAATGTCTATCAATCAAAGGGCAGCTTTAAATTTCTAGCTAATTTATGCATTAGTTTGTAATCTATGGTCATGCATACAAAAGCGATTTTTCCCACTATTCTTCGCTTCATATAAGGCATTATCTGCATGAAGGAATACAGATTGAAATGCAGGTCGATACTTTTGATTCCACGTTATTAGTCCAGCAGATATTGTCACCTGCGGATCTGTTTTCGTTGGAATTAACTTTACAAGATCCTCAGCAAATTGTATTGCTGCCTCTTCATCAATATTCGGGACGTAAACAGACATTTCTTCTCCACCCCATCGTGCACATATGCCTTTTGAGCCTACAGTCTTTTTCAACTGTGAAGCAATTTGCACAAGAACCTTATCTCCTACTTGATGGCCATATGTATCATTCACACGTTTGAAGTTATCAATGTCAATAAGTAAAAACATACCAGAGTCATCTTTTTCAAGTGATTTTACTACATATCGGTCTAAGTAGTTACGCGCAAAGAGTTTCGTTAAATGGTCGCGGTCCACCATTTCTTGCAATTGGTCACGTAAAATCGAGTTGGCGATTGCTAAAGAGGAATGATGGATTAATGATTGCATTAATTTAAAACTATCGAATGAGAAGAAATAAGGATCTTTGTGTAAAACAATACTAAAGCCATTAATAGACTCTTCCATCAATAGCGGTATTGCCATAACCGAACGATACTTTATTTTATTTGAAGCTAATCGACTAAAGTCTGCTATAAATAATGGGTCAAATGTATTTTCAAAATGTTGCTCAACATGTCGTATATAAACGGACCCTTCTGTTGTCTTGAAAAATGGTGTACTTGCTTCCGTTACTTCAAATTTATCATTATTTTTAAAAACAAAGCAAACCTCCATTGGTTGGAAAGATTTCATTAATTGTTTTTGTAAAAATAAAAGCATCTCCTTAATATTAATTCTCATGTTAAGACGATGCGAAGTTTCATTGATAAGTTGTAAATCTCTAATTAATCGATGTGATTGATGATAGAGTTTTGCATTTTCAAGTGCATTTCCCGAGGCTTGCGCAAGCATACGTACAAAATCTTTTTCGCTCGATGAAAAAATATACGTCATCGGTGCATTCACTTGTAAAATTCCATATATAGCCTGTCTACCTTTTATAGGGACATTTAGTAATCTACAATCTAAATCATTCGCTAGTTCAATTGTAAGCTCTCCTGACACAAAAGCCTCAATTGTGGCAGGTCTTTCGGATAAATAATCAAAAAGCTTAATATCAATTGTAGTATGTCGATCTTGATCATTTGATAAAATAAGTTCAACATTAAACTCCGGGAAGTTGTCTTTAATATTCTTTAAGACGTTTTCTAAAATTAAATCTATATCCATTGTTGAATGAAATAAATCAGTCATATTATAAAGTTTCTTATATTGGTCTTCATTCAGCTTTACTTTCAAATTCTCACTGATCATTTGAATGATTTTTGTAATTAATTCTATAAAATCTTCACCTGCATCAGAATTTATAAAATCCGTCCACAAATCTGTCGCTTCGACCAATAAAATTCCAAATGGGTCTTTATTCTCTAATTGAAATAGTGCCATATCTGTCATTTCATTATAAGACTCAATTTCCTTGAGTATGTACGGTAGTTTCACTACATTTTGCTGATAGAAACCAGCTTCTATCATAGGCCATGGGATTGATTTTTTTCTTGATTCAATTGTAATAGCCATTGCTTCATCTAAAGGAACTAAAAGATTATCTTCATAACTAAGAAAGATAGCATTTGAAATATTTAAGTGCTTCTTTAGACATTTCTTAAGTAAAAAAAAGTATTCACTAAAACTAGCCAGTTCCCCATTCGAACTCGCCCAAAGGCTCAATACATCAGATTTTATATATTTTAGCGTTTGTAA
This sequence comes from Lysinibacillus sp. NPDC096418, assembly GCF_044762775.1. Taxonomy (NCBI): domain Bacteria; kingdom Bacillati; phylum Bacillota; class Bacilli; order Caryophanales; family Bacillaceae; genus Lysinibacillus; species Lysinibacillus sp. NPDC096418. The sequence continues at coordinate 471,254 of NZ_JBIWEY010000001.1, forward strand.
ATGGTCTGTCATGAAATCACCTTTTCTTTATAACGTCACAAATCAATTACTATTAACTTATATTTTATTATACATATTTTGAGTCATTTTGACTATGTAATTCTTCTTTTTTTTTACATTTTACAATCATTACCTCATGTTTAACTATTGCAAAAACAAAAAATTATATCTAAAGGCCTTTTTAGCTATTTTCTATAACAAATCATTTATTAATTTCTAGCTACAAAATTTAGGTCAATAAAATATCTTTCTTATAGAAAAATATCGATTGTTATATTTGACGTACACAGAATAAAAAGTTACAATGATGGTTGTGTAAAATGAACGCAGCAGTGGTATGATCTTATCATTGTATTTTATTCCTCTATTATAAGTGAGTGAAACATATCAGATATAATGGATGGTGTATTATGTAACCTAATGGCTGCATAGGCGAACATACATGAAAATAAAATGCGTATAAGAACGGGTACTACTGGTTTTTGTTTTACAACGAAAAAACCAAATTTAAAGGAGGAGACAACAATATGTCTCGTTATACAGGTCCATCTTGGAAAATCTCACGTCGTCTTGGTATCTCACTAAGCGGTACTGGTAAAGAAATCGAAAAACGCCCTTACGCACCAGGTCAACACGGCCCGAACCAACGTAAAAAATTATCAGAGTACGGTCTACAATTACAAGAGAAACAAAAACTTCGTCATATGTATGGTATGACTGAACGTCAATTCCGTACTGTATTTGATCGCGCTGGTAAAATGAAAGGTGTTCACGGTGAAAACTTCATGATTCTTCTTGAAACTCGCCTTGACAACTTAGTTTACCGTTTAGGTTTAGCTCGCACTCGTCGTGGAGCTCGTCAATTAGTAAACCACGGTCACATTTTAGTAGACGGCAAACGCGTTGATATTCCATCATATAGCGTTAAACCAGGTCAAACGATTTCTCTTCGTGAAAAATCTCAAAACCTATCTGTAGTTGGCGAAGCTATCGAAGTAAACAACTTCGTACCTGACTACTTAACATTTGATGCAGACAAAAAAGAAGGTACATTCACTCGCCTTCCAGAACGTTCTGAACTATCTGCTGAAATCAACGAAGCATTCATCGTAGAGTTCTACTCTCGTTAATTTTTTAACGTTAGATTGCTTCTGTTTCTTAAACCTCGCAACCTTGCATACACCCTTGTGTTTCAAGTGTTTGCGGGGTTTTTGTATATAAAAACACCTTTTGATTATTTGGGGTTATTTCATTTAATTATGGGGGAGCGAGTGGGGGAGCGTTTTTTATATATTCGGGGCGATTAAAATAATACACGGACAGGTGTCCTTATATTTCAATAACTTTTCGGACATAGGCATTATCACCTATGTAATTACATACCTACAATAATTTGAATAATTGGAATTTCAGTAACATGTAAGGAGGTTTTTAATTCATGGCAAAAAATAAAGTAATTGCTGGTGACTACAATGGGAAATCTATCATTCAATCTTTGGGAACCGTTGCTTTAGCTACAGGCTTATTCAAAAGTGTAATACTTGATAAATCTACAATAAAAGAATATGAGGTATTAGATGAGGAATCTCGTAAAAGTGCAACTAGTGCAGTAGGTCGTGCTTTTGTAGGTGGAGTTATCTTAGGACCTGTTGGTTGGCTTGCTGGTCTTTCGGCAAAATCAAAAAGCACACATGTTGTGGCAATTGAATTTATGGATGGTAAAAAGAGTTTGATTGAAATAGATCAGAAAATTTATTCTGCATTAATTAAAAAATTGTTCTAACTATACTAAATAGAAGAAAGCCGCTCATCGTTTAATACGAGCGGCTTTTCTTTAATTAACCAGTGCTACACCATCTTTAACATATAAATATATAATCCCATTAGGACTTACGCGCATTACTACGTCATTGTTACTTTTCTTTAGGATATTTTCTAACATATATACAAGCTCCCACTCCTGGACGTAACCATATCCTTTACTATTTGAAATACTAGCACACTCAGTATTTCTGTTTTTGCTATGTATAATTATAGATTCTCCACATCCATAAACCTTTACTATTGTATCAGCTGGTAATGTGCTCATTGTAGCTTTAACTACATCATGACTCTCTTTTGTTATATCCCTAAATATTTGTTGTTTTGAAAATGGATTTTTAAATTTGACTGACACTACTCTCGCCCCTTTCATTAATAAGAACATTCGTTCTCACTTATTATAGAACAAACGTTCTTTTTGTTCAATAAAAAAAGACCAGATACTAACAAATTAATGTAAGTACCTGGTCCTTGAAGTTTATAATGTTCGCTTTACAACAGAAATAAGTAATCCCAAAGCTTCGCCATCTGTCATTGAGCCTACTTTTTCGCTGTGGTCCACCTTTAAAATTCCTTTTGATTTTGCCACTTTTAGTAATACTTTTAAATCCTCTTTTGCTGTTGATGTTAATGTGTTTGGCACCTTCGTTTCCTCCTTTTGTTGTGATTGTGTAGATGGTTTCATAGCTTCCTCAATCCGTTTCAAGAAACTATTCCAACGACCTTCCGCTCTGATACGATGCGGACAATCTTTCTTTGACCAATCGTAATGTTGCTTCACTCGGTCAATGCCCCAACCAAACTCTTTGAGTAATTTTGCGATGTACTGTACTGCATTTTCTTCTGCAGTAATATAACGAGCACCGCCACTTTTGCTGTAACAGATTTCAATACCAATTGATTGTCGATTCCCCTTACCTTGACCATCACCACAATGCCATGCATTGCGATTAAACGGAATTGCTAGAATAATCTCTTTGTCATCCACGGCTACGTGGTAAGATACTTGGTTGTTATTGCTATTCATGTATTTAACTTCGTTAGCTGCAGATGCATCATTCGCCGTGTTGTGTACTGTGATAAAATGTGCTGTCATAGAATATGGAGCTTTTAATGTGTACTTACTCGTCGGTAACAAGTTTTGTTTGAATGCATAGGTCATTTGCTCTCACCTTCCTTTTCGAGATTATCAAAGACTTCTAACGCTCGTTTCACTGGTCCTGGCATGTCCAAACCTAACTTAGCGCTATTTTCTCCTAAGCTAACAATTTCATTAAGAATGAATAGAATCGCTACGGCATCAGGAATAATCTGACCCACTGTAAAACCTTGGTCCAGTAATACTAAGTAAATTAAATTAGCTACCACAATCCAAACCCACATCATGCCCTTTTTTAGGATTCCTTGATAACCACGTTTGCTATTGATAGTTCCCCAATTGGCTGCCATACCTGTTATAAAATCAAATGCATTTAAAACTAACAAGACGGTCAGTAATAAGCCCCAACCACCAATTAAAAATGATAAAGCTCCACCAAATACCGATACAAAAAATCTTTCCATAAATACACCATCCTTTGCCCTTTTTATTTAAATAAATAACGTTTTGAGACGCATCGAGAATCAGTACCACGTACCGTTGCCCATCTCGATTGCTCTCATAGCGTTAAAAAAATACATAAAAATAACGCTAGTCTCAAGACTGCGTTTATCGTCTAACCTCGCCGCTAATTTGCGAGAGATCTTGTTTAATTTTCTGAATTAATGTAGGTCTGCTATTACCGAATGTAGCTTCAATACTAAAGCCACTTGTTTCGTAAATTTCCTTAATTTCAGTAATACGAGCATCCATCGTCACACCCCAATCAAGATTTTGGATTGTAGTAATATCCCCATAGTCATAATCAATTTGATACTCAAATGGACTATTGGTTAAAACCTGACCTTCTAAATATTCTTCCTGAATCAATTCACTCAGTTTTTGTTGCCCGCGATCCGTTAATGCTTGAATGACTTGTTGCTCTGGTAATGGATTTTCATCATCGTCAGTTTCCGCAATGTCTCGAGCGTCAATGAATTCCTCATGACGATTAATAGCTGCATAGTTCCCAACCTCAATAACTCGCCTTTCTACACCTTCACCTTGACCAGCCACAATTGCAACGTTTTTATAATTCAGATCACTTTGCGTGTAGTGTAACGATTTAAGCGATTCAAATTGTGGACTAAAAATAACAGGCGGATTGATTGATTGGCCAGCAACTAAATTACGACCTTCCACAATATCAAATACCCAGTTCTTATTTCTAATATCAAGCAAAACATCCCAACCTAGCCCACTGGTTAAAGATAACGTACTCATTTCTTCTGCCACGTTTTTAAAGCGTGAAGCATATATCATGTGGATTCCACGCTGTAAATCAGGTGCAATCACTAGTTGTGGTATTTTGCGCCTTGGGTCCACTGGATTAACTAGATTGTTATTTACGTAATGCTTCATTACTGTTTCTGCATTTCCTGACCGATTATCATAAGCTGTATGCGCTGGTGGCATCGTAATACGCTGTGCAATGATAGACTTTAGAGCATAGCCTTTAATGAGCCAGTTTTCCGTAATCTTACCGTTTTCATCAAGTTCAATTTCTCTGTGTTTAATAATAAAAACCTTATTCAAGTCTGTGCCGACTAAAATAAGGTTGTCTTTTATTAATGTATGTGCGTTCTTTTTATAACGATTAATGCGCAATTCAAAGGCGCCAATGCCATGCCAGGAACGATTAAAAAACATGGACTCATAGTTGTCGATTTCTCCTAAAATGTCCATGTTTAGTGATAATATTCGGATGGGCTTTTTCATCCTACACGCCCTCTGTATTGGCTAAAATGTAATCATCTACGCTTTGCCTGTAATCAGGGTTTGTGATGTTATCGATAACATAAACCTCATTAGTTTTTGGATTAAGTCCTTTGTTCATAATTCTTTCTGCCGCAATACGTACAACTGCTGGGTTAACTGTTATCATTATAGGATACCACCAATTTCGTTTTCAGTTTGTAATAATAAAATATCTTCTTTAAGCTTTTCGTTTTCCAATTCGACTTCTGACAGACTATTTTCAAACTCGACGAATAAGGGCTTTCTATCTTTCACTTCGGAAATATAACCTTTTGTATAATCAATACTCCCGTAAGGAACAGTAATGTATGATATCTCAGTTACTTCAGGATGCGGTAATACGTCACCAGAAGCCTCACCAGTTTGATAAATAATTCTTCCAGTCGGTACGTCATAATATAATCTATTATCAAGTTTCATAATATCCCTCCTATTCTGTGATTAAGAAATTTAAATTAACCGGCACTGTCGTAGTTGATGGGTACCCGTTTCGAACAGCATAATTCAAATACCATCCATTACTGTCTTGAGCTATCTCTGCATAAGACATATATACAAGTCCGGTCATTGCTCCTTGCATATTTTGAGATAAACCATTTCTAAAATATGAACCGGGCATACCATGAGCACTATTCATAGGTTTGAAGGCAACTGATGGCGTTCTTACTATGACTGAACCCAAAGGTGATATTGCAGGGACTGTTAAAACGCCCTGTGATGATTTTATTCCGGTGTTTATATACGATATATTTGTCGCTATTTGAGCGAATGAAGCATCCGGTGGTGTAGGTACACCTTTTTGGGTAATGGCGGATGCTACCTGTGCTTTACCATTACTTACAGATGTAAAAAGGTCCTGTTGAACAGGTACAGATGTGACTATGTTATCAACTACTTGGTTAGTTGTTACTGCGTTTAATACATCAAATACTGGTTGTGCTGTACCAGTTAGACCAAACATCTCAACCACGCAAGTTACAGGGTTACTAGCTTTTCTTTTATATAATTGCATATATAAATGTCCATTATATAAATATGGTGTGGGAAGATAGAAGTTTTCAAGGAATCCTTTCGCACCAGTGATAATTTTAGTCTCTGCATGATGAATAACACCTTCTCCGAAGCCCATATGATGTTCTACGACACATCCGCCAGAAGCATTACTATTGGCGTATAATGACCCCAATGTCATTCTTATTATTCCAGAGAACGACATTTTACCGTAGTAGAAGTTAACATACTCGGTAGTGTCGTTATTTTTCCATTGAAAACCGCCAAAGTCTCGTCTAGCATAATGGTTCCCAATATTATCAATGCGAATATCGTTCCTAAACTGATTAGGAGTTAGATGAACATTTTTGTTTTCTATATGTTTATTTAGTAAATTATCGTCAAAAGATGGTAGTATTTTAGAACCAGCCCAAGGACAAATAACATCTTTACCGCGCTCACTAGTCACTGCATCAGCTGCTATAAATGTTTGACCACCAACTACTTTTACTTGAGCAAGACTAATCTCATAAATATTTGGTGTCTGCGTCAACTGTGGAGGAACAGGATTCACACTAGGCACACCCTTTTTGACAAATGACAATACATGACGCTTATCCGTACTCAAATCCATGCGTATTACTACACGATCTATACGGCTCACACCTAGTGATTCGGTGTCGTGTGTTAATTCTTTGATACCATCGTTTTCGTAGTACCTACCTAAAATAAACGCAACACCTGTATCTATTTTTGTTTGCATGTTGACGCCTGTTGATGTAACTCTTAACTCATTCATTTCGCCTTTTAAAATACCTGTTGTAACTAATGTTTTAAAATAGCTAGTAAATTGTTGCGCATTATACTCCCTGTCGTATGTTCCATCCGGCAACTGCACAGGGTCAAAAAAACTAAAATGTTCAGCCATTATTTCACTTCCTTTTATACACTTAAATATCTGTGTTTGTATTCTACATAGACTTCTGGATTTCCTGAGTCTGTAATAAATGCAAATCGATTTTCGCCAACATCTAAATTAAAGAAAGCTGAATATGGATCAATCCAAGGGAAACCATTTTGTATCATGCCATCCGGACCAACAATCTCCACTCTTTTGTTGCCGAATGATGTATCTAAAATCAACTTATACCCAGCTGGTATCTCACGATCAACACGGATAAATTCGCCTGTTGTTAAATTGGTTATCCTCGGATTAATTACAGGACCGCGAAACTCTACTCGTATCGGCGTTGGTACATCACCTTTATTGACTAACATTTTTGAGTCACCCCTGGTAGCGAATCGAACAGGAAATCTAAACGAAAATCGGAAGTTGCTGACGAAATCCTCGAGCTTGTAGTTTTCTGTAATGATATCCTTCCAGTGTGGATCAGGAGCAACTAATTGGATTAATGATTTTTGGAATGTCACTTGTCGATTTTCACTTCCATCAGGAAAATGGGGTAATGACGTTGCAACAGCTTTGATTTCTCGTACACCAGAATCACTGATATAACGCAATGTCCCTTCTTTTAATCGTGGATTAAAAATGGATGTGACTTTACGTCGCTTTGCTTCTGTATCCAAGTTATCATCACCAGTAATCTTGATTTCTATATCGATATAACGCGGTTCTAACGGCGTATCAGTTAATGTCGAGCCATCTTGATAAGGCGCTTTTTGCATTTGTATGTCAGCTTCGACTTCGCCTAATCCGGTAACGGATACCAAACGGAAAGGGCGACCATATAGTTCAATGGTTTCGCCCCTGGAATTAATAAATTCTAATTTAAATTTGTGCATGTTGACCTCCTAATACTCCATAGCTAGACGTCTTAATAGTTGTTCCTGTTTACGTGCCGATTCGCTAGGTGTAGATTGCGCTGGTGTGAAATGATTTGTAATCTGCGGTGCAAAGCTACGTCTATTATCATTTGAAATGCTATTAGATGATTGACCGATATTCGACCTCGTACTTAAATTTCCAATATTCGCTTTAACTCCACGCAATTTATTAACGATATCAGGTGTTACTAAATCACTTAATTTATCAGATGCTTTTGAGATTAGTCCTTGGTTTTTATCAACACCAACAACAAAGCCTTTTGCCATATTTCCAGCAACAAAATCACGCATCCAACGAGATGGAGAATGGATATCTAATGCACTTTGAATAGTGGATTTAATGCTACTTGCGATTTCTCTAGCAGCACCATCTAGAGCACCTTTTTGACTCATCAAACCTTGTAATAAACCTTGGCCAGCATCACGACCAACTTGTTCGAGGGTATTCATTTCAGTACCTGTTGACTTCGTAATTTTCTTGATTGCATCTTCCCATTTATAATGCAATTCACGCAATTCTTTCTCAGCGTCTTTTTGCATTTGTTTTATCGTTTTCTCGTTGTCTTTACGCATACCTTCCATTTCTTTTTCAGCTTGCGTACGGGCTAGATTAGACTTCTTGCGATACAATTCACTGTATCTATTCAGCTCAGTATCAGTCATGCTATTTAAAGCTACAACCTCAGCTAAAGCATTTGGGCCCATTTCGCGTAATTCGGCTAATAAACCTTTGTCGATAGCTTTCGTTGATAGCATTTCGATTTGCGATTGCCAGCCCTCAAAACCTACAACTTGCGACTCCAAGTTTTTCATCAATTCTTCGCCAGTACGGTCAATCTCGATATTGAATTCGTCAAAAAGCCCTTTAAACCCAATTAAAGAGTTTTCACGTTTAGACACAGCATCTTCATACGCTTTGTTTAACGCTTCTTCACTTTTAATTAAGTCCTCATTAATCTTCATGATTTGGTCTGAATAATCTTTATTGATTGTTGTTAACTCTTTGTTAATAGCTTGAACGGCTGTCTGATACGATTTTTGCGCTTCAATACGTTCTTTTGTACCTTCTTCAAACAACGCTGTAGTTCGTTCCCAGATAGCTACTTCTTCGGTTAATGATAATTCGTCGAGTGACTTCTTATCTGCGATATATTGCTTGATGCTTTCTAAATCTTCTTTATTAATAGCTTCAATCGCCTTTTTGTAATTCTTCTGAGCCTCCACACGTTCTTTTGTACCAGCAGCAAATTGAGTCGTTGCCATCTTCCAAATCTCAGCTTCGTCCGCTAAGCTCATTTCTTCTAAAGATTTCTTATCCTCCACAAACAACTTAATTTTTTCAAGCTGTTCCTTCTGGACTTTAGACAAGCTGTCTGATGTTTGTTTGGATGTTTTCTTTTCAATATCAGCAATTTTTTTCGCTGCATCTTCTTGCAATCGTTGGATTTTCACGTTTTCATCTTGCGTTAATTTTCGGTTTTTACTAGCTGCATCACGCTTGATTTTGGAGATATCCTCTCCCGATCGTTTTTCTATTTTCGCAATATCAGCATTAGATTTTTCAATAAGCTTTTTTTCATCGTCAGTGTATTTATTGGTGATGTCAATTAAACCTTTTGTTAAATTCTCCATGACAGCGTTGAGATTTTTCTCTCGCTCTGCCATACCAATTTCCATACCTTCAACAGTATTTATACCGATTGCCTTAAAAACACGAGACGGAGAATGAATACCGAGTAAAGATTTGGCTTTTGTAATGACACCATCTACGACACCAGTAATTGCCTCGATGGCATCCTTACCCATATTGGTAATACCTTTGATAAGACCGTTAACCAAGTCTGTACCGACAGTAATCATATCGTTTACTTTGTTTAACACACCATCTATTAACGACCCAACTAAGTCTTTACCAGCTGTTAAAATATTGCTTGCAAAGCTTAATATTTCAGTAATTAAACCTGTGATAAGTTTTGCGCCCGCACCTATAACATCGCCGATTAAAGATAGAATTCCAGATATCAATTTACCAATCAGCGTTCCGCCAGCTGCAAGTAATTGACCTACGAAACTAAGGATTGCACCTAACAACCCTAAAATTAATTTACCACCTGCAACTAAAAGTTGACCTAAAATCGATAGAACACCTTCGACTAATGCAGCAATCAATTCAGCTCCTGCAGCTAATAATTCAGGTGCCAATTTGATGATTGCTTTAACTAATTCAGTGGCAAGCGTTATTGCGGCCTCAATCAATTGCGGTAAAACTTGCATAAGACCTTCTATAAGCGCTTCAATAATTTTTATTCCAGCCTCAATCAATTCCGGTAGTATATCGATAATTGCTTTTACCAATGCCATAACCAAAGTTAACGCCGCATCTATGATAGCTGGTACTGCTTGTATTAAACCATCCACTAACGCCGTTATGATTTCAATTCCGGCCTCTATTAGTTTAGGTAGAAGCAAAATCAAAGCCCCTACTAAAGCTGTAACGACAGTTAATGCTGCCTCAATTATTGTCGGCAACGCTGATACGAGACCACCTATAAGCATGGTGATGGCTGATAGACCAACCTCTGTCAGTTGAGGTAATGCTGCTGTTACACCATCAATAAGAGACATCACTATGTTTAATGCGCTCTCTATAATTAGAGGCAATGCTGTTATGATGCCATTTAGAAGTGTTTCTACAATCATTAAACCTGTTTCAACCAGTAAAGGTAACGCCGTTGTTAGGGCGCTTATTAACGTTTCTAACAGTTGTACAACTACACCAACAAAAATAGGTAACGCTGTAATAATACCGTCTACTATTGTTGTAATTAGTGAAACGCCAATTTCAATCAATTGAGGTAGTAGCGTTCCTATAGTCACTGTTATAAATTCAATCAAACCAGTAATAGCTTCAACTAAAATTGGTAGATTTGTTGTTATTCCCTCAGCTAGTTTGGTTATAATATCAGCCGCTAATAGTATCAATTGAGGTATGATCATGACGAGCGTATTAATAATAGTAGGTAAAATCTGTGCAAATGCAGCAGATAAGTTAGCAATATTATTGCTTACACCTTCGATTAACTTAACAATCATGTCAGCACCTAACTCGATAAAACGAACTGTTAGTTGCGCTATGTTGTTTATCATGTCACTAATTGATGTTGCAAAATTACTAGCAACTTGATCGAATGACATTTCACCTTTAAGCATCGCAAAAGTATCTTGTAGTAATGTTGTGTGAGTGAATACTTTTAAAAGTACGCTCGCTAAGATACCCCAAGGACCTAAAAGCATTAATAACGACGATAATACTGACTCTGCTGCTACTTTAAGTAAACCTAGGGCTTGTTCAACATTAATGATTTCTTTGACAACACTTAATTTTTCTTTGAGGTTTGATAAACCTGTCATCAATGAATTAATTGCATCGTTAAATCCGCTTGTTACATTAGACCACGCTGTAGTCCAAGTAGAATTAAGTATTGTCACTATCTCTGATACTGTTTCAGACAACGATGTTGCAAATCCTTGAATCGAGGTTAAAGCATTATTGAAAGTTTCTGTAACTTGTGACCACAATTCTTCAAAGAATTGAGTTATAGGTTCCCAATATTGAACAATCAATAATACAGCAGCTACAGCGGCGGCGGCAGCTAACGCCCAAGGATTAAGTAACAAAGTAGCATTTAATGATGCAAATGCAGCTTTTAAACCCACCAACATACCTGTCAATCCGCCACCACTTAGTGTCATAGCTAAAAAGGCAGCTTGTTGCGCTCCAGCTAAGGCAATAGATGCAGTTTGAATAGCAAGCCACGCTGTTTGCGCTAATTTAATAGCATCTAAAGCAATTACGTAAGCTAAGACTGCGCCTGTTATACTTATTAATAACGGTAGCCAAGGTTCTAACGCGTTGTAAAGATTCATAAGTGCGTTCGCGGCAACTGGAATACCTGCAGCTATCGCGCCTAATACATTGCTAAAAGCCTTACCGATTAGTCCTAAAATATTTTCGATTGATTGTAATGGTGTTTTAGCTAGTACATCTTGTATGGCTTGTATAATATTTGCCATACCTCGAACAATGGCTGTATTCATGTTCGAGAATGCAGTTGCGATACCAGCACTACTAGCTTTGGCGACTTCTGCGAATCCACCCACACCACCGTTTAACTCAACTAACTTCGCATTAAAGTCATCAAACGTAATAGTGCCTTTTTGTAGAGCGCTATATAAATCCCGTTGTGCCGACTTACCTGTAAAACCAAACGCCTCTGCTGTTTTATTAAGTGCAAAACCCATTGTTTCTTGTAGGGTTTGCCATGATACCATGTCAACTTTGCCCTTAGACAGCATTTGTACATATTGTACTAAGCCACGCTCAGCATCAGCCGAACTAGAACCGGATGCTAAAAAAGCATTGTTAAGCGCAAGCGCTGTGTCTGTAGCAACATTTAAGTCACCTGTCATAAGTGCTATACTTTGCGTACTCTTAACAATGCCATCTAACGTTGTTGGCAACCCTTGTATGCCATTAGATAATTTATCGATACTCGCTTTAGCTTGGTCGCTACTAAAGCCCATACGCTCCATAACAACAGGGAAACCGCCTAATGTATCAACACGAGCCACAGCACCACCAATAGCGCTAGTAACCATGTCTATACCTTTTTTAGCAAGTGCAACTAATCCTAATGCTGTGACAATTTTGCCTATAGATAGCGCACTTGACTCACTTGTCCGTCCAAGCCCACCTAATAATTGACTTAAATCTGCTACGCCATTTGCTACTCGGCCATCATCCAATATGACGTCTATTACTACACGGCCATCACTAGCCATTACACCACTCCCCCTTCAATGTTTTTTAAATTTCCAAACATATTCGGGGCTCAGTGGCTCTCTTATTGTTTAAAGTTATTAGTGGTGTGACATCGACTACATTTGATCTCTGCTTCACCTTTTACTTTGCCTAGTAGCCTATTGCATTTTTTACAACGCACTACTTTTAGTTCACTCAATTTAATCACCTCGCATAAAAAAAGAAGCCTAATCAAGAGGCTTCAATGCATATGCTTTCTTCAATTCTTCTACCTGTCTACGCTGCTTTTCACTACCTTTACCTGTAGGTAACTCCATTTGACGTATCTCAAGTACCTTTTTAAACTTTGTATCCTCACGTAAACCGGCTAAAAGCGCCCTAAATTTATCCCAATGCAAAATACCTTGCTGATCAAATAAATCGATGCCGTAATCCTGCAAAAAGGAAGCGTAAATATACTCTGCATCTTGTGCAATGTCGTATATGTCTACTTCCTTTTCTTTTGAATGTACAGGCATTGGATTCCCCTCGATGTCATACTCAATATCTTCCTCTTTAGCTACATCTATTAAGGTTTCGTATAGCTCAAAAAAGATTTTAGCTTTATCCTCGATAGCGCATTCTAAAGGTTCAACGATTAACATCTCTAGCCCTATAATTATCTGCATTGCATCACCGAGCTCTTTGTCGTTTAACATGTCGATAAGGCTCAAGATATTATCAAATGACATATCTAAACTGTACATGCTACCGTTTATTTCAACCTCATTTACCAATGTGTCGGTCAATTTAAACATAGCAACAACCTACTTTTTATTTTTGTTTTTGTTTTTAGGTTTATTTTTATGGCGTAGATATTCTTGAGCTTTATCTTGTTGCGATAACCCTTTACCTATACCAGATAATTTCTCTTGAATACCTTCTGCCAGTTGCATGAAATACTGAGTTACTTCAATTAATGACGGAGTTTGCTTGTAGATTTGTTTAAATGCACCTTTACCTAAAATGAGATCATAACCTTTTTCGAGGATTTCTTTAGCTGCATCTAAATCATCATCTTCAACATTCTGCATTTCTTTTAAAGTTTTTTGTCCAGCTTCATAATAATTTTTAATTGATTCATCAGATGTATCAAAAGTAAATTTAAGTTCTCCAATTTCTACAGGAATACCTGTTTGTTTCGTTTGAATTTTGATTACCATTTATCCCACTCCTTTAATTTAAAAGAGGACGATTATTCGCCCTCAGTTTCTGTTGGTTCTTTCGGTTCTTTCGGTTCTTCTGGTTCTGGTTCTCCCCCATCCACCGGGGGAACACTAGGGTGCTGGCGTCACTTTCGGTTTAGCATCCCAACCAATTTTACAGCTAAATGTTGCGTACTCAGATGCTTCTCCACCAGTAACTTTAATTTCAGTTACAGTAGCGCGACCTTCTAAAATTGATCCATCTGTACGCTCTTGCTTGAATGCAATTTTACGGCTCTCTCCTGTTTCAAGCTCCAAAGATGCGATAAATTTCATTGCTTCGACTGATTCATCATACATACCTTCAAATGAGTATGATTTTTTAACTGAAACAACATCACTTTCTGGTGTACCATCACCATCGTAAAACGCTGTATCCTCCGTTGATTCATCAGAGTCGTCAGTAACAGATGAAATCCATTTTCCTAATCGTAACGTAGCTTCGCTTGTTGCATCATCAGTCCAAGGACCAACGAAATATTTAGTTAAGGCATTCTTTTGACGTGACATTTAAACCACTCCTTCATAAATTGTTATTGTTGCACTAATTGATAATTCGTAAATAAAAAAGCCCTGTTCATCTACCATGATGAGCGAGGGCAACGATGTTATGTTGATTTGTTGGAAATCGTAAGAATTGTTAGCTGACGGTAGGTCTATTAAACTCTCAAGCTTTTGGAATAACGAACTCAGCACATTAATACAGTTATCTTGTTTCTTGCTTTTAGCATTGATTTGCACTTGATACGCTTTATCTCTAGTGCCATCAAAAAATACCTTTTCAACGCCACCAGGCATTGCCATAATCGACATACTCTCACTAGCTCCAAGTACACCAATTGCACTTTTAGCAAAAGGATTTTGTTGGTTAATATAGCGATTTAGTTGTACCAAGAAATCTAGTTCCATTTATCTCATCGCCGCCTTTGTAATCCTCACCCAACTAGCACCGTGGATAGCCTGTGCTTTGACATCCCACTTTGGTCCGGTACCTGGTGTAGTAAATTTAGCACCAATATTGTAGTACTGTTTACGAGCATAAGGTGATGTCCAAATAATTGATTTGCCATCTGTACCAATAATCGATTGGTTACGTAAGTCACTAGAAAGTTTAGGTGCGTAAATATTTGCATCAGCATGCACTTGATTTACTAACGCAACTTGCCCACGTCTAACTAGTTCCTCAGCTCTTACACGTACACCGTTTATTTCTGTACTAACTCTAATTCTTGCAACCATTAGATCACTTCCAATTCGTAGTGATGGACTACATTTTTCGTTGGTTGATAGCAAGGGATAATCTTCTTCAATGTGAGCTTACGACCTTCGAAAATGATGGTCGATTCCTCTACAAACTCAGGAATAGGCGAGCTGTTAACTGCATCAACAAAAATTACCCCCTCGGCCACAATCTTACTTTGAGTACTATCGCGGCTAAATACAGTAGTTGGATCATAACGCACGTGCTTTATTTCGACTGGATCAGCATACTGCGGATTGCCATAGTCGTCCTTTTCATCAAGAATACCTTCGTAAGTAATCGTATGAATCAACCAACTTTTAGGCAATGGCTTAACGTACATCAAACCACCTCTATCCCTCGATATAAAAGCCCTGTGTTACGCAAATACATATAGACATCATCAGCGACGATGTTATTAAGTTTCGCTTGGTTTTTGGCACCGCTTGAAATAGATGTACGTCCAATTGAAACAGACAAAGGGTTATTTAATTCGTGAGCACTTGTGCCGCCCACGTCGTTAAAGTAATCGATTTGAGCAGCTACAGCAGATTTAAATTTGTCACGACGAATAGGTACATCTGTTTCTAAATCATGATGCTGATAAAAATCACGAGTGATGCTATCTAACACATCACTCGCTTTACGTTCTAGCTTCGGGAAATCGGATTCTGATACTTCTGAGAAACCGATGTTTTGGTATTCTTCAAAAGTGAGGTAAGGCATTACGCATCAGCCTTTTTCAACTTTGTATTCTCAGCCTTTAATGTCTTAACTTCTGCTTTCAACTCCGCAATTTCGACTTCTAACTTCTCTTTTTCTTCTAATGCTTCTACATATTCCGAATA
This sequence comes from Lysinibacillus sp. NPDC096418, assembly GCF_044762775.1. Lineage (NCBI taxonomy): Bacteria > Bacillati > Bacillota > Bacilli > Caryophanales > Bacillaceae > Lysinibacillus > Lysinibacillus sp. NPDC096418. Next base: position 486,960 of record NZ_JBIWEY010000001.1, read on the forward strand.
AGATACCTGTTTTCCGCCTGTTGCACGTTTTACAACTTCATAAGACTTTTCATCTTCTGTAAGTTCTACTTGGTCGTAACCTTGTTTTAAATATGTGTTGACTGTCGATTCCTCTACGGTCAACACACGGTTACCTTTTTTTACTGTTGCCATTTGTTATCCCTCCAATGTTTTATTATGGCGTTGTCACAAACACCATTCCTGTTGATTTTGTATCAAAGCCAAATACATCGTCGTAAGCACGTTCAAAGTAGAAATACTTACCTGCTGTTTTTGCAGAAGGTGCATCTAAAGAAACAAATGCGTACTTTTCTGGTGCTGCCATGCACGTTGGATGGATTAATAGCATGGTGATTTGTTTCGCTGTTGGATCTACAACTGCACCGTTCGTAAAGTTATAAAGTGTTTTCATACGAGCAGAAGGTACTGAAATAAGTTCAACTTCATCAAGTCGCTCAACACCACGAGAAATAACGCCATTATTGTTTTGAACGTTCATGCTACGACCAATTTGTTGGGCCTGTTTAAGAGCAGTCTTAATTGTAGGCGTCACATACATAATACGGCCCTCTTGTGGCACTTCATTTTCATCCATCTCTTCCATTAATTCATCGAATACCGTCAAGGCATTAGCAGCAGTAATTGCAACGGATTTATTACCAGCTCCACCATCAATGCGTGTTTTTTCAGCATACAGAGTCGAAATCATGTATTTATCTTTCTCAGGGATCTTCTCTTCATCGTTATACACTTTTGTAATATTAGCGATAGAAGCAGCAAGGTTTGTTTCATCGATGTCCATTGGATCAATTAACGTATCCCAGTAACGGTCATTTGTTAATTGTTTTGTCTCCCAATCGTTCTCGAAGTTACGCCCTGGTGTTGTCACTGTGTCACGACCATAATCTTTACGACCGCTAGTGATTGTTAATTTCGGTAGTTTGATTGTGTTCGCGTTAATGAATTTCACAAGTGCGTTTGAAGGTGTATTCCAAAGCTTTTCGAAATACAATCTTCCAGGATAACGTTGTTGTAGTGCTCGCTGATAGTTCTCAGCGTAATTAAGTGGTGCGGCGAACATTTGAATGTCTAAAGACATCAGCATTGCCATTTGAACTTTTTGTTTTGTTGTCATAGGAATAATCCCTCCATTTTTTATTTGAATGCTGCCATCCATGTTTCGGTATCAGTCGGTTGAGCTGGCGGAGTATGCTGTCCACCACTAAATGACGGTGGTTGCTGTTGTTGTTCCTGCTCAAATAAATAAGCATCAGATTGCTTAAGAGCTTCTAATTGCTCCGTTAAGCCTTCTAATGCTTCACCGTTTAATTTTACTTTTTCTAAATCAAGTAGTGCCTTGACCGACTTCGGATTGTGTACCTTTGCTTCTTTCAAAGCGTTTTCTAACGCAAACGAACGTTGTTGCTCTGATAAATCTGCAGCATGTTTATCAGCGTTATCTTTATTTTCTTGCTGTAAACGTGTAATTTCAGCCTGTAAAGCTTCGTTGCCAGCCGCCTTCGGTTTCAATTCCTCTAACTGCGTATCACGCTCTGCGATAGTATCATTTGTTGTTTTCAATTCCTTAATTTTATCGTCAAGACGAGATTTAGGAACCATTGTGCCGAAACCATCTAAAATCTGTTGTGCCTGTTCCTCTGTCAAACCCATTGCCATTAATTGCTCTTTATTCATACTTCTTTTCCTCCTAATTCGTTTTTTACGTGTAACGACACGTTAGGTATTCACTTTGTTTTTTAACGTCTGCAAAGCGTGAAAAAGACGAAATAAAAAGCCACCCATTAAATAAAATGAGTAGCTCTCGATAGTTAATTTATTGCTTTGGTGCTACGGCTATGTAACTAGTCTTAGCTTGGGGTGTCGTTAAGATAATACCGCCGTTTTCATCATAAACAAAATACGATGCGTCTTTCACCTCAATAAAATTAACGTTTTCAATAGTAAATTCTTTTACTTCGTCAATTTTCACTAAATATTTCATATAATCACCTCCATATAAACAAATTATACCATTTCATTTTATTATTCGCTCTTTATCATATCGTCGAGCAAGATCATGCTCATTCACAAACTCACGCACTGTAGCCTGTCGATTGCAAACCAACTTCTTGTACTTCTGGATAGCTTCTTCATCACCGATTTCCTCAGCGAGATTAAGTGAACGCTTCGCCTTTCGAACTTGGCGCTCGTAGTACCTTTGCTGTTGTGATAGCTTATACTGCTCTCGCATTTCTTCTTCATCGTATTGAATCTGATTATTAGTATTTAAGCCATCGATAAATAGATAAAGAATATGACGGCAATTAGCACCCCTTATCCCCCAAGGCTCACCATAACCAAATTCATAGATTGATGGATATTTAGGATCACTCGATGGATTACTCATAGAACAGACTTTACCCTGTATCTTGGCGCATGCTGGTCTTGGGTCTGCATAGCTGTTAACGAGTACAAGATCAATACCGTATTCATCCATTCGTGACAATCGCAACTCATTGTAAGTGTTATTGACCGTATTACGGATTACCGTGTCAGCGTACTGTTCTAGATGCCAAGTACGGCCAGCCTTATCAACGAATCCAGTTTTAATGCCTTTCTCAGCCCATTTAATGACCGTCTCAGTTACTGCTTGGTTAATCGTTTTATTACCAGCTAAAACCTGAGCTGTGGTTTCTTCAACGATTTTACGATACATAATAGCTACAGTACCTTGACCTAGCGTAGTTGTGATTAGCGTTTGATTAACGTAGTTATCAAGCTCTAAAAACGCTTGTTTTACGTAACCTTCCAATATCACATCCATCTGAGTTGGCTGAGGCAATTGTTTATAACTTCCCTTTACCTCATCATCAACACTTTGTACCGTCTTATTTCCAACATCGCTAATCACTTGTCTGATTGTTTCAGCAGAAATACCTGTCGCTATCGACAACTCTCGAATTGTTTCAAGGTTGAACATACGTAACTGCTGCATCTTTTCAACTTGCCACTGCAACACATAGTCTTTATCATGCTCAGGGTTCGTTTTAAGGCGACTTGCTATCTGCTTGAATAATTCATCCTCTAACGCAACATAGATGTCTGTAATCTGTGATGTGTACAGGTTAAATTGATATGGAGTGATGACTGGTCTTGGCATCTAATCACTCCTCTTTACCAAGCAACGATGTAGCTTTTTTCATTTCTTCAAAATCAGGAGCGTTTTGTAATTCCTCAGCTTTAATTTCTTTCAAGAGCTTAACTGCTTCTTCCTCTGTAAGCCCATGAATTTTCATAATGGCCTTTAATTTCGACTGTAAGCCACTGCCGATTAGTTTAATTTGCTTATCAATTTCAGCGTTTTGGTCCTCAGCGATTGAATCATCAAATTGAACAGTGACATCATAATCAGTTGGTGGCGTATATAATCCATAAATTTGAGCTACAACACCTATACATTCGATTAAATCAGTTATACCTTGTTCAACCACATTCTCATGACTTTGCTTAGTACGGAATGTCTTACTGTTCTCACTGACTACCTCAGTAGCTGTTTTTACGGATTGCCCGTTAAAAGTAAATGACCCAGCACTAAAGCCAATCTGAGTTGCAAATAGATTGAGCCAAGCATTTATTGCATCAATATGTTCTTGCGCTCTAAGAGTAGTATTAACTTCATGGATTGTCTCACTATCCATTTCACCACCTAAAGCCTCATACGTTTCATCAGATGAATCGAAGTATCGTTTAATCTGATCGTCAAATGGATCAATAACCGTTTTAATCATGTGTGCTGGAACAATTATGCGTTTACGACCAAGACGGAACTCACGTTGAAAGCTATCAAACGCTATATCAAGCGACTTTAACGTGTCATAAGCATTCGCATAAACAGAAATACCAAGTGGCACCGTACTGTCGATGTTATTGGCTAGATTCGGTTTGAAATAAGCAAATAAAGGGCGAGTTACATGATCCAAAGGAACAATTTCAGCAAGACCTTTGAATAATGTTTCAAGCGATACCTTAGTGCCTAAATCTTGGCCGTGAGTACTTTCATACAATTCATTTTTAATGATGTACTTACCAGCTTCAAACGTATGCCATTCAAGATGTGTGTACTTCTTGCCTTGCTTATTGATCTCAGAAATAAAAACACCCTCCGTAATTCGCGTATTATCCCACGAAATAGGAAGGAAACAGTCTGCTGTAACATATGAAAGCTTGAGCTTACCATCAGCAACATACGGCTTAACCACCATACCACCTTGAGCAAACATGAACTCTAAATACTGTTGGAAGTTACCGTTAAAACCGTTGTCTTTGAATACATCTTGTACAAATTCGTTATAACCTTCATCGGAGATGCTAATCTCACAACGTTCGTTAAATATCAGTGTTGCAAGCTCTTGTGCTGCACTCTTTGGCATGTTTAACGTAGCCATTCGGCGTTTCTTAGCACCATCAATCGTATGGTAATCAACATCATGCATTTCGCTATAGTAACCTTGATGCAAAGAGCGCCACTTTAAGATGTTGTTATAATACGTTTCGCTCAAACTAATTTTCTTATGGTCGGTGACCTGTTCGAGCTTTTTAATTAAACCCATTTTCGCCATCACCCCTTTCATCCAGTTGATCGTTTTGTTGAACATGTCATCACCGCCTTAATATTTCAGTCCGAGCTTACGAAGATTGTCCTTAACGTAATACTGGAACATATCGCAAGTATGGTCATCCTCTTTAATTACTTTCGGGTCGTCACTTTCTAATGTATCTGGATCCCACTGATATTTTTTATGTTGGTCAATAAAGACCTCGTTGCGTTTAGTGCGTAGTACATACATGCGCCCTTGTGCCAGTAAATCATATGTGTAATCAATCATATCGACCTTTTTACCTTTTGCGACCGGATGCAATCGAATACCGTAATCTTTAAACATCTGATTACGTAAAGCTCCCTCTGCTGAATCGATAGTTTGCACATCAAAATATTTATTGTATTGACCTGTAATGCCATCTTGCCATTCTTTATAATCTGTCGATAGCTCACTTGGCGCTTTCTTTGCAACCTTATTAGCTGGGCTGTAATAGTACGTATCAAGCAAAATAACATTCCGCTTATTAGTCAATGCAAAAGCACCATGGGTTGTAGCCGAAACTTGGTGTCCGGTATCGGTCGCTGCATCGATTAAAATGATATGTTCATCTTCTGGAATATCATCGATAAGTTTAAACAGATTTATGTTGTAGATGTTCGTACCTAGACCTACTGGCAATCCTTCATACAGATACAAATAATAATCAAGGTCATTCTCTTTAATACGCTCAATTTCACTTAACATTTGTTCAGTAACAAAGCCCAGCACATCATCTTTAAAACTAGAATGGTGCACTAAGTGCTGGGGGGATGCCGCCATTTCGTCTGACCATTCATTTATCCAGTGATACGGATTACGTGGTGGGTTATAAGACCAAAAAAATAGCACCATCGCAACTAATGGATGCTTTTGGCGCATGAATGTTGTATTCGTTTGGTCAAATTCCTCAGCGCTTTTAAATTCCGCAGCTTCTTCATACCAAACTGCTATTATGTTACCGATGTCATTTGATTTTAGCTTTTGGAAGTCGTCTTGACCGTAAAAGCTAAATGATGAACCTGTGCCTTTATGTGTAATCCTAAATGGCGAAACAGTCATATCAAAATCATCGGTCATATCGAATTTTCGAATGGCCCATTGAATTTTTAAATACACGCTGTCTCGTATAGTATTGGCAACTTTACGAATGACAATGATGTTTGCTTTCTCACCTTTATTAATCATCTGAATCATTTTGTAAACGAGCAGTAACGCGATAACTGATGATTTGAATGAGTTACGACCACCGCGCAAAATGTTGTATGGCTTTTTCGTGGTCCACACTTCTTTAAAATGTGGATTGACGTTTTCTTGAATGTTGATGGTAGGCTTACTCATTAGTTTCACCAGCCCATGCATCTACGATGTTGATAACAGATGATTGCTTTTCGTTGGACTTACGGACTGCTTCTACTTCAATACGCATTTTCTCGGCTTGTAATTGCTTTAATTCACGCTCATTGAGTAAATCCATATGTTTCGATAAGAACTCAAGTGCTTTCATTTTGTCAGCAAGCTTAACACTAATACCATCCTTGCCCTGTTTAACCTCAGTGATAAGCGACCCGTCAATTTCAGATGACTCATTCAAATGAACGTAGTTAAATGCATAGGTTTTAACGTTGCCATTCATATCAATTGCTGGTTGCCCATCTTCTTGATACTCGACTTCTTCTTGCCTACCGAATTTCAAGTAGTCAGTAATATCAGCGAAGGCTATGTCTATCCATTTCTGGATGAGTGTTCGTTTGTCTAGTAGTGCATCCTCGGTCAATCCATCTCTAACCTTAGTAATTTCTTCTCGAATCTTAGGGTTTCTTAGGTGTTTACTGCCTTCAACCATTGCTGTTGAATAAGCACAACCTGGGTACGCCTTCTGATATGCCTTCGTAGCATTCCAACACTTAACGTAATAAGCGACAAATAGGCTTTGCTTATCATTCAAGCCATTTTCTTCATCATCGGTAAAATGGATGATTTCATCTTTGGATGCATCCTCTTTTATGGTTGCAACCTTTCGTGTTTTGGTTGCATCCTTTTTAGTTGCATCCCTCGACCATTTTTCACGGCTCTTACGGCTCTTTAATGTACCTAACTTAATATCATGCTTCTCAGCTAGATCAGCAAGCGTAATCTTTGTGGTTTCCCACTCCTGTTTTATTTCATCCCAGTTAACCATCCCTCATAATCACCACCACCTATATCGAAAATTTTGAAAGCCCCTCACTGGCGGGCCTTGCTCCTTACGTAAATCATCTAAATATATAAGGCAACCGTTCCACTCACGATTTGTTACTTCGCAAGTGGCGGCTGCCTCCGTTTCTATTCTTATAACTCTCATAGATGATTCAACACGTCCGTACTTTACAAAATAAACACGGTCATTGACTTGTAGCTGCTTTGGTCTGTTTCGCAACTGCCAGAACTGCTCGTATCCACCTTGTTCATAAACCTTCGTTTCTCTATCGTCATTCTCATATTCACTCTTAGGAATCGTTACTACGATGTCCAATGGCATCACCCCGTTATGCTAATTGCTTTGTAAAATAAAAAGCCACGTAATTTATATACGTGACTTGTACTGGTTGTTACAAACCAGGTATCCATTCTTTTATTTCTTTTAAAATCGTATAAACCTTTGCGGATGGTTTATTTTCTTGAATATACTCTAAACCATACATAGTAATGTTAGGACTAATAGCTTTATAACATGGATATGTTTGTCCCATCATTTTTACTTCTGTTAATCCAGTAATCATATCTTCATTTATCATGATCTCAATAATACGACCATAACGTGGTTCAGAAATTCCTAATGCCTCATGGTTTACTTTAGAAAAATCAATCCTTGGCTCATCCAAAGACTCTTCTAAGTATTTTAAAATTGCTAAGATAATATCGTAAGTATCGTTTTTCACATTTCTCACCTCCTACTTAATCATACAATATCAGGCGAGAAGGTTGTACAAACCTACATATTTTTTCACTCTCAAAAGCAAGCACCGTTCGTTCGTGGTAAGGGGTAGACCACCGATGCTGGCTTTTCAGGGCAAAATAAAAACACCCCGAAGGATGTTAAATTTTCAAATTTACTCCCATTTCAATTGCGTGGTTATTTAAAAGCAACAGAGTATTTGCAGAGATATTGATTACTTTGTTTTTTATATCAGTTTCTTTTTCAACATTAAAAATTTTGTCCACTAAATTATAATTGTGGTCAATTTTTTCGAAATCAACATTTACTCCATGAGCGCATTTATTTCTTAATGTATTTAGCCTCATTAAATTATCAAATAATTCATCATCTAATAGATTCATGTTATAACATAGGTCTAACTTAACAATATACGAAGAACTATTATTAATATATTTATTTTTTGTTTTTGTTTTTTTCCTTTCAGCTAGTATTTCATTTATTATATGCTCGCAAAAAGCATGCGTTGTAACCACTAGAGCTGAAGGGTCTTCTATTTTTTCTAATCTTTCAAAATAAATATTCAAAAGATGTTTATCACTCATTTTTCTCACCTCCCACCCAATCATAAAACAAAAGGGGGAAAATATGTAATAACATTTTGCCCTCAAAACCACACCAAACTCCGCCCCTACTATACTAATCCCTGTAAGCTCTATTTAGTATCGTAATCTTCCAACCGATACATAGTAGCCCTCGACTAGCCTCCGATTGTTTCATGGCTGTTTGGTGCAGTTTTCAAAGCATAATAAAGGCCCCTCGAATCCGCTCAAGGGGCCTTTCATTCGTCTATTATTCTATTGTGGTAAAACTGTCGATAGCTCACTTTTTAAGTCGTGGTAGAGCTACACCACGTATTATTGCGGTATTGTGTTCTAGCTTTATAGTGCATTTCCGTGCACTTGTTTGGAAGTTTGACTGATCATTTTGGAAAGTGGACGAAGTTCACATAGTAACCACTCCTTTTAGCCTTTTATATTATTAAGATACCTAATCTCTTAAAAAATATGGGCCGGCCATGTATGTCATGCCTCGAACAAGTTTATGAGGCGCTGGTCGGTCGTCGGTCTGTCTTTTTCTAATATTTAGTGTTTTCATAAATACCAAGGGAAGAAACATTTACCTGTCCGACCTCCCCTCCATTTTACACTGCTAATTTTTCGTAGGTCAAAATAGTACTTACTTGGCTATTTTGGCTAATTTGGCTAAAAATAATTTGTTTCTTTAAGCGTACATAATCCTTTGATGCCGATAGATGCTCTGCAATTTGTCGATACGTCATTCCATCTAGTAAGCAATCATAAATCGTTGTAAGTTGTTCATCCTCAATAAGATTGTAGGCTACCTCTAATGCGTATACATAAGTACGTAGCTTCTCTAATCTTGCTATTTGACCACGTTCTCGTACATCCATTCTTTTGAGTTCTTCAGCGCTACGAATAGAACTTCCTTTTGGCATCGCTGCATCTATTCCATACTGTGCTACGCCCCATGAACTCATTGTTCTACTTCCACCATATAAAACGTTTTCTAACCGATTGATTTCTTTCTTCCAGAAGCGATAGTTTTTCACTAGATAATCAATATCTGCCTCTGACCATACTTCTTTTACTGTTTGCCCTTGTTCTCTCATATAGGTTTGCCCTCCTACGTTGTGGTATAATGCTATTGTTGATACAACTCAAAGGGCATCAATCAATCTATTGCTGTAGCGTCTGAACACGCTGCGGCTTTTTATTTGCTCTAAATTCAAATATATGTTAATTATCAGAATATTCTATTTACTTATCTATCAAAATATATTAAGCTGTAATTGTACTTCATTTTCTTTTAGGATTTCCTTGAGTAATCTCTTCAACCGGCTGGAGCTTACTCAAGGCTTCCTCCTTTATTTCCTCATATTGTGTAGTATTTTTCACGTTATGTTTAGAAAGTTAGACTGGATTTCCCTCGTTCCAACTCATATCTTTCTCTAATTTCTCAATTAAAAGTTTAACTTCCTCATAATTCTTTTCAGCCCATTCATACAATTCATCGAGAATCATATTAGCAGGCTTAATACTGTCATAAACGGATATAACTGACGTTAATCCTTTTGTATGCTGAATGTTATGAGCAGTAAAATGACCACTTCCTGCCCCTAATTCTTGAACTTGTTTCGCCAACTTTAATATTGTTTTGGCACTCATTTATTTTGCCTCCTTTACAAATCAATTTGTTTCTTTAACTGCACATTATTTATTTGACACTATCCTCAAAATGTGCAGTAAAGCTCATTCGCAATGGCTTCAATTACATTCACCGTTACGCTGTTACCAGCCTGTTTATAAAGTTGACTGTCTGAATTAACTTCTGCAGCTCTATCAAATGCCCAATCAGGAAATCCTTGTAATCTCCAACATTCTCGAGGTGTAAGTTTTCTAATACGGTATTCTTCTGTAAGTACACCTTGCTGACAACCTGTGTCTAGTGTGTTTGCAATTCCTTTGCCAACACGCCCTCTACGAGTCTCAGATGTTGGCACTGAGTAATTGATAGAATCACCTGGATAAGCTGTGTCAAATCCTTGTAATGTTGCTTCTTTTATTGCTATTCCGTGCCGGTCCTGTGCAGTCAAGGTAAACATCGGTTCACCAACATCTTTAACTCGTCTACCATTCTGACTTTTTTCTACTCGATCAGGTGTTAGGACCGGTTGCACAATTTTTAAACCTTCGCCTTTATTTGTAGTCAAGGTAGGTGACAAACCATCACTACTGAAAACTTGTCCATTCATACCATTGCCGGAAGGATTTATATTTCCAACTAAGTTTATTGCTCCTGCTTTCCCATACGTTTCAATATATGTGCCTTCACGTTGTGATTCCGGGTATCTGGCAGTAAGTGTTCCTGTCGTGATTCTGCTTTCATCAACCGGTCCAGATGCTTCTCCGATAGGAAATACTTTTCGGGTACTTGATTCTCGAGAATGTCCGACAATGAACACCCTTTCCCTGTTTTGGGGTACGTACTCTTTAGAGTTAATACAATCCCACTCTGCATCATACCCGACTTCATCCAGCGTTCTGATGATTGTCTCGAACGTATCGCCCCCCTCGTGATTGAGGAGTCCTGTGACGTTCTCAAGGAATAAATAGCGTGGTCTGAGAATAGATGCGAAGCGCATAATTTCAAAGAAGAGAGTTCCCCTAGTATCATTGAAACCTTTCCGCTTGCCAGCAACTGAGAAAGCTTGGCACGGAAATCCTCCACAGATAATGTCGATACTTCCGATTCCTCGAATAGTGTCATCTGTAACACTTGTGATGTCATGAGCTGTCCACTCTCCTTCCGTATTGTGAATTGCCTCGTATGATTTACGAGCAAATTTATCTATTTCAACGTAGCCGACACATTCATGGCCTGCGGCTTCCATCCCCAAACGAAAGCCACCGATACCAGCAAACAAGTCTAAAAATTTCATTTTTTCACCCTCTTGTTACTGCACATTTTTTATCTATTATTAAAGACTTTTTTTCATTGCCTCCGCTATTCCGTAAGTAAGACCTGTTAATACGCCAATAAACCACCCTAATAAAAATATAAACGTATGACTATCCACTACAGCACCTACTTCGCATTATTTATCTGTTATTAACAAAATGTTTAGCAGTTAATTAATCCTTATTCCATCAAACATATTGAAAATTTGCTTATACGTTTCTTTAGCGATATTTAAACGTTCTATATGCTTTTTTAATTCAATTGGAGTTAAAGTGCCTGTCGCAGAAATATTGATTCCACTATTGAAAATGCTAGGGTAATGAATATCTTCTCTCGCAACATTTGCGTAAATCTCATTTCCAACTTCATTAACGAAAACGGTGTATGCTCCATTTGTATATTGAGTGACGAATCTAACATCATCATGTTCATCAATAGTCTTATATCTCGCTATTAACGCTCTCTTTGGCCCTGTATGAAGATTCTTCGGTGGCATGAGAAAATATCAGCTCGTAGCTTAATCGGCCCTGTAATCAATTCAGGTGGCTTATTTTGCCACGCTACTAGCTTTACAAAGTCTTTGTACGATTTACTCTTAGGTGCGTCATGCGTTTTTACATGTTTGCCTTGTCTGCTAAAACGAGGTCTTTCTTGTGCCTGAGTCACACCTGGTATTGTCATTTTTAGTACGTTCATGTTGCCTCCTACTAGCACTCTATTAAGTCTGCTGATAAAACTTAGTAGATTCGTTCTACCAGCAGCATCTATTTAGTTAAATCCAACCGTTTGCTATTGCCTCGTCAATGTTATTTGAATCAATGTGTTCGCCATCAATTTCATACCACCATCCATTGCGGATATTAAGAATCATTAAGTCTCGTTCACTATCATTTTCATGACCATCAGCATATTTTGCTCGATTCACTCGTAAATCTGTATAAGCAACGCCATCCATATTTTCATCACATAAAGCTCGTGTTTTTGCTTCATTTGCTGTTTCAGCGAATACTAACGTGCATTTTTCCCAGCTCACACATTCAGTAACGGAGTATGCTTTCATTAGTAACCACTCTCCTGTCGTGCGTGGTTGACCTTGTTTTTAGCGAAGTAGGCTTCCTCGATTTGCTCCCAAGTAAAGCCAAAACCATTCATACCGATATTCAAGAACAAAATCCAAGCTGTTCTAAAGCAATATTGATTATTCTTGAATCCAAATGAATCTTCGCACTTAGCTTCTTCTTCCTCTGTGAATTTACGGATATACGCTAAACTTAAGAAGTAGTCCATTTCCAAGAACCAACTTGTTAATTCACCACCAAATTCATCAGGATCAAGTTGTTCCTCATAAACCCAAAGTGCATCCTCCCAACCTTTTTGGATAGCGATAGAAACAAAGAAGTGAACCGAATCGACGTATTCTTCAAGTAACGGATTTCTTTCACCGACTTCACCCGTACCATTACATTCTTCACACTTTATGAATTCATGTTTACAGCCCGATTCAGCATCTTCTTGTACTCTTTCATAATTCTCATCACCTGAACCTCGGCACGTTACACAAAGACAAATAACTGCCGTTCTCGGCTCCTGGTCATTGCTCCAATGTTTAAACCAACGTCCTTCGTTAGCGAATTCAGCTAATTCAACTTTTAAAGCTAAGAATGTATTGGCTGCTAAATCATCAGCATTTATACCTTCCAACTTTTTCTCTTTGATAATTCGAGCATCTAGCTCTTTTTGTGCATCGATTATGTTTTGTAAAGTCATTGTTCTACCCCTTTTCCGAATCGTAGTAGCACCTGGTATGGGCGTGGTTCAAACTCGAAAAACTTTATTTCACTGATTGGATACCAGCGCCCACGTGCCTCAACCTTTATTTGTTTTTCAAGTGCTACCTTTGTTCTAGCGCCAATGATTTTCTTCAATGGTCTTTTCGTTTTCATAATTCAACCACTCCTTTTAGAACGGGAGGTCATCTTCACTAACCTCAACCGGCCCCTTACTATTAGCAAATGGATCTTCATCTGCTCTTGTATAATTAGGTTGCGTAGAACCGCCATAACTGCCCTGTGAACCGCTTTGATGCGTTCCACCTGTATTTGTACTAGATTGATAGTTTGAAGCGCTCTGTGAGCCTCCTGTAGCTTTTGGTTCTAAGAATTGAACGCTGTCTGCTACAACGTCAGTAGTATAAATTCTTTTCCCATCTTGCCCCTCATAGCTGCCTGTTTGGATTCGCCCTTCCAAACCTACTAAGCTACCTTTCTTCATGAAGTTCGCTAGATTCTCAGCCTGTTTACGCCAAGCAACACAACTTATGAAGTCTGCTTCCTGTTCATTGTTCTGCCCTTTGAATGTACGGTTAACTGCTACCGTGAACCGACATGATGCAATGCCATTTGGTGTATATTTAAGCTCAGGATCTTTTGTAAGGCGGCCAACTAATACGACTCGGTTGATCATGCTGTTGCCTCCAGCAATTCAGGATTTTCGTAAATGTTGCCGATGATTTCTAATTCTTCATCATTAACTAAACCTTCGTATAAATCGTGATGACCATTTTTTTCTTCAACCATCCACATACCGCAACTGAAAGCGACTTTACCGACAATGATTTTATCCTCTGCGTGTCCACCTGTTCTTAATGAGTTAAAATCGTTATATTCAACAATATCCCCCTCATAAATCTCCTTGCCGTTCTTGTCCTTTAAGCCTGTGTATTGCATATAAGGGAAATCATCAAAATGGTCACCAACATCACCATCAAAAACCACTACTGAAAATGTGTTTTCACCTTCATCTTTTTCAAGTCTTATTTTTTCCCAAGGAATAATACACTCGTTGTTATAATCCCAAGCACGAAACTTAATCTCTCTACTCATGCCGAAACCTCCCTCTTATCCCACTTCTCAGTAATCCTGTATCCTGCTGCCTTTAACTCTTTAAAATCAGGATGCATCAACGGAACCATTGTCCAGATGTTTTGCCCATTCTCGTACTTGAACATCGTCACATACACGTTGTACTGGCTATACTCAACTGGCTTTTGTGTCTTAACTTTCGGTACTTGTTTACGAGCACCTGGAATATCAATCGGAATGCCATTTCGTTGTCTCATGCAATCAACTCGCTTTCCTGCGCTGTATAGTAAACCTTCGGCTCGAACTGGCTGTAGAAACTATTAGGAACTTCATGTTTTGCTAGAGCATCTTGTAACGCTTGTTTGTCATAACAGATTGATTTTGATTTAGCATCATCGTCCTTTTTCCAAATAACAATTGCGTATGGTGTAACACCAAAGCCCATTCTTTCTACGTAGTTTTGTTTCATCCCTCATTCACCACCTAATTTTTTACGTAAGTCATAAACAAACGACTCAAATTTACGCTTGTTGAATTTATATAATCGAATAATAGGATTGTTAGTTTTCGGACCTTCTATGTTGAGATGGTATTTACCAACCGATAAAGAACCTTCGTTGTCAAATTCCCTATCGTAATACTCTGCGTAATCAGCGCCCATGCTATCTGCTTCTTTTGGGGTGAAGTTCTTCCATGCTTCCTCTGCGATTTGCTCCATATAGGATAAAAATTCATGAAACTCATCTTGAGAAAAAACGTATTTACGGCTCAGTTCACTCGGTTCAATTACGGGTGTTTTATCTTTCCAAAGAGGTGATACATAACCTTCAATACTCAAGTCAGTTTCTCTCATGAAAAACACAGCCGATTTTCTATGACGCACTATTAAGCCATTGAAATTACGTTCAGTCATTCGCTACACCCTCCTTCACCTGCACCGAATCCCAATCAAACGACATGAGGATATTGAGTAACTTTTCAACCTTCGGTGCTCTCCAAGCTGTCATAGCGTATGTGTGAGCTTCATCTGTGTAGATGGAAACATCTTTTGTGTAATGATAATGATTCATTTCAATATGTTTTTGAGCTTCTGCTTTTGTAATGAACATCGCATCTGGCACTATGAAGCTTTCTTTCTTCTCGTAAACGATGTAAGCACCATCGTCATAAAAGGTCTGTATCCAACCTAAGAACATTTCATCATCAGTAGCATCAGTTGAGTGCAAGTCCGCTAAATCCTCGTCAGATACCTCAAATTCTCTATTTATAAAATCATCGTAAAGTTCAGATGTTTCCCATGATTCACCGTCTTTCGGTAGATAAATCGACGTTCGATCATGAAACCCTTCTGCTGTAGGCATCCACTTGTAATCCATTAAGCCCCAAAAGTTAGGTGCTGCATTGCCATCGTTTGGTTGTGTTTTTAACTCTTCTTGTAAGTCCTTCAAAAACTGAATTTGTTCGTTCATCCCTTCACCCTCCAATCAAGGGGCTGTGCGCCCCTCGTTATTTCAATCGCCAGTCAATACCTTCCGTCTCTAATACGTCACCATTTTTATCTAGTAATCTACTAGCTCCTGCATATCCAATACGCTCAGCAATAGTAGCCCTGTCCTCATTACTGTTAAAAATGATTGGTAATTTCCGTTTGTAACGTTCGTTGATGATGTGGTAGTACAATCCCTCACGAGCTTCTGTCCATTTCGCTTTGCCGATATCATCCCAAACTAGTACATCTGCCGATAAAACATCGTTTAAAAGCCCGTAATATGTTTCGCTATTGTCATCCATTCGTTTAGCTGCCATCATTTCATCCATAAACGCAACATCAGATACAACCAGCACATTAAAACCTTTTTTAATAAGCTGTTTCGATAACGCAATTTGTAAGTGTGTCTTACCGATTCCAAAATTATTATGTTTATTTTTCAGTTCTAAGCGTTCATTAGGAGGTAAAGAACGAATCCTTTGTTCTCCGATAGTTGCGATAAAGCCAAGATTTTGAGCACCTTGTTTTTTAAACTCATCGCGATCA
Organism: Lysinibacillus sp. NPDC096418; assembly: GCF_044762775.1. NCBI lineage: Bacteria > Bacillati > Bacillota > Bacilli > Caryophanales > Bacillaceae > Lysinibacillus > Lysinibacillus sp. NPDC096418. The sequence continues at coordinate 502,953 of NZ_JBIWEY010000001.1, forward strand.
GTTGGAAATGTTGTTAAGTAGGTTGTCACCATCGCAAACATTCGTTGTTGCATATCTGTTTCACGAACGTAATTTTCTAAATTAGCGTGAACAAACTCTTCTGGAATAAGTGCGTTTTTAAATCTACGTTTCCAACCGTTAACCTCTCGACAATCACAAGGCTTATGAATCTCGTATTTTCGGTTACCTTTTTCTTCGTAATGAGAGAAAACGAACTCTGCTCCATTACATTTTGGGCACTTATCCTCCCCAGGCTTGTTTGTCTCGTTCGAGTTGCTCGTAGAAGGCATCGATGCCTGTTCCTGCATGAACTGTAGAATTTGCTGAAATCTGTCCTTTTGCATTGTGTCCTTTAGTGATTCCATTAGGCTTAGCCTCCTTCAATTGCCAGTCTGCGTAAGTATTAATGCCTTTTTCGATAGCCCAATTTTTTAAAATTCCTTCAACGTATTCAACATTCGACTTTCCATTATCAGCAGTCACCTTTATTGCTTCGATAATTAGTAAATGGTCTGGATAGAATTCAAGTAACATGTCCATTTTTTTGTGATCTGTAAAGTTACTAATACGGATGGTTGAATCAAAGAAGTTTTTTATTTCAAGAAAAGGATTATCGATTGGAGAGACAGACGACTGACTCTTTTTTTCTTCTTCTCTTTCTCCTTCTTCTTCTTTTTCTTCTTCTTTTTCTCTTTCTTCTTCTCTTTCTTCCCCATAGTCTATGGAATGGGTATCTATAGGGTTTGGATACGGTATCGAACCCTCACCATTACTAGGTTCTGATTCTTTTGGCTCACTCTCTCCATCTAACAGTATTGATACGGTATCGATACGGTATCCTAACTGTTCCAATGAGGTAACGTAGCTCCTTACAAACGGTATATGTTTCACTGCAAGCAGCTCTTTTTCGATACATTTTTTCACTTTCGGTGAATTGATAAAGTTGTATTTTGCCCAGTTATTTAACATGATTTCTTTCGTCGATTCGTTGTATATGATTTTTCCGTAATCCACGAAACGTTGAAGCAGTTTTTGCACCGTTTCGCGGTTGTAACCTGTGTGCATTTCTATTACTCTATACGGCAATTCGTAGATACCACATTGTGTTGTATTGCCATTGGTCATTAGATACAGATAGAAGTATTTCTCTTCTGGTGTTAGATCCAATACAAAGCCGTCATCCCAAAACGTTGTGTGTACTTGTCTGTATTTAGCCATTTGCCCTCGCCCCTCCTAACTAATACTCTTTTGCCGTTTTCAAATGCTCATGGATACCGAACAGTTTAGTATTTTCAGTTTCATTCAAAACTACTACTCTCTTAGTAGCTGCTTGAACTTTTTCTACCGGAACAGGCATAACGCCTTTATTCGAATAATAAAAACTTTGTTTCTGTATTTGTTCTTCGCTGTAAATTCCGGCTTTTTCAATGTCATCGGTGTAGCCACTGTTATTCGGCCCCCACCATGTAACAGTGTTTTTGCCATTTGAATACTTGATTGATAGTAAGTAATATTGTTGACTCATTTTCACCCTCCTAAGGTATAAAAATCATCTTGCCTGTTGCCCTTGCTACTGTTAAACAAATTCCTCAATCTTAACGTCCGTTTCGTTGATAAGCTTTTTAGCAAGGTCTTTCCACTCTTGGCCCCATGCACGAACGTTTTCAATTTCAGTTCTTATTTTTTCAATAGCATCTTCTAAGTCATACAGTTCATGGTAAACATCATCAGCGTAAGATTCTGCGTTACTCAAATCTTCATCTTTGATGTAATCCCTTGAATAATCACAGTCTTTAAGGGCACCTTTTACACGTTTAATTACTTCATCAATATTTAAACATTGATGTTCAGGTGGTTCATCGATACCTAAAACATACTCACTTGTAACGTCGATGCCTCGCTCTTGCTTCAATTGATTTATTTTGGTTAATGTAGCTTCCATATTAAAATCCCCCTATATCAATCCGCCCTGTCGCTCACAAATCGCAAAGCTACCGCTAACCTTTATTACTCGGTAGTTTGGGTACCTGCTCATGTAAGAGAGCACCAGCTGTCTAATTTCATCGTTATCCTTCGCCTGTTGGAATATCCAAGCAGGCAGAAGGACTTTGTGTGGTACGTTATCCATTAATCTAGTAAGTAGCCAATCTCAAATGTTTTTGTAAGCTGCTTAGTCATACGGCAGTAATCACAAACATCACATCGTACTGGCTCTTTCTGATTATTTTTAACTTCAATAATGCTTGGGAGTAGTGATTTCACATACTCTTTTTCGAATTCAAAGCGTGATTCATCAAAATGCAACACAGCTTTATTTGGTGGCGTTTCCTTCGTAACTGCTACGATATAAGGTGAATAAAACTCGCCAGTGTTTTGATAGATAATTTCACGATAAATTGCCATCTGTAGCACATAATCATAGGCCTCAACAAACGAAACATACTTCTGATACTTGTCCGACCAAAAGCGCTTAGAAAGGCATTGTGTGGTCTTTAAATCAGTGAATGTTTTACGCTGGTGATTAATCGAATCGACTTTGATTTTCCAACCAGCACCGAACAACTCACCTGTATAAATGAGTTCTTTTTCACCCTCCATTGCGAACATTGCAAATCGATCGTTTTTTAGTGTTTCAATCATGCAATCAGCCGTGCTAAATTCAGCGTATTTACCACCATTTGCTTTAAAAATAACGCTACGATTTTCTTCGCAAAACTCTGCAAAGGCTTCGTCACTTTCAAAGGCTGCATGCGTATATGATCCAACTGTTAGCGCAGAAGAGTGAGGGCGTATATACTTGCCCTTCAACTCCGCAACCATTCGTGCTTCACACTCCATAGCCCCTTTAAACTGAGACACTGACATAAAATACTGATTGGATTCAATAGAGTGATAGTTCTGGTTATTCAACTGGAATTTTGTCGTCATCAGCTTTCACCTCTGTTTTTGGTGCTTGTTGTTCTTTTTCAAAATCAGCAGCTAGACCACTTGTTTTTTGTTTACCAGCGTCTTTATCGAACCAATCCTCTACTTTTGACATTCCGTCTTTGATAGAAGTGAAAATATTAATCAATTCTACGTAATCGTATTCGCTGAACGAATCAGCGTTATATCCGAATTTAGCCTCAATCATTTCTTGCGTCACGCGGTATTGTTCTTTAAACGCATTCAAAGCCTTGGCAACGCGATCTTTAAGTGGACCTGAATTGTTCCCTTGCAACGTTAACGTACATTCTGCTATCGCTTTTTCTACAATGTCACCTGGAATAATACCAAGGATACAAGCGCGTAATCGACGAGCTCCGTCGTTCGCTACCTTTTCGTAAATATCACGTGGATCCGTTAACAATTTCAAACCTTTTTTTGTACCAATTGCATGCTTTACGACGAACACTTTTTCTTGTCTAACATTTGTCTCTTGGTCCCACGCATAAGCCATTGCTACGGACTCTCCATCGCGTTGTTCAAGCTCTTTGATACCGAATGATAAATTACCCCAGTTTTGCGCTAAAACCTCTGCTAAACGAATAGATGGACCTATAACACGCGTACCACCTTTTGGGTATTGATACATCGCAACTTGTGCAAGTGCTGGACGTTTACAAGAATCCAAAATACGTTGTTCTGATTGAAACGTGTTTCGCGGAAATGATTTCGCCATGAAAATTTGCCCTTTAACTTCTTCCATCTCACGAGAGGCACTGGCTTGTGCCATTACCCCTTGTGGTTGTTGGGAAGAAGGTTGATTGAACTGTTCTGTAAGGTTGTTCATTGAAATTCCTCCTGTAGTGCGCTATAATGAGCGCAAATAAATTGTTTTTTAAGCCACTCTGCCAAGTGGTTTATTTTTTTGTATGTGAATAGCCATAGTGCTTCTCCACATAAATGATTAACTCTGAATCAGTCATGTCATAAGTTGATTCATCGCTGTATCCAGCAGCTAAATAATCACAGATGTTATCGATGTGTACGATTGCATCACCGATTTCAAAATAAATGTCATTGAAAGCTATGAAACTACCAAAATCATCGTGCATTTCGAAGCTGACAACAGGCTCATAAGGCGGTGTTGGGTACTCAATTTGACTACATACCATTGGATTTTCTACCAACAGATTCACGCTATCGCCTCCTGCTGTTTGCGTAAGATCTCTGCGTATGATGCAGTTACATAAGATGTATAACGAACGTTATTTTCAACAGCTACCAGCGTAAGAATGATTCCGTTGAATTCGCTTATGATGTCGAAATCACTGAATCGTTCTTCGAAATCTTCTGTCTCAATTCGTACTTCTGGCATTTTGTACTTAAAAGGTGCAATGCCCATAAACTCACCTACTTTCTGATGGTTTCCCATCAAGCAGCTTGTAAAATCCTTTGAAGATACGGCTAACCAACCATTTACAAACTGCTTGACGAGAGCGAGATTTACGTCTCGCAAACGTCTGTTTTAAATTTCTGTTACCTCAACTTCAATGTCATCATCTTCATCAGCCTTCGCGATGTTTACAGCTGGGAAGTGCCATTTTGCATCCTGCCTAACCTTTCCATGCAATGCAATTTCGCCATACCCTTCAATAAAGCCACCATAAAAACTTCCGTTGTTGAATCTTGCGCGATATTGAGCGATGTGTTCGGCGTGTTTAGCTAAACTATCGAACTCATACATCTGTTGATAGAAATCTTCCATCCAACTTTCGTTCATTACCGCATCATCGATTTCAATTACATATTTATCAGTTCTTACAACTTCAACCTCGAATTTTTTAATCATTATTTGCTCCCTCTGTGCATTCGCACTATATAGTTCAGACTTTCATCTGTGATTTAATTTGTGTTATAATGTGTGTAGACATAAAACCGTATGGCTGTTTAATCACTCCAATGATTAAGCAGCTTTTTTGTTGCAATTTTTTTGTGACTTTGCTTGATATTTCAACACGATTGCACGCTGTTTATCGTTGAGATGAAGCCAATCACCCGTTATAATATTCATGTATTTTCACCACTTTCTGATTGAAATTAGGCGTTCTTTTAAAGAAAGTTGATTCCAATTTTTAAGCTTGAACACTACGTTTTACCACCTCTGCATTTATACCTTGACTAGCAAACTTTATTGCTGTTAAATAAAGCCCTTTTTGTCTTTCTGGTTGCTGGATTCGCATAATGCTGTTTTGCATATCTCGACCGCGATCAGCAGCAAGTCCATAACGACCATCGTTTGTATGAATTACGATTTCCTTGGTTAAGTCATCGATGCACGTTTTTTCTTTTACTATTTGATTGTTAATGAGTTTTAAAGCATCCAATTGAATAAACCTCCTATAAACATTGGTACTGTTTGTAAAATATGCATTGCTTGAGCACATACCTCTGTACCAAATAAAATTGCCGCAGCCTGTACCTCACAATTCGTTATTTGTACCCAACGCATAAATGTTTCTAAATCTATAACCTTGCGCCCGCATTCATATTTGCTAACATGTGATTGCGTGATATTAAGCTCTTCTGCCATTTCTTCTTGCGAAATTTCCGCGCTTTCACGAAACTTCTTTAATACTTTTGTAAAATCAAGTGATAATGCCCCCATAATTCGATTCCTCCATTAGTCGATGATGGACTTAGTCCATGATGGATTAGCTATCTCCATCAAGTTAACTTAATATATAGATAAGAGGTTGTTGCCCCAACCTCTTACGATTTGTAATAGATTGATAGTTTGACAGAGGCCATTTGCCCTGGCCTCTCCTGTTCTTATTAGTACACCTGTCCGTGTATTTTTTTTATTGCCATTCATATTCAATAATTTCGTCCATTATCGGAATTACTTTTTCGGCTATCCAGTAGCGCTTGCCTCTTCCGCGACGGCGCTCGTATAGTTTGACGCGTGGATCACTAAAGAATGCTTCTTCTAATGCATCACGTTTCATGCTGTACATTTCAGATAATTGTTCCATAGTGACAAGTTTTTTTCTAAGAGTTACATGTTTTTTGAATATTTCAGTATATTTCGCATCTAATGCATCGTTATTAGGCTTTACTTCAACTAGTTCAGTTGCACTCATGCAATCACCGCCTTATTCAAGAACTTGTCGATGAAATAGGCTTGTCCTTTGCCTGTGATTTTTGATGTTCTACTGATGCTTATTTCACCGCTGTTGTGATGAATAGGTGTCTCTTTAATTTCAAACAAAGCAAGCTCCATTGATTTTTGCGTTGGTGAATTATAGTCTGAACCCTTACGTTTCATTAAATAACCATTTTCTCGAAGCCATTCGAATAGACGTTTTTGCCCAACATCTACACCGTTTTGCTTTAGAATTTTGGCAAATTCACCAATCAATATTGATGTATGACTAGATTGCACAGCATCAGCAAAAATAACTTTTGGTTTTTGAACTTCAATTATTAGTTGCTGCTCTACTATTCTTTTCTTGTTGTTTTCGATTGTTTTATTAGCAATCAATAGGGCTTTTGCCATAATTGATGCTTCATCATCATTTTCGTTTGTAGCGATGTATCCACCGTCTTTTCTTATTGATGGTAAAACTTCTAATTTAACCCATTTTTTGAAAGCTCTCGCAGTTGGTTTGCGGCTTGTGAATATTAGTTCATAAAGTCCTGATTCATTTACGATATTAGTTTCACCTTGACGCCCTAAGTTGAACTTAGACCGTTCATCATCATCTAAACGGCCGATTGCTACAGTAGGGTTAGTTAGCTCTAACACCCTACATACATCTGCGGCTACAAACCAAGGTTCTTTGTTTAATTCAACAATTCGAACGTTTTGATTATCAAAGTTAAAAGTTTGTAATTGATACATACAAGAAGAACCTCCTTTTGGTTTCTTATCCAACACAACAAAATGTTGTTTTGTTATTTAAAAAAATTTTTGATGGTTCCATATTAAATAGTTCTGAAATAGCTAATGCAACATCCAAAGACGGTGTGCGAACCCCTTGTTCAATCATTCCGTAATAGCTCTCACTAATAGTTATATTAAATTCACTATAAAGTTTCTCTACTACATCTTTTTGCAGCCAATTATTTTGCTTTCTAGTGTTTATAAGAATAAACCGACGTTTTGTTGTAGCCAAAATTGCACCTCCCAACCTTTTGTTGTTTTTATCTTACCCAACAAAAAGTTGTCTGTCAATGAAAAACTAGATAATTTGTTGTTTTTTATTTTTATTTACCTACTAACCCAACAAATAGTTGTATAATGAATATACATATTTAAGAGAGGTGTAATCATGTCTAATGTACCGCAAAGGCTTAAAGAGTTAAGAAAAGAAGCTAAATTAACACAAGCAGATGTTGCTAAATTCTTAAATATTTCTGAGAGTGCATACGGTTACTATGAGCAAGGCCGCAATGAAATTTCGATAGGTAGTATTCAAAAGTTAGCAGAAAAGTACGATGTCAGTGTTGCATATATACTGTGCGAAACAGATGAAAAACAACCTTTTGATATAGATGAGGCTGCTTTCCGAGCGTTTGCTAATGATCCAGAATTACAAGTTTTTTATAAAGAACTACCTAATTCCGATGAAGAATCTGTTCGTCGTTTACGTGACATTTGGGAAATTATAAAACATGAAAAAAGATAATATTTTTGTTTCTTACCCTTCTTCCTAGAAGTGGGGTTTTATTATAAGCTAAATAAGAACATACGTTTTATTACATAGAGTTTGGGGATGGTTTAATGTCATATTCTACATACACAGAAGATTTTATTGAAGGTCTATATACAAAATTAGGTATTTTTTTACCACAACAACTAGATTTAAATGTAATTGCCCATAAGTTAGGTATCTTTGTTTATTACTGGGAAAATCCTAGTCAAGTTTTATTTTTAGGTGCCCAAGCTTATATTTTCTTAAATCAAGAACTTTCCCCGAAACAATTATGGCAAGATTTTTGTCATGAACTTTGTCATGTTTTATTTCATAGTGGTAGCCAAGAAAAGATGCCATATTCATGGATTGAGTATCAAGAGTGGAAAGCTAATAATTTCATGTTACAAGCATGTGTACCAGCATTTATGTTGAAAAAAGTAAACTTTCCAGAAAGTGAAGATAAATCCATCCAATTAATACAAGAGTTATTCAATGTCGAATGGGATTTCGCTCATAAAAGACTAGAACAATATAAAAATAATAAATATTTACATGAATTAGATTCAAAAAAAGTAAAGATGTTCTGAAAGGAGTGATGCTTAGACTATCACCTGTTAATGTACACCTGTCCGTGATATGAAACGGGGAATGTCAAATGAGTAAAAAAACAAAGATGAACAGATCGAAAAAAGATAAAGATTTATATTGGTACATTGATACTGATGGATCTAAAAAATACGCTTACCGTCATCGATACTACGATGTGCTGGGTAAACGAAAAGAAAAGACTGGCCAAGGTTTCACATCTGAAACTGCTGCTTTCAGAAAATTATTAGAAGTGAAATCAACTTTACTGAGTGGTAACTCGATACAAGTTGAACATGAGAACATGACTGTTGGTGCATGGATGGATATATGGTACGAGTCGAATGAACGCGAATGGGAAATCACAACCCAAAAGCAACGTATAAACATTATTCGGCACCAGGTAAAACCGCTAATTGGTAAGATGAAACTTTCTTCATTAGACAAGGAAACATATAAACGTAAATTTATAACACCTTTATTAAAGCGATATAAACCATCTACAGTACGACTTTTTCATCGTGTTTTTAAAGTTGCAGTTAATGCTGCTGTAGATGCTGAAATAATTCCTCGTAACCGATTCACGAAAGTTGTGATTAATGACGAGGAACTAGAAAAGCCAAACGTTTTGAATATCCAGCAATTAAACAAAATGCTTGAAATTGCAGAATCAGATGAACCACTCACGTCTTACGCAATTATTAGAACTATTGCTTTTACTGGCATCCGTCGAGGAGAAGCTTTAGCATTAAAGTGGAAAAATGTCGATTTATCGGATGGTACTATTACTATAGAAGGAACTCGTGACAGAAATGGTCATCGAACACCTAAAACTAAGAATAGTTACCGTACTATCGCTATTGATGATCCGTTAATTAAAATTTTGAAAAAGTACCGTTTATGGTGTTTAGAAATCCTCTTAGAAGATGGGGAACAATTACAAAAAGATGATTATGTATTTATTTCTTCACAGACAAGAGAACCTTATGCGGATAACAGTTTGTTTTATGCTTTTAAACGGCTGTCGGAGAAAATGGGTACAACTGTTAAACCTCATACACTGAGACATACACATGCATCCATTTTGCTATATAGTGGTGAAGATGTAGCAACTGTTGCTGAACGACTTGGAAATACCCCAAAAGTAATTTGGGAAACCTATGCTCATGTTATTGAGGATGATAAAAAGAAAGTTACAGACGTGTTTGCAGAAGCGTTGAAAAATGGGTGAAATCCCCCCTATTTTGGGTGTTTTGGGGGAAGAATTGGGGGAGCGCTTTTCAAAAGTGCCCTTCACACCTAGAGCCACATAGGTTTAAGAAACTGTTGAGCACTTCTCTCGTTAATTTTTTAACGTTAGATTGTTTCACTTTCTTAAACCCCTCGAATCCTTGTGTATCAAGTGTTCGAGGGGTTTTTGGTATTCTTTTTTTGAAATTAAAAATGAAACTAAATTAGATTTTTTTGCATCTAAAGATATGGAAATAAATATAGTTGTTTTGTAAAAAAGGAAAACTAGTAAGCTATTCCTACACGACTTCGTAAAAATTCTGTACTTTTAATTTGCTGATATGTAAATTCCGCAGTATCCCCCACAGTTATTACAGTTCCACCTTCAGGCAATAAATTTTCTTCAACTCTGTAGTTACCCCTACATTCTCCATCAGGTAAATATGTAGGACAGACAATTGTCCAATCCACTGTAGAACTGGTTAACATATCAAAAACCTTATGATGTTCTTGTGCTGCCTGTGTTGACTTTCGTTTAGACTCGCTAGACTGATAGCGGAGCAAATTAGGCGTCACCCGACTTTGTAAAATGCCAGCAGTACCTACCGTTATGATTCGTTTAACCTGCTCTTTGTTCATCGCTTCTAAAATCAGTTGCATGCTTTGAGATAGAGTATTAGTTCCATCTGTATTCAATGCACTAATGACCAGGTCCACCCCTGCCATCACAAATTCAACGTCATTTTTGTTCAAGACATTCCCTTGGGTAATATGCAGATTTTTATCACTTACTTGCATTTTATCTAAAGTACGTACTAATACTTTAACGATGTGTCCATCAGCAAGCGCATGTGAAACGATTCGTCTTCCAACCCTACCTGTCGCACCTAAAACTAAGATGTTCAGAAAAATCACCTCTTTTTAAACGATTATAACATAGGTGATTTTTATAACTTTCAACTTAGATACCGAAGTAATTGAGCGTTCACAGGAAAAAATTATAGCACTTGTTTCGATATTTTCTCTTGTATAACAGGCACGTTCAAAACTTCCTCCATAAAAGGTTTAATAAAAAAATGTGATAACCCTTAATATAAGTTTTTTCATACACCCCACAGAAATCAGCACATATTTACAAGGATTATAAAATTACCACTATATTTATAGTAGAAAAAAACTATTTATTTTGTTTTTATTTTCACAAAAAAATAATTTCCTGCTATTTATAAATCTACAGTCGCATTTCTATTAGATTTTTTGCATAAAATAGAACTAATAACCTTTTTGCACAATAGTATCTACTAAAAATTTACATTTTATTAGTAGATATTGGTTGCACTTTTACAAAAAATAGAATACTATAAATTTCGGAAGGTGATTCATCACCATTCAAGCAATAACTAACATTGAAAAAGGGGTTGGAAACATGTCAGACGTTCTAAAGCAATTTGTAATGCCGACAACAAACTTATTTGGACCTGGTGCAATTCAAGAAGTTGGTAACCGCTTAAATGATTTAGAAGTGAAAAAGACATTGATCGTAACAGATGAGGGCTTACACAAATTAGGTCTCTCAGAACAAATTGCTAACATCATTACAGCTGCTGGAATTGAAGTTGCAATTTTCCCAAAAGCAGAACCAAATCCAACGGACAAAAACATTGAAGACGGTATCGCGGTTTATCATGCCGAGAACTGTGATTCAATCGTTTCACTTGGAGGCGGAAGTGCACACGATGCTGCAAAAGGCATCGGAATTATTGCTTCGAATGGTGGACGCATTCATGATTATGAAGGTGTTGATCAATCGCAAAACCCATTAGTTCCATTAATCGCAATTAATACGACAGCTGGTACAGCGAGTGAAATGACACGCTTTACAATTATTACAGATACAGCGCGTAGAGTAAAAATGGCGATTGTGGACAAACATGTTACTCCTCTTGTGTCTATCAATGACCCAGAGTTAATGATTAGTTTACCACCTGCACTAACAGCAGCAACTGGTTTAGATGCTTTAACACATGCAATTGAAGCATTTGTATCAACGAATGCAACACCAATTACAGATGCGTGTGGCGAAAAAGTCCTACAACTAATACCTGAGTTTTTACCTCGTGCTTATGCAAACGGTGCAGACATCGAAGCGCGTGAGCAAATGGTTTATGCTCAATTTTTAGCAGGCATGGCATTTAACAATGCATCTTTAGGTTATGTACATGCAATCGCACATCAATTAGGTGGCTTCTATAACTTGCCACATGGTGTATGTAACGCAATTTTATTGCCACATGTATGCCGCTTCAACTTAACAGCACGGACAGAACGCTTTGCGAAAATCGCTGAATTATTAGGCGCGAACGTAGAGGGTTTAAGCAAACGCGATGCTGCTGAAAAAGCAATTTCTGTTATCGAAAGTCTATCAAAAGATTTAAATATTCCAAGTGGCTTCCGTGAATTAGGTGCAAAAGACGAAGACATCGAAATTTTAGCTAAAAACGCGATGTTAGATGTTTGCGCAGCTACAAACCCACGAAAAGCAACACTTGAAGATATTAAACAAATTATTACTAATGCGATGGGGCCTGTTGTTGTACCTAATCAACGTGAAACAGTAACCGTTTCGTAGTATTCTACGCATAAAAACCTTTGGAGATATTATCTTCCAAAGGTTTTTTAAAATTGTGTCACAGACTGACCCAAGCTATACTTTTTATAAAAAGAAAAGAGGAACTGTTAATGCGCCTAATCTCAATTTGTCCAAGTAATACAGAGCTAGTTGCTTATCTCGGCCTAACTGATCAACTTGTTGGTGTCGATGATTTTTCTGATTGGCCTACTTCCGTACAAGACCTACCGAAACTCGGACCTGACTTATCTATCGATATGGATGCCCTTGAGTCCTTAAAGCCAGATCTTGTACTCGCATCACTTAGCGTACCTGGGATGGAAAAAAACATTGAAGCGCTACAAGAAAGGAAAATCCCTCATCTCGTCTTTAACGCTAACTCTTTAGAAGAAATTGCAGAAGATTTACATACACTCGGTATTGCCTGCGACGTCGAAAAACGTTCAAATGAAATTTCCAAGAGTTATTTGTACTGTATTGAACAGCTTCGAAACATTGCACAAACTATTACTATTAAGCCTACGCTTTATTGGGAATGGTGGCCAAACCCGATTTTCACACCTGGAAAAACCAATTGGCTTACTGAAATTAGTGAGATTGCTGGCGGGCGAAATATATTCCAAGATGTAGAATTAGCAAGTGTCCAAACGGATTGGTCAGATATTATCAAGCGTAATCCAGATTATATTTTTATGGCCTGGGTTGGTGTTGCTTATGAACGCATTAAACCAGCTCATTTATTGAAGCGACCAAATGCACTTGAACTACTTGCTGTAAAAAAAAATCAGCTTCATGTTATGGAAGAATGGCTCTACTGTCGCCCCTCCCCACGTTTATTAGAGGGTGCATTAAAACTTGCACAGTTACTACATCCTGAAAGCTATCGCCATATTGAGCTTCCCCATTTTCTAAAACAATAAAAAACTAGCCACTGACAAATACAAACAGGGACTGTCTAATAGTCACTTCAATGACTTTTGAGACAGCCCCATCTAGTGTTGTAAAGCGTTCTGTTCCAATTTGGTTGCTTTTCACACTGAATCTCTTCCTAAGTTTTCATTAATAAGGAAGGTACTGAAGTCAAAGTGGATTCACCTTCCTGCTTTTTCCGCCGCGTTCTTAAAAAGAGCCCAACACCGAAATACAGTAATGTCGTTAAAATGCCCGCTGATGGGGAAACTAGAAATTCTTTACCTTGAGCAATCTTAATATATCCATCAAGAATAAGCGGATTCACAAGAGCATCCTCTGTCATGTGCATCAGTACGAGTGGCCAAATACTCTTCGTCATAAGATAAATCTCTGTATACATAACTGTCCAAAAAATCATCGTAACAATCCCTACAAATGCAAACAATACTCTGTTTACAGGAAGAACGTTAATGATATCACTCTCAGATAAAAACACTAAAAAATAGGGAATATGCCAAGCTCCCCAAATACCACCAACTGTAAGGTACAGCCAGAAATCATTTAGCTTTAACTTCGTCAGCTTGCTTGTCAGATAGCCTCTCCAAACAGATTCCTCAAAAAAGTTTTTGATAAACTGGATCAGCAAACCTCCCACGAAGGCTGATGTCAGCGCCTTCACATTAAAATTTGCAAAGTCCATCCACCCAAATAAGTAACTAATAAACAAAATGAAAAATGTAATAACAGGGTAAATAAGGAGCGCTATAATATACCATTTTATATTACCTTTAATATTCGGCGATAATCCTATATCTCGCCACCCATCACCAGCAAATGCTCGAAGGAATATTGTCGTAATTAAAGGCAAAATCAACCAAATACCCATTCCGAGTGTATCGCCTTTAGGTTGTTCAGGAATAATTAGATCTATTAAAACGCCAAGCCAACCGCATACCAACACAATAATCGTAAAAATAATTACGTTTCTTTTGGTTATCAAGGTTAACCATTCTCCTTTTTTTCAAGTACCGACACAATCCAATCTGCTTCAGGGCAAGGTACTTCTGGATTCAACGCGATATACTGTGCAATTCCTTGAAGAGAACACCAAAATGCTATTGACAAAGTTTCTGGATTACCCGCTTTAATTTCCCCAAGTAACTGCCCTTTTTCAATTATAGGGACGCTTTTTTTAATCAGTTTATCTGCCTCTGAGAGCATTTCTTTTACGTCCGGCGATAAGGAATCTAGATGCTGTGCACTTTCCATAAGTACAAACATTTTTGCAGCAACTGGATTTGCACTAATTATTTGAAATATATCCTCAGCTGCTGCTCTAAAAAAGGTCAGCGGCGCATCATCCGAAAAAGCAAACTCCATTTTAAGCTTCTTGGACCCAATGCGAATAAGCTCCTCATACAACTTCTCCTTAGAGTCGAAATAGTGAAAAAGAAGCCCGATACTCATGTCAGCTGTTTTGGCAATATCAACAATTTTCGTTTCACCGTAGCCTTTTCGTATAAATAAATCTAAAGCTGATTCTAAAATTAAAATTCTTCGTTGTTCCTTTTGTTCCATACGTTTTGTCATTATAACACCTCCAATCACTGAATTCTTTTTCATTGAAATTATATTCAATATAATTGAACGATAAATCGACTGAAAAGTCAATAAATTTGATGAGTTATATTTTCATTTTATTGGCTCTGTTTCAAAATTCGATTATTTCCATTTTTGAAATTGCGTATAAACTAAATTTCCAGCTGTTTTTTTCGTAAAATGATTGAGGAAGCAACCATTTACGAAAGGAATACCTTAGCTTCTTCATCCATAAAGTTATCCCCTTTTTGAATTTCCAAGCTCTTTAAAACGGTTCTAAATCAAATGTTGGGGTGCTGTAAATTTACAGCACCTTAACCCAAATGAACCCCGATTTCTTTATACTTTAAATTTAATAAGATTTTTG